>NZ_OZ018776.1:0-343166 GCF_963970025.1 Rickettsia helvetica
GTGAGTACTAATCAAATAATTTTAACGGATCAAGGTGATAATTATGTAAATGTCTGGAGTCACGTGGCTCAAGATCTTTACAATCATTACGGTGAAACTCTGTATAATAGCTGGTTTAGTAAAGTCAATTTTATAGAATCTTCATTAAATACCGTTATTCTTTGTGCACCTACTAACTTTGTTAGAGATTGGATAAAATCCAAGTACTCTATGGTCATATTGCAACTATTTCAACATTATAATAATACCATTAAATCAATTGAAATAATTACTAAAGAGTTACCTGGAACAACCCAAACAGTTATAGAATTACCTACTAAGACTTTTGCCGATATCGGCAGCAGTGAACTTAATTCAGCAAATATCTTTTCAACCCTTGATGTACGTTTTACTTTCGATAATTTTGTGGTTGGAGCCCCAAATGAGCTAGCTTATGCAGCAGCAAGAGCAGTTGCGGAATCATCAGGTGCGGTTTCTGAGTCTAATCCGCTTTTTCTATATGGCGGCGTAGGGCTTGGTAAAACTCATTTAATGCATGCAATCGGTTGGTATATCAAGCAGAATAACCCAAACCGCAAAGTGATATACATGTCGGCAGAAAAATTTATGTATCAGTTTGTTAAAGCTCTGCGTAACAAAGAAGTAATCTCGTTTAAAGAGAAATTTCGCTCAGTTGATGTGTTAATGATTGATGATATTCAATTTATTTGCGGTAAAGATAGTACGCAGGAAGAATTTTTCCATACTTTTAATACATTGATTGATAATAACCGTCAAATGGTTATTTCTTGTGATAGGTCGCCTTCAGATTTAGATAATATTGAAGATCGGATAAAATCTCGTCTTGGATGGGGCTTAGTTGCCGACGTTCATAGCACTACTTATGAGCTGCGACTCGGCATTCTAGAATCTAAGATTGAGCAGATGAGTGTTAAAATACCGAAAGACGTAATTGATTTTTTAGCATCTAAAATCGTTTCAAACGTTAGAGAACTTGAAGGAGCGTTAAATAAGGTGATTGCTCATTCTAATTTTACTTTAAAAGAAATTACACTCGAAAATACACAAAATATTTTAAGAGATTTATTACGTTCTAATGAAAGAATAATTACCGTTGAAGATATTCAGAAAAAGGTAGCTAGTCGTTATAATATTAAGTTATCCGATATGTCTTCGTCGCGGAGATTACGAGAAGTTGCAAGACCGCGTCAAATAGCTATGTATCTTAGTAAAGCATTAACGCTGAAAAGCCTTGCAGATATCGGTAAAAAATTCGGTAAAAAAGACCACACGACGGTTATGCATGCTATTAAGAAAGTAGAAGAATTACTGAAAAACGATATAGAATTACGCGAAGAGATTAATTTGCTAATGAAAATATTGCAGAACTAAATATCATACCGTGGTCAAGCTGACTTTGTTGCATGGCTCACTTCCATCTCTGTCATCCCGCGATTTGATCGCGGGATCCAGTTAAAAATACTAATAATATTAGTATTTTTAGTTGTTTTCTAGATACCATGGTCAAGCCACGGTATAACATTGAACGGGTTTTTCGATCCACGCAAGCAAGCCTGCGCAGGAATGACATAGATATATACCAAATGCTCTCAAAAAACAATTCAGTAAAAGAACTTTTTTCAAGATTATCCGGAAAATACCGGATTAACAGAATTATAGATAATTATGGTTACGGTGAGGGGGTAGCATATTTCCTATCTGAAAGTTTAAATGAATTAATCTATAAAGAGGAATTGCAAATTCACTATAACGACTACGATTATCAAATCCACGCTAATAAAGAATATAGATACATTTTTAAGAATAATAATATTACAAAATATTTTATTGCTCCTGCAAATAGCTTATTTTATCAATTAAAATTTGTTGATACGGATAGTGTATACTCAAATGATTTGGAGAATTGGAATGTAAAACGAGGAGCGAGCACACACAGCCTATACTTAATAGGTGAGCATGCGAGTCCTCCGAAGTTTTGCAAAAACAATTCTTCAAAGCAAAAGAGTATAAAAGCTGTAGGTAGTCACTTATGCGACAGCGATCAATATAATGCTACCTATATATTTTTAAATCCTGATTCTTTTACTCTTAGCTACCAAGTTCTAGGACCTCAAAAAGACTATAATATTAATACTGTTTTTAATCGTATATAGTATTAGTATGTTCTCCCATTAGTTTAAAATATTTTTTCATACTATCGTCTATAGCAGTTGTTTTTACATCCATATCAGTTGTTTCCAAAGCTTGATTACTATCATCATCATTTTCATTATATATATCTCTTTTTTTAGCAAGGGATAGTTTTAATCTCTTTCTAGACGAGCTAGGAGAAATAGTTTGATTAAATTTTAAGGTAATATCTTTTAATACTTGTTCTTCTACTGTCTTAGTACTTGTAATATATTCAGGTGCATCAATGTCATACCATTCTTTTATTTTATCACATAAAATTTGTAGAATTTCGGGTAATATTTTTTTGATTTCTTTCTTGCGAGATGCTTGTTTTTAAGCTAAAAACTCTTCAATATTTTTTAAGCTTCCAGTAAATTCACAATAAGTTATTTCAATTAAATCCTTTAACCCTTGAGGAAATTCCTTTTTTTCAAGAAGTTTAGTTTTTGTGAACTTTAAATTATGTTCTCCTGCTTTACAAACTAAAGCAGCTAAATTTTTATTTAGTGAATTTAGCAAATCTGTAGGGCAATGTTCTAGTTTATTAACTTTTTCTAAAAAATGTTTGATGTCATTGATTTTGATATTATCTATATTTATTTTTGTTTTTATAATTTTGTATTAAAGCTAAAGTATCAAATACCAGTGCTATATTTGCTAATTTATAATTATTTAATTTTTCACTAAGCCATTCTATTAATATATTACCTTCTTTGACAAGTAATAGATTGCCGTTTTGTACATTTGTAGTGTCATAATCTATTGGACAGGAATTTGGTAACACATATTTATAGTTTTTAAGTATACCCCTTATTTGAGCAATAGTATGTGGTACAAACATAGGAAAAAACTCCTTATCTGATAAAAATATACTACTTTTATCAATAAGTTCTAGAAACATTGGAGCTGTAAATAAGGTTGTATTATTTCTATGCATCTCAACTATAAATAGCAAATGTGTCAACTTTTCAGCAAAGTAATTTAGTTTTCGTGGTAATTCTTCTATATTTTGCGTCGATTCTTTAGCATGTACAACTTCAAATATGCGTTTTATAATAGCACATTTATATTCGTGTTCTTGCTCAAATTTAGATAAAATTTCACCATATTTTCCTAAGCCCGGTACATCTGTTTGTACATTACCGGTTTTATAATGTACTATATGATTAATTGTAAAAGTTTCTTCTTTAGTATTTGCTATCTTCATATTAGTAGATAAATCACTGTTTGTTTCTTCTAAAACCCGGTGCTTTAACTGATTTTTATTGTTCCTGCCAATCATTTCAGCAAAAGCTAAAAATCCTTTAGAATTATGTATTGTAAAAATGGGTTCTTACTTGTGCTTTTTAAGTTGATATTACTATTTTGCAATTCTTCTAATAATACTCTTTTGACATGATCAGCAGTAATATTCTTGTTTAAAGTAAATATCTTAGGAATAGAGCAATTTGGATTAAATACGAAATGCAATAGCTTTTGATAATCCGTATCATTGATATTTTCTTTGTTCTCATCTTTAAATAATTTATTAAAATGTTTATTAAAAACAGTTTTGATAATATTAAAATTTTCTTCATAATAATCATTATCTAAGGTTAATATTTCAGATTTAATTTTCTTATAAATATTTCTAATAGTAGAATATTTAAAAAATCTATCGGCTAAATTATGTAATATTAAACCGAGTCTAAGTTTTAATCCTTCAGAAGTACTTATATAATTAATATTTAGTATATTTCTAAGTAAAAAATCAAGATGTTGAGGCGAAGTACAATTTTCTTTTGAGTCCTCATCAGAAGAACTATCAAAGTTAATATATTTTAGCGGCATTATTTATAGTAGAATTAAGGTTTTAATTATCAGGAAAGTATATTTTTATAAATCCCAGTAAAGTATTTGCAATTTCATTAAGATTATACGAGTCATTTGTATAGGATAAGTCATCTATATTATGCCCTGTAAAGGTAGTAGATGCACTTTCAATATCCTTAAGGTTATAGTTTACTATATCCTTAATCTTTAAAGTTTTCCTGTATTTCCTTCAAAACAATCCATGAATGCTAACGCTTTAACTCTTTCATTTTTTGCAAGATACTTCAATAGTTCTTTTTTTCCATAAGCCATTATTATCTTCAATATTATCTAAATCTTTCATTACTGATGGCATCATTTTATTTACTTCATCATAACTTAGGGTCGATGTCATAATCACTAGATTTAAGCATATCTTATACCATTATAGTTATAATCTTAGCTATATACTAAAATATTAATTATTAATCAAGTCTTCTTTACTAATAGTTACAATTTTATTTTATAGGTTAAATTTTATTAAGTTTATATGGATAAATTTATTGACAATTATTAACTTTTATTATATATTGCCGCACAATGTAAATCTTTACGGTATTGTTATGGCAGAAAAAATTGATAATGCAAAAACTAATAGAGTACTTGCACTTTCCGGCGGTGGAATTAAAGGTATATCCGAGTTAATGGTACTTATAGAAATCGAGGAGAGAACAGGAAAATCTATTTCTGAACTATTTCCTATTATTTCCGGTACTAGTGTCGGTGGTCTTATCGCTGCATTATTAACAATTCCGAAAGAACCAGGTTCAAAAGAAGCAAAATATAGTGCTAGAAAAGCCCTTGAGATATTTAAGTCGAGTGCAAGTGATATATTTCCTGATACTTCCTTAGGTTCAGTTAAGCAGTTATTTACTCATAAATATAGTCAGAAGCCTTTAAAAGAATTATTAGAAAAATATTTAGGCGATAATAGAATGGACAATACTACTTCCCGCCTTGTTATTCCAGTAAATGATTTGACTACTAACGGTGGAAAATTAGCAATTTTTGACAGCTTTCACGGTTATAGCCCTCATGTTAGGGTAAAAGACGTATTACTTGCAACAACAGCGGCACCTACATATTTTAAACCTATTATGGATCAAGCGGCCGTGCAAGGATATGATTATGCTTCAGGTACTCCTTATGCATATGCAGATGGGGGACTCGATGCTAACAGACCGGCAAATGAAGTTTTAAAGTTGCTTAAAAAAGGTTATATACATAAAGAGCAAAATCATATACGCGAAGAGAAAACCCTCACACGTGAAGAGCAGAAAGAGATATTAGACAATACTATGGTTTGTGCATTCAATTTCAGTAATGACATCGAACCTACGAGTGCCATACCTAAAATCGGCTTTGACGGAGTAATAGGTTGGCTTGTGAAAGGAAAATTAGTAAGCAGACTTATGAACAATATGGAAAATTCTTCCACTATCGAGGTTAAAAATGATTTACCAGGAGAAGATGAATTTTTTGAAATAGGATTACCTATTACTAAAAAGACTGCAAGTTTAGATGATGCAAGTCCTAAAAATATTGAAAGATTAGAAGAAATAGGACGTAAATATGTGCAGGAGAATAACGAATTAATTCAAAAATTATGCGATAACTTGCTTGATAATTTACATAAAGAACAAGCGACTAATCAAACTGTAGATTTGATAGATGAAGGCTTTGAAGAAGAAGAGAATATAGAAAACAATAAAGAGGCAATTAATAAACCGATAGCTCAAGCTCTAGACTCTGATGATGAAGGTTTTGAAGAAGATACAGAGTATGAAAAAGAAGAATTATTAACCGGCATTAAGAAATTTTTCAATGCATTTAGTGAGCAGAATCCAACGTTAAAAAACGATATAGATAACTTTTTACAGAAAGCAGAAAATTATACATTAGAAGAAATTAAAGAGTGTATTGTCAGTTTTGAAAAAGCTAGTTTAAAATGGCAAAGCGAGCAGAATAACCTTGATGTATTTAGTAGTTGTAGTATGGAAGCCTTAAAAGAGGATATTACTCTTGAGGGTGAAGAGCATACAGATGATGTACCAGGTTATAATGAGATTGTAGCATAATATTCTTTTGCCTCCCTAATAAAGAGAGAAATTAAAAATTCTTAATGTCATTCCCGCTTTCGTGGGAATGACATTAAACGAGCCATGCAACAACGCCCACAGCTGCTCGCAATGACAACACCTGTTTTTAGTTAGGAATGCTTGACTTTTTCTTATATAAAACCCAAATACAGTAAAACGAAATAGCAGAGCTAATACTTAAAACGAAGCATAATAAAGCAAAATTGCTTATCGTTTCGCCGTGTATTTTAGAAACCAAATAAGTTACAGCAGCGATAACTACGTAGTATATTGCACCGAATATTGAGCCGGCCACAATACCTGTTACTTTAGCATAATCCTCCAGTGCATAACGAAGCGTCATAGGGATAAGTAGATTATGCCCAACCATATGAATCATCATCGGTGCAAATATCATAGCGATTGTAAGACTTTGATTAGCTGAAACAAATAACTTTTTTATCGTTTATATGGCGTTTTTTTATCAAATACCCTCCTAAAACCCCTCCAAAGATAGCGGCAAAAGATAAAAAAAATGCTAATTTACCGTAAAAAGACGGTATAACTTTCATTTTATCAATAAAAATAAAGGGAGCTTCTATGAAAAAGCCATAATAATCCCTAATAAAGCTATAGGCCTCCTGCCGTAAATATCCGATAATCTCCCAAGTGTTAATATACCAAGAGCAAATCCTAAAAAATATAATGTAGAGGTAGTTTGAGTGATACCGCCGTTAATACCGAAATATTTGGTTAAATTCGGTAATCCTGAAGCGTAAATTGTCTCCGTGGTCGGTGATAAAATAAATACGCATAGAAGCATCCATGCCGAAATTTTTGCAATAATTTTCATAAGTGTTGTAATATATGGGTTGTCACCACGTGGCTTAACCACGGAGTCCAGTTAAAATACTAAAATTACTGGATGCCGTGGTCAAGCCACGGCATGACACAGTGAGTTTTATCTATCCGCGCAAGCAAGCCTGTACGAGAATGACATCTATAAGCTAGGATAATAATACTTTAAGTATTTAAATATTAAACCTAAAATGTACTATATCCCCGTCCTGCATTTTATATTCTTTACCCTCTAAACGCATTTTGCCTACTTCCTTGGCTTTTGCTTCACTACCGAGATTTATATAATCTTCATAGCTGATAACTTCGGCTCTAATAAAGCCTTTTTCAAAGTCGGTGTGAATAATACCGGCGGCGGCAGGTGCAAGTGTACCGTCTTTAAAAGTCCAGCTATGAGCTTCTTTAGGACCTATGGTAAAAAAGCTTTTAAGGCTTAAGAGATTATACCCTTCTTTAATGACTTTACTAAGCCCTGTTTCATCTAAACCTATAAATTTTAAGAACTCTTCTTTTTCTTCCATGTTTTCAAGTAAAGCAATCTCAGCCTCTATTTTTGAAGAAATTACAACGCTTTTAGCATTTTCTTTCTTTGCTCTTTCTGCTACTAATTTTGTAAATTCATTACCGACAACGGCATCTTGTTCAAGTACGTTACATACATATAAAACGGGTTTAGAGGTAATGAACTGCAATTGCTTTAAATTATCAACTCCTAAAGCTTCATTTAATACTCTTGCAGGTTTACCGTCTGCCAGTACTTTATAAACCTCTTTTAACGGCTCTATCTGCTCTGCCATTGTTTTATCGCCTGACTTCAAGCGTTTTGCACTTGTTGCTAAACGCTTTTCAACCGATTCTATATCGGCAAGTATTAACTCCGTTTCAATAATCTCGAGGTCATGTAACGGATCGACTTTATTATGTACGTGCGTTATATCCTCATCTTCAAAGCAACGCAGTACGTGCAGTATTGCATCGACTTCCCTGATATGAGATAAGAATTTATTACCAAGCCCCTCCCCTTTACTTGCTCCTTTAACAAGCCCTGCAATATCAACAAACTCAATATAAGACGGAATAATTTTACCGCTTCCAGCTAAATTTGCTAGTTTATGTAAACGCTCATCCGGCACTAAAACTTTGCTGCTATTAGGCTCAATAGTACAAAACGGATAATTAGCGGCATCCGCAGCCTGGCTTGTCGTTAAGGCATTAAATAACGTCGACTTACCGACATTCGGTAACCCAACAATTCCAAGTTTTAGTGTCATAAATTTTTCCGTAAATAATACATTATAGAATCTTTTTCGTAACCGTGCATAGCAAATTCAATTTTATACCCCAGTTTCTCATAAAACGGTTTTGCTTGGAAGTCCATAGTAACAAGATGAATAAAATTACAGCCTCATTCACGTGCTAAATCCTTGGCCTTTTGCATTAGTAAAGTACCGTAATTTTGGTTTCTTATATTTTCATTAACAAAAAGTGAATCAATATAAAATCCCCTCAAGAACTCATACCGCTAATTCCTGCAACAAAATTTTTATCCTGATCTAAACAGGAAAATGAAAAAGATTCAATATCTCCTACTAACCCCTTTTTTTCTCTAGCATCTTTGTTCAAAGCCTCAATAATTATAGTTCTATGAGTTCTATCCATTTCATCAGCATAAACAATTTCAAAATCTTGCTTCATAAATTTTTCCTTTCTATGTCGTTCCCGCGTGGCATTATTGCGTGGATCGGTTTATCCGTCATTGCGAGGAAAATTACGAAGTAATTGACGAAGCAATCTCAGGAGTTTTTTATTATTTCCTGAGATTGCCACGCAGCCTACGGCTGCTCGCAATGACGATTTTGGTATACATTAAATGCCTCTAACTTATTTTCTAATATCAAACCAAAATTATTAGCTATTTTATCTATAGCTTGCAACGCTGTTTCATACTCCGGTTTAGAGAAATTATTAAGTACGTAATCTGCTATATCCTGATTATTTTGCGGTCTACCGACTCCAATTCTAATCCGGTTATAATTATTACCTATAACCCCATCAATCGACTTTAAACCGTTATGCCCACCGTCACCGCCACCCGTTTTAAATTTTATTCTACCTGTTTCTAAATCAATATCATCATGAATAACAAAGATTTTTGCGGGGTGGATATTATAATATGTTTTCACCGATATCACTGACTTACCGGATAAATTCATGTAAGTAGTAGGCTTTATAAAAATTATCTTTTGTCCATCCTTAGTACTTTCAGCAATCTCGCAATTGAATTTTTTCTTTGTACTAAATGATGAATTATATTGCTCTGCTATTTTCTCTATAGCAATAAAACCAATATTATGCCTCGTATATTGATACTCTTTTCCCAGATTACCAAGACCAATAACAAGAATCATAATAATTTACCTAAAATAAATGTGATGGAAAATTTTTGAAGAAATATGATTTGGAAGAAGTGTATGAACATTCAGAATGTCATTCCTGCGTATGCGGGAATCCAGTAAAAAGCCTTAATATTGCTACACATTATTGACAAAATAAACCTAAAAAAACTAGTATTTTATAGGTTTTACTGGATTCCCGCATACGCAGGAATGACATAAAACGCGCTAACCAACAACGCCTACGACTCCTCGCAATGACGAAAAAACCGGCCCATGCAACGTCTCCTCTGCCGGAGCGATGTTACTTCCCTGCTTCAGCGGCTTGTTGTTCCCCTTCAGCTTCGGTTTTTGCTCCTCTACGTCCTATAATCGTTGCAAGAACAAATTCTTTTTTTGTAGCAAAACTACATCCTTTCGGTAATTCTATTTTTGAAGATTTTAGCGAAGTAGCAATAGGCATATTGGTAACGTCGATAGTTACGTTTCTTGGGATATTATTAACATCACATAATAAAGTAACTCTTCTTTTGACTATATTAAAATATCCGCCTCTTTTAACGCCCAAAGCTCTTTCTTTCCCTTCATATACTACAGGTACTTCCATTTTTTGGGCTTTTTCTTCTAAAAAGACAAAATCCACATGGCATACTATATCCGTCACGGGATGCAACTCCACAGCTTTCGGTAATACTTTATATTGTTTCTTATCAATTGTTAAATTAATTAACTGAGAGATAAAAGCCGGCTTTCTATAATATTTAGTTATTTCCTTTTCTTCTAAAGAAATACTAACAGGTGTTTTACCCGCTCCGTAAATAATAGCCGGGACACGCCCTTCTCTTCTCAATGCTCTTGCTGCTCCCGTACCGAATTCCGTGCGGGATTTCGCTTCAAGTTCTAATATTTTACTCATTTCTCTAAATACTCTAGCTTTAAAATAGATCATAATAGTTGTAAGTAATAAAAAATTCAAGACATATTTGTAAAATACCCAATATACTTTACTCAATTCCCAAAAATTTGTGAGTTTGTAAAGATAACCTAGCACCGCTTTCTAGTACTAATTTTACTGCTAACTCATTATTTTCGTCATTAAGTCTTTGGTCGTTTTGATCCATAGGTTGAATAAAAACCGGTATATTATAAGCTATTTGTCCTACTTCCGGTATGAAACTATATTCCATAATATTTTTAGCAACGATAAATTTCACCGCACTAATTTTAGGCAGTAAATCTTCTCTTATTTTACTATAACCGTTTTTACCCGCTTTCGGCGAACAAATTATAGACACTTCATTTGGCAAAGAGCGATATAACGTACCGTTAGTCTCTATTTGGACTTTAAAATCCAGGTCTAGTAACTTCCAGCATAATAATTCTATAGGTTGACGCATCGGCTCACCGCCGGTTATTACTACTAAATTAATTGATTTTTCATTTTTAGAATTTAATACCAAGCCTTCTACTTTATTTAAAATCTTATCTATATCTACTAACTCAAAATCCTCAAACTCCGTATCACAAAAATTACAAGCAAGATTACATCCCCCAAGCCTAATAAAGATCGCAGGGCAACCTACAAAAATGCCCTCCCCTTGTATAGTCTTAAAAATAGACTGTACCTCTAACTTAGTACCATCACCGTTTAATATGCTTCTTTTAGGATTTTGTCCGAACATTTTCAGTATTAATATGTATTCAGCATTCCCATTATAGCAAATAGCTTAAAAAAATAATAGAGTTGTTTGCTCAATAAAAATTTAATCGAGTTCTACAATATTATTCATAGGTGCATCACCTAAAGGAGTTATCTCTAACTTATCATTTATAATAAAAGGCTGATAACTCTTTCCTGATTCTGAATTTTTATTACATGTAAATTTAATATGAGGGCTAGTTTCAAGCAATCCGAGCATTTCAGCATTTACTCCAACGCTGCTACCTTCAGGGATATGAAATTTAACCGCATCCCCATGTTTTATATTGAACTTGAAGTTAGTATCAGTAGGAGCTGCAAAAAAATTAGTGTTTTTCATAGAATTTTAATTTTAGATTGAATTTACACCTAGAATATGAATTTTTCTTAAAAAATCAATAACTAATTTAGTTTTAATTAAAAATTTATTTACTGATAGTATCTATGTTAAGGTGCGTATATAAGCCTTAAAAAAAAACTTGCAATAATTAATAAAAAAACTATTATCTAGGTTTCATCGGTAATATGGCTTTGGTATGCCTAAATTATTACCGGCAAATCTAGAAATACCAAAATAAGGAAAAATTATGCCTAAATTAAAGACCAAATCCGCTGTAAAGAAGCGTTTTCAACTTACTGCTAGCGGCAAGGTTATTGCATCTCAAGCACGTAAAAACCACTTTAGACGTCGTCGTACTAAAGCTCAAATTCGTAACCTTAGAGGAACTACAATACTTTGTCCTCAAGACGGATATAATATTAAAAAATATTTTTTACCGTACGGTATAAATTAATTAATTAGGAGCTACAGCAATGACACGTGCAAAATCAGGAAAAATTGCCAAAAATCGACATAAAAAAATCCTCAAATTAGCCAAAGGCTATAGAGGTAGAGCTAATAGCTGTTTTAGAGTAGCTATTGAAAAAGTAGAAAAAGCCCTCCAGTATGCTTATAGAGATCGTAGAAACCGTAAGCGTGATTTTAGAGGCTTATGGATTCAAAGAATAAATGCAGCAGTAAGAGAACATGGGCTTGTTTACTCTCAATTTATGGGAGCTCTTAAAAAAGCAGAAATTGATATAGATCGTAAAGTACTTGCAGAACTTGCTGTCAATAACAGTGACGGATTCGCAAGTATCATAGAAAAAGCAAAAGCACATATTTAGTTTAATTATCATCCCGTGGTTGACCACGGGATCTCAGGACACAGGCTGTGATACAAGATCCTGTAAAGAGACCATGGGATGATATATTTATAACAATTAATTTTTATTTTCGTTCGGTATAAATATTATGAAACGTACATTTCAACCTAGTAACTTAGTTAGAAAAAGAAGACATGGTTTTAGAACTAGAATGGCTACTCCATCCGGAAGAACAATCTTAAGAAGACGCCGTGCTAAAGGTAGACATAAATTATCTGCTTAAAATAATCTGACTTATCAAATTGTCTATTACCTCTTTAAAAAATCAAAAAGAATTTGAACTTATAAATAAATTTGGAAAGAAGTTCCATGAAAGATATTTTATTTTGGTAATAGCAAAAACACTTCCTAAAATTTTCCTTGAATCAAAATATAACGTCTTTTTAGGGATCAAAGTTAGCAAAAAGCTAAATAAAAAAGCCATGGTTCGCAATAAAATTAAAAGGCGTATACGACATCTAATTAGAATTATTGTTAGTGATTCTAGCTTCAAGGCTATAAAATTCGCAATGATTATTATTCCAAGAAAAGGATTTGAAGAGATAAACTTCTCACACTTGAATTATGAATTAAGTAAAATGATTCTAAGAAATATTTAGATTTTATTGAATGACTTGGCATTACCAGCGTGGATCAAAAAACGCATTCGGTGTCATACCGTGGCTTGGCCACAGTATCCATAAAACAACTTAAAATACTAATAATTTTAATATTTTTAACTGGATCCCACTACAAGCTCGCAGGATGACACAAGAAGAATCGAACCATGTAATAACACCTGCAGTTGCTCGCAATGATGACTTGGGTATCCATGCAACGATGCCGAGCTTGTAGCAAAATTCAGACTTTATTTTTTATTACTTATGTTCCCTCTATCCCCTCTCCTAATACCGGTACTTCTTCTACTACAGTAAGTGTTGTATCTATAGTAGTTTCTTCAGACGTAATAGTATTTATAGTAGAATTATAATATTTTTTTACTAATTCAATAACTTCCCAATTATGCTTCTCTTCTGCCGTATAAATATTATAGCTGTTTACCTCTATATTAGGATGCTTAAGTACAATATCTAGAATTTCTAGATTGCCTTTTTTTATAACTGTATTAAGATTATAGAACTCTATTTTCGCAGTACTATGTTCAAGTACAGTTTTTAGAATATCTAAATCACCTTTCTCTATAGCCTTATTAAGATTACATGATTCTATTTTTGTAGTACTATGCTCAAGTACAGCTTTTAGAATATCTAAATCACCTTTCTCTATAGCCTTATCAAGATTATATGATTCTATTTTTGTAGTACTATGTTCAAGTACAGCTTTTAGAATATCTAAATCACCTTTCTCTATAGCCTTATCAAGATTATATGATTCTATTTTTGTAGTACTATGTTCAAGTACAGCTTTTAGAATATCTAAATCACCTTTCTCTATAGCCTTATTAAGATTATAGAACTCTATTTTCGCAGTACTATGTTCAAGTACAGCTTTTAGAATATCTAAATCACCTTTCTCTATAGTCTTATTAAGATTACATGATTCTATTTTTGTAGTACTATGCTCAAGTACAGCTTTTAGAATATCTAAATCACCTTTCTCTATAGCCTTATTAAGATTACATGATTCTATTTTTATAGTACTATGCTCAAGTACAGCTTTTAGAATATCTAAATCACCTTTCTCTATAGCCTTATTAAGATTACATGATTCTATTTTTGTAGTACTATGCTCAAGTACAGCTTTTAGAATATCTAAATCACCTTTCTCTATAGCCTTATTAAGATTATAGGAATTTACTTTAGTATTACCATAATTAAGTAAACACATTAATAGCTTAGAATTCCCTTGCTCTATAGCGTCATCCATACTAGTATTAGTGTATAATCCTTTCTGATTTAACATAGTCTCTATCTTGCTTAGAGAAAATTTATTAAAATTATATGTTTCTAAGGTGAAAGCTCTACTAAATACGCTGATTAAGTCAGCGTATGTTAATCCTTTCGGCTTTGTTTCTATATTTAAGTTAAATATTTCGGGATATGATTCATGATATTCCGCATGAATATTTTTATAAAATTTTACAAAAGCTTCATATTCTTTATGTAGAAAAGCCGGCAACTCCTCGATGCTTTTCATGTTTTTAATTTTATTAGCACTTAAAGAAAAACTATAAATTTGATCGTCTAATTTATAGCTTATACTAAAATCTGACGCTGCTAATAAATGAAAATTATCTCTTATATATTCAATCAGTGAAGAGTCATTTTTTGTTCTAGCATCGTAATTATTTTGAGCTAATAGTATAATATTTGCATCGCTGGCTTTATTATAAGTGCATAACACCATATTGCCCTGTATCCAATCTAAATGATGTTGAGCTGCACCTGAATGACAAGAAAATATGTGAACAATATTACATTGATTTTCAGTGGTATTATTTTGTATTTTATTAAGCAGTGTAATATCTAACATAGAAGTTGTACCTTCATCAGAAAATATACTCATTGATAAGTAAGAAGGCTCAGGCATAAAATATGATTTAATTTTTCCCCATAAACCTAAATTAGTAGGTTTATAGAAAAACTCTGATCCATGTGCATTTATAAAATATTCACTACCTGTACCTGAAGGTAAGTCAGCTAAGGTTTTTATTTCCTTGATATCAGGATTTTCATTTTTCATACTTATATCCGGGCCTTTAAGCAATATTTTTTGCATATTTACATCCTTATACAATTAACTTAGCTACCATATTCTATGGAATTACCATAGAATATGGTAATCTTTAAAAAAGTCAAGATAGAGTTGATATTTTTATTAATAGCTGTTAAGTTTTTAATAAGGAAAAATCATATAAAACTATATATTATCAATAAAAATTTATAGTTAATAATTATAGATAATAGCATTAAAAATAAGACTATAAAGTAACCGGCGAAAAAGGATAAAAATAGAGTGTAGAAAGAACTTGCAATATTGTTTATTAAATCTCCGGATCAGTATTTCCCAATATTGTTATATCTGAATTACTATCCGTATTTTCTTCCATAAAATTTAAATTGAGTGCAATAGTGTTATTTAAAAGAATTTCAGAAGTTATTCCTTTGTGAATTACTGATTGACCATTATTTATATTTTCTATTATACCTTTTGAAACAATATTTGATCCTAGAGTTAGTAGACCAGCGATATTCAAAGACCTTCCTGCTTCTATCATTAAGGTGGCATCCGAATTGAATGAGATATTATTAAAAGTCACATCTGATGCTATAGTTAGGGTAGTACCAATGAATTTGATATTATGAGTATCCATAGAGTCTAAATGAATATCTAAACAATCTTCAACCTTTATTTCTTTTAAATAATTTTCTTGTGCCTCTTTTGACATTTCAAGTAACTCATTTTTAGAAATAGTCATTTTTTCTGCTAATTTATATAGATTTTTATCTTTTAAGAGATCTAATAAGAATTTTTTACTAGGTAACAACTGCAATAGTTCCTTATAAGTTATGGAATCAGAAAACCATTTTATTAACTTCCAATTTTCAAAAAAGAATTTTTTATCATTTTCTTCTGTTAGTGTTCTATAGAATTTTATCCGCTCATCATTTACCGTAAAATCATCGGATAATTTTTTGAGAGTTTCTTCTAACCTATCTAATATTGCTAAATCAAAAAAATCATTACTGTTATGTATTTGGTCACTATTAAGAGTAAGGATTGTACTATTTCCTGCTATTAATTCACATAACTTCTCTAACTCATTACCAACTACGTAATCAATATCTTTAACACTAAGTTGCTTTTGTTTAAGTAATTTTTGAATATTTTCATTAAGAAGATAAGCTGCTTTTGTATCATTTATTGCTTCAAGTTCATTTATGCCTTTTTACTTATCATCTTCATAATAATTACGGGCAATTTCAAATAATCTTCTTACTATAATTCTAGCTTCAGTTATATTATTTTCCCTGGAATAACTACTAGCTACTATCTCTAACAATGGATAGTTTGAAATAATAGATTCTATTTCTTCTGCACTTAACATTCCATCTTTAACTAATAAATGATCCTCCGTCTTTTCTATTGATGATTTAGATCTTAACGCTTGTACCTCTGCACTTAATTGTTTATAACTGTCTATACTTTCCGTATCTTGTTTTTTCTTATAAGCATTTTCTATTTCTTTTTGCTTTAATTCATTACTCTTACTCCAGTTATAAGCCTCTTTTTCTTCTTCATTTTCAGGTTGACCATTTTTAATACGCTCTATTTTATTCTCTATTTCTACAATTTTTTCTTTTATAAATTTAGAAGACTAAATATATATATTGCTTGTAAAAATTCATCATCTACATTTTTATTTTTATCTTTAACATACTTCCTAAATTCTGATTTTAATCTAAAAAACTCTTTCATAACTTCAGCATTTTCAATAGGCATCGATAATTCAAGGTACTTTAAATTATTATAAAGATACTGAAAATTTTCTTTTTGCTTTTCATAATCAAATAAAAATTCTGCTTTTATATACTCTTCAATAATATCAATAACACTTAATATAAAACTCGTCTTTTCTACTTCAAAATCTAATTCGCTCACATTTAAATCCTAATTATTATTAAATTGAAATTTAAGAAATTTTAACTTTTGGTAATATAATAATTAAGATAGTGTCAATGTCATATAGTCAATTCAATTGGATTTGCATACAATGAGCAAGGAGCGCGAAACCTATAACTAGTAGGAGAGCGACGAGCAACGTAGTAGGCGAGTCCAAATCAATTGACTATAAAATACGGTCATTGATTTTTATGTAAAATTCTATCGAACTATTCTCAATAAAAACTTACAACCACTTTCGTTTCTTAAAATATTTATAGGTAATAATTGTAGATAATAGCATTAAGAATAAGGCTATAGGATAACCATACGGCGATTTAAGCTCAGGCATTACGGTAAAGTTCATGCCGTAAATACTGGCTATTAAAGTGGGTGGGAGAAAAAATATAGTAACCAATGAGAAAATTTTAATAATATTATTTTGTTCCATTGCAATCATACCAAGTGCTGCGTCTAGGGTTCTTGCAATCTCGCTAGATATAAATTGTGAAAAATTAATTATTGAGTCTACATCTCGAAGCAATGTATCTAATAGATCCTTAGATGCTTTATTTTGAGTTATTTGTGGAGATTTTAAAATATATTGAATAGCCATAGTTAAAGAAAATAAACACTCACGGCTTTTAGAAAGTAAATCACCTTTTCGACCTATTTTCTTTAATACATTGGTATGATCTATACGCAAATCATTAATGTTATTATCAAGTATTAAACGTCCATAATCATCAATATCCATACTAATCGACTGTACAATATTCGATAATCTTGTTACCATATTACGAAGTAATATAAATAAAATATTTTCTGCATTATGTTTGTTATTAAGCTGCTTAGCAAATTTATTTATACAGTCATTAAAGGGTATTAATTCTATGTAACGAACGGTTATAAGACAACCTTTATATAAAATAAATACTATAGAATGTGTTTCAGGCAATTCTTGCTCTTTATTAACGAGTTCCGTAATAGTGAGATATAACGCCTCATTTTCAACATATAACCTCTCGGAAATCTCAATTTGCGATATGTCCTTTAAAGTCGGTATTTCTATATTTAATGTATTTTTTACTATTACTTTTTCTTCATCGGTTATATTGAATAAATCAATCCATAATGTGGATTCATTAATAATATATTCTTCATTTTTTACTATAGAATTATTTTCCTTTAAATATGTAGTTATCATATAATCTCAAATATATTTTTGTAGAGATTAACAAACTTCAATCTTTAAAGCAACTTAAAGCTTTTATTCTCGTAGATGATTCCTATTATTTTCTAAATAACAAGTAATACACAATATAAAACCAACCAAAAAATCCATGAATGATAGCCCATAATATCGATTTGTTCACATTAAATGATATTACTATTACAAGTATTGTTCCAAGAGAAATACCACCGTATCCTAAATAATTCATATATTTTACCCTTAATATTTTTTAATATTATTGTAGGATATTTATTATATTTTATTGCTTAAAAACTACTTTATGGGACTGTTAACAAAATAGCTTTAATTGATAATTAAAGCTATTTTTTAGCGAAAATTAATAAGATTTTTGAGAGGATATATCCTATTTCAAAAAAATCTTATAATTTATAGCTAAAAAGAGCAAGGAATCCACAAGACGAGGAATGACAGCAGTTATTAAATGTTCAGCATCCGAGGACTTACAAAGACATTGCTGCCAATTTTTTAAGTTCTATCTGAATATACGTTCCTTACAAAAGCAGAACTTTATATATTAATTATTTTTTTGTAGTAAGATTCCAAATTTTCTCTGCTTTGCTTCCAAGCCACCAAAAGCTTATTCCTAGAATTGTAAAAAATACTGCTTTATGAGTTGTATTCAAAAAATCTTGTATATAAATTAATAAATAAAAAAGTAACTCCAAATCCTTTAGTTACCGAATTATCTTGTTTTAAACCGTGATAAATAGCTGCTCCGGACATTAAGGCAAATAATAAAGACCAATGAAATAATTCTATCGGCTTTACCGACTTTAAGTAATAATCTTCAGGGTCATAATTTCCAAATATTGATAATAACCACATTGTAATAAATGAATATAATAAACCAACTACAAGAGTTACTTGAGTAAAATGATTGAATTTTTTATTTTCTTCTAGTGCAAGAGCAGAGAATGTTAATATTCCTCCAAATAATATAAAACGTAATGGATAATTCATACCTAAGTAATATGCTCCCCATCCTGACATGTACCCGGTTTCTGCTCCCATCCAACTACCTATAAAGCAAAGCACCAAATTAAATTTGATTTAGAGAAATATCCTAATAGGGCATAAACAATAAAAGATACAAGCAATAAAATGGAAAAATGTCCCACCCCCTGAATCAAATGCTTTTCCTAGTTGATAAATAGCATAAACAGTGGTTAAGACCCCTAAAAATAATACTGCCCCATTGCTAAAAATTTTCTCTGGTTTTTGTTGCTGTCTTTTAAAACCAACAAAATAAATTATTCCCGATAAAGTTGATAAGGTAATAAATTTCAGCAGATACGGGGCATTAAAAATATATTATAATAATTCGCGTAGATAACGATCAGACAAAATAGCATTAATAGCAATAACTATACATATTAAAGAAACCCAAAAAGAATATCTAGCTAATTTCTTCCAATCAAAATTTAATATTTCTATATCGTTTTTAAGTAATATAGTCGTATTATCATCAAGTAAACCAGTGTTATTCTATTCATTTAATGCTGAAAAAAGTATCTTTGCCTGTGATTTAGCAATTTTCATAAGTTAATCTAAATATCTCCCAAATTTTAATAGAAAGATATTATTAATATAAAAATATGTCAAGAATTACTAGATTCTGTGGACAAACTACCTTTAGAAGGAGGATATGCAAGAAGTCTATTTTTTTATTTCGACTACTTTTCATTTATTAGGAGTATATTCCTTTCTTTTAAAAGGAGTATGTAATACTACTTTTAAAAGAAGTTTAACATAATGAGCATCCAAGATAAAAGGCGGTTTCCATCTTGTATACAAATTTAATTTATTTTTTTATTTTTGCTATTCTTCATTTGCTTGCAGTATACTCCGAAGTAAAATGAAGAGTAGTATACTTCGACCCAACTTGGCATTGTTGCGTGGACCGGTAAAATCCACTGTGTCACCTAGTTCGCTTGACCTCGGGGTCCCATAAAAACAATTTAAAATACTAATAATATTAGTATTTTAAGCTGAATCCCACGCTACAAGCTCGCCCGCGGGGGGGGATGACAATGGAAAATCGATCCACACAACAACATTACACAACTTAGAAAAGAGTAATCTAGCTGTAAGCTGAAGGAGTGGCGGCAGTTATTAAACGTTCAGCATCTGAGGTCTTACAAAGACATTACCACCAATTTTTCAAATAAAATAGATTTCTTGCAAAATTAACTTCTAGAGGTAATTTGAAGGAAACACGGAATGCAGAACCGCAGCGTAGTTAATCTACGTGAAGATTCGAGTCACCGGATTGACGTACAAATTACCTCTAGAAGTTAATTTTGCAAGAAATCTAATGAGTATATAAGCAAATAAGTTTTGTTACTCATTACTTTAACTCTTCCTTTAGAAAAGATAGTATTGTTTTTGAAAAAAGATATAGGAAATTGAAGAAAGAAAAGAAAATTATAGCCTTAAAAGCAAACAATTAGTTAAAGATAGTGACAGTAAATATTTGGACTGAGTAATTACTTATATAAATATAAGCAATATACTAATTTAGTCTTTAAGGAGGTAATCCAGCCGCAGGTTCCCCTACGGCTACCTTGTTACGACTTCACCCCAGTCGCTAATTTTACCGTGGTTGGCTGCCTCTTGCGTTAGCTCACCACCTTCAGGTAAAACCAACTCCCATGGCGTGACGGGCAGTGTGTACAAGGCCCGAGAACGTATTCACCGCGGCATGCTGATCCGCGATTACTAGCGATTCCAACTTCATGCTCTCGAGTTGCAGAGAACAATCCGAACTGAGATGTCTTTTAGGGATTTGCTCCACGTCGCCGTCTTGCTTCCCTCTGTAAACACCATTGTAGCACGCGTGTAGCCCAACCCGTAAGGGCCATGATGACTTGACGTCGTCCCCACCTTCCTCCGGCTTATCACCGGCAGTTTTCTTATAGTTCCTGGCATTACCCGCTGGCAAATAAGAATGAGGGTTGCGCTCGTTGCGGGACTTAACCCAACATCTCACGACACGAGCTGACGACAGCCATGCAACACCTGTGTGTGGTCCAGCCGAGCTGAAGGAAAGCATCTCTGCGATCCGCGACCACCATGTCAAGGGTTGGTAAGGTTTTTCGCGTAACATCGAATTAAACCGCATGCTCCACCGCTTGTGCGAGCCCCCGTCAATTCCTTTGAGTTTTAATCTTGCGACCGTACTCCCCAGGCGGAGTGCTTAATGCGTTAGCTGCGAAACCGAAAGAGAATCTTCCGATATCTAGCACTCATCGTTTACGGCGTGGACTACCAGGGTATCTAATCCTGTTTGCTCCCCACGCTTTCGTGCATCAGCGTCAGTTGTAGCCCAGATGATCGCCTTCGCCACCGGTGTTCCTCCTAATATCTAAGAATTTCACCTCTACACTAGGAATTCCATCATCCCCTACTACACTCTAGATTAGTAGTTTTGAAAGCAATTCCGAGGTTAAGCCCCGGGCTTTCACTTCCAACTTACTAAACCGCCTACGCACTCTTTACGCCCAGTAATTCCGAACAACGCTAGCCCCCTCCGTCTTACCGCGGCTGCTGGCACGGAGTTAGCCGGGGCTTTTTCTGCAAGTAACGTCATTATCTTCCTTGCTAAAAGAGCTTTACAACCCTAAGGCCTTCATCACTCACTCGGTATTGCTGGATCAGGCTTTCGCCCATTGTCCAATATTCCCCACTGCTGCCTCCCGTAGGAGTCTGGGCCGTGTCTCAGTCCCAGTGTGGCTGATCATCCTCTCAGACCAGCTACAGATCGTCGGCTTGGTGAGCCGTTACCTCACCAACTACCTAATCTGACGCGGGCTCATCCATCAGCGATAAATCTTTCCTCCATAGAGAATATATGGTATTAGCTTTTATTTCTAAAAGTTATTCCATACTGATGGGTAGATTCCCACGTGTTACTCACCCGTCTGCCACTAACTAACTGGAACAAGCCCCAATTAGTCCGTTCGACTTGCATGTGTTAAGCATACCGATAGCGTTTGTTCTGAGCCAGGATCAAACTCTCAAGTTTGATTCTGTCAGTTTTACTTATAAAAAATTGACAGGTTTAATTATCACTTTTGTGATATGTACATGTTTACTGTCACTATCTATATCTAATTATTTACTTTTAAAAACAACTGCAACTTTTTTTCATTTATCGCTTTGGATAGGTGTAGTTATATGCAATATAATCAGACCTGTCAACTACAATTTTGAAATTATTTTATTTTTTTATTTAATGCCTATTTATTCAGCAAATCCTCTAACAATTTTTCGGATGGAGTGCCACCGTTTAACACTAAATTAGGGTTATTTAAAACCTCATCATCAAAGGGTTCAAAAACCTCCCTCTGTATAATTATCTTGAAGGTGAAAGTCTTTTTTTATCACGCTTTACAAATATTTTTTTACTTTCTCTACATAACTTTGGGAATTTACCGATTTTTGAGTCGATGGTTTTTTAAGATTGTTTACCATATTACGTATCTTATTCGGGATAGATTCTTTTTTTGCTTGTTCTTGATGATCTAACATCTGCTGCATATGCATTCTTGGATGGGTAACTTTTGGATCATCAACACCCCCTTGAGGTACTGTAGATTTTGCTTGCACTTTTTTTTTGCTTGTTCTTCAGCTTGTCCTCGGAATCTTACTCTTTCTTGTGCTTTTTCTATTTCATTCATAATACTTAACTCTTTATATTAAAAAAACATATTCATTTGTTTCTAAGAAACTACCTGTTAACGCTGAGCCTTCAAATCCAGCTCTTTTAAATCAAATTTTATATCGATTATTGCTCCCTCTTCTTCTCTGTTTGCTATATCTAAAATGCCGCAATGTTCTTCTACTATTCTTTTGACTATAGCAAGCCCTACTCCCATACCTTTACTGCTGGTCGTAACATAGCTTTCGGTAGCTTTGCCTATTAGCTCAGGCGGGAATCCTTTACCGTTATCCGTTACAATAACACTAGTAAAATCGTCTTTAACATCTATAGTAACTTCTATTTTGCCGGATTCTCGCCCTTCTATTGACTCTTCTGCATTTTTCAACAAATTGATCATAACTTGATTTATTTGGGTAGCATCACACATAAAATCAAATTGATCTACGTTAGACTCAAATTTATACAAAATATTATCATTAAGTAATTTACGTGCTTCAACAATATGTTTAACTAAATAAACTAATTCACTCTTCGTAAATTTAGGAGCAGGAAGACGTGCAAAAAGAACAAATTCGGATACTATATTTTTAATATCGTTAGTATGGCGAATAATCATTTTTAAATAACTTTCGAATTCTGCCCTTTCCTTAATTTCAGGGCTAAATTTCTTAAGCAATCTTTCAGAAGCAAGTAAAATAGGAGTTAGAGGGTTTTTAATCTCATGTGCTACTTTCTTAGCAACATCAGACCAAGCCATAGCCCTCTGTGCTATAACTAAATCACGCTGCTGGCGGGAAAGCTGCTTAATCATTCTATTAAATGCCGCATAAAGCGTTCCTATTTCGTCTTTATCTACTTCATTTTCAGGCACTTGTACCGTTAAATCACCGTCTTTAACTTTGTCGGTTGCAGTAACTAATTTTTTAATAGGGTTTACTATTTTAGCAGTAAATATAACCCCGAAACTTATAGCTACAAAAAGAAGTAATAAGGCAATAAAGATAAACATTATAGAGAACTTGATCTGTATATTATCTATTTCATTTTTAAGGCTATTATACTCGGCAGCTGCTCCATTAGTTGCATCTATATGGTCGATAATTTTATTATCTACTAATCTACCGACTAATAAATACACATCATTATATTCTTTTAATTTAATCAGCATCCTTATTTTGGTTGGATCGGATTTTACTTCCACCGGTTCACCTAAATCCGCTTTTTTAATTAAATGTGCGGGAATAGTTGCAAATGATAATGAAAAACTTAAATAACTATTAGCTACTATAGTATTAGTAGATTTGTTTAAAACTATAGCTTCATCAAGCGAACGCATCTCTGCTTCAGTATTAAGTGTTTTAGTAAATAAAACGGGATTGTGAATTAAATCGTAATACATATCGCTTAAATCTTCAGCAACGGCTAGAGCTGTTTCTTTTAGCTGCAATTTATGCTCAGCAATATAAGATTCGGCAACTATTACGGATTGATCAAGAACCGTAGAAATCTTCTTATCAAACCAAGCTTGAACACTAAGATTAAAAAAATAAACAGAAAATACCGAAACAATTATAGTTGGAATAGCTGCAACTAAACTAAAGGCAATTACAATACGATTTTGTAATTTAGAGCTATCATTATTATTATTTTTAGTAAAAAATTTTTGAGTTAGTAAAACACCTAAAATTAAAAAAATTGCTAAATCAACTAATAAAAATCCAATAATCGTACTAAAATTCTTCGATTCTAAAGATATCACATAAGAAGTGGCACAGGCAAAAATAACGGCAGCCGCTATTAAAGTAAAAATCAGCATTCTACTAGAAAAATAAGAATGTAAATTTTGTTTAAGATAACTAAGCATAGATACTGTTTATATGACTATAACGGTTCTTTATAACATAAAAAAAAGCCAATTGGGAATATTTCAAGTTTTAAGTACCTTATTGTCATTCCTGCGGGGCATTGTTGCGTGGGTATCTAATCGTCATTACGAGCAGCCGTAGGCTGCATGGCAATCTCATTAAATATCCTGAGATTGCTTCGTCAATTACTTACGTAATTTCCTTGCAATGACGGAAAATTACGAAGTAATCTACATAACAAAAAAGCTAGAAATATTAATATTTCTAGCTTTATATTTAGTATTTAAATAGTTTGAAATTTTATTCATCAAACATTTTTTTACGAGCAAATTTTCTCTGTCTTCTCGCTGCTTCTTGTGCTTTACGAACACGCTTCGCTGAAGGTGTTTCATAATAACGCTGTTCTTTCATCTTACGAAAATAAAGCTCTCTTTGTAGCTTTTTCTTAAAATTCTTAAGCATATTGTCACAATTACCGGCGTGAACATTTACTAGTATCACTAAAATTACTCTCCTTAAAAGATATTGTGGTTTATTGGACTGTACACTATAATTAAGTTATATGTCAAGGTTAAAAATATGAGCATTCAAGAAGAACACCATATCAAAAAAATAAGCTTCGTGCAATCTTTATTAGAATTATTACAGTTTAATGAATGGAATAACAAGCTACTTGAAGAAGCAGAAGAAAAATGCGACTTTGCCAAAGGCTATAGCTTAATAGTTTTTCCGGAAGGGTTATCTGAAATAGTAGAATTCTTTGAAAGCTACTTAGATAATATTATGCTAGAAAGCTTAAGCACAATAGAAGAACCAAAAAAAATAAGAGAGAAAATATTTTTAGCTGTAAAGATCAGAATCAAAACCGTGCTTCCTATTATTCATAGTAAGAATGCTGCTTATTTTGCATTAAACCCAATACAAGGCACTCAAGTTGCATTCCGTAGTTGTGATGCTATTTGGCGTTATGCCGGCGATAAATCTCTTGATTTTAACTATTATACCAAGAGAGGCTTATTACTCTCGGTTTATGTCTCATCTATTCTTTTTTACATACAAGACGAATCGGAACATTATATTGATACCGATAAATTTATTGAGACTTCCGTAGAAAATATAGTAAAAACTTTCTCACAAATGAAAAAACTACTCGACCCTTCAAATATCCCTATAGTTAGAATGTTTACGTAGATATACTCAGTTTTTATTAACTAAATTCAGTAATTTTTGGTCAAAAGTAAGTAAAGGCATATTTAAAGATTTGGCTTTAGCTAATAATATACAATCAACTATATGAATATTACATTTTGTATAATATTCTAAAGTATTTAGGTAATATTCTTTGTTCACAATGTATACCTTTATAAATAAGTAGATCCGATAAAGTATTAGAGATTTCATCGCGAGAAATTTTATAAACAGAAGATAGAACAAATATTACTTCAGTAAATATAGTTTATTCTATTATTAAAATAATCTGTCCTGTTTTGACTTGTTCAAATATTTCTTTTGTCTTATTAAACATATTTTTATCATCGGCAAGTAAATATCTAACAATAAAATTTGTATCACATATATACTTCATTGTATTTCCTTAACATTTTTATGATGTGAACATACATTGTCTTTCCAAGCTTTATCTCTTATTTCTTTGAAAGAAAGCTCGGTATTTTTTTTATATTTTGCAAATATGCCTCCTACATCTGAAACAGGCGATAGTATAACTTTGTTATTATCATCAATTTCTATAGAAATAATATTGCTATTTAAAATTTCTCTAACTTTTTTTGGTAGAACGATCTGTCCTTTTAGAAGTAATGGCTAAAGTATTGATATACATGTTAATAATTATTTAATATGACTTACTAAATAGTATTATTATACTAAATTTAATAAGTAAAGAAAACTAAAAAAGTAATATATTAAAATTCTTGTATTATTACCTCTCTTGCATATAATTAAAATATTTTTAAAAATAATTTCTAAAATAATGACAAATACTAAATATTACCCTGAAGTTAGTTCAAATGCTGATTTTGCAAGCTTAGAACGAGAGATACTAAAATTTTGGCAAGACAATAATATATTCCAAAAATCTATTGATGATAGGAATGGAGAGCCGGAATTTATTTTTTATGATGGTCCGCCTTTTGCAAACGGTTTGCCGCATTACGGTCACTTGCTTACCGGCTTTATTAAAGACGTATATGCTAGATACCAAACGGTTAAAGGCAAAAAAGTTGAGCGTCGCTTTGGCTGGGACTGTCACGGTCTACCTGCTGAAATGCAATCAGAGAAAGAGCTTGGTATTTCAGGACGTCTTGCAATAACTAACTTCGGTATAGGGAAGTTTAATGTACATTGCAGAGCTTCGGTCATGAAATATGCTAGCGATTGGGAAGAATATGTAACTCGTCAAGCAAGATGGGTGGATTTTAAAAATTCTTATAAAACAATGGATAAGAATTTTATGGAATCCGTCCTTTGGGCATTTAAGGAGTTATATAATAAGGGGTTATTGTATGAATCTATGCGGGTAATGCCGTATTCGTGGGCATGCGAAACACCGCTTTCTAACTTTGAAACAAGGCTTGATAATTCTTATAGAGAAAGAGCCGATAAAGCTGTAACGGTTAGTTTTGTGTTAGGAGACAAACTGCCGCACGGTGAATATAAAGAATATAGAATCCTCGCTTGGACGACAACGCCTTGGACATTACCGTCAAATCTAGCCCTCGCAGTCGGTAGTGATATAGATTACACATTAGTCCCAAAAAATGATGTTTGTTATATTATAGCCGCCTCTTCTGTCTCTAAATATGCTAAAGAATTAGGACTTAGTGGTGAAGAAAATTTTGAGATAATTAAAGGCTCAGAACTTCAGGGATTAAGCTATAAGCCTTTATTCGACTATTTCAAGGATCATCCAAATAGCTTTAAAATATTTGCCGGCGATTTCGTAGTTGAGGGTGACGGTACGGGGGTCGTACATATGGCTCCAGGTTTTGGTGAAGATGACCAAATCCTTTGCGAGTCAAAAGGGATCTCACTTGTTTGCCCTGTTGATAATAGCGGTAAATTCACTAAAGAAATTCCTGACTTAGAGGGTTTGCAAGTATTTGATGCGAATGACAAAATAATAATCAAACTGAAAGAACAAAGAAATTGGCTAAAAACCGAGCAGTATATTCATAATTATCCTCATTGCTGGCGTACCGATACACCTCTTATATATAAGGCCGTTCCATCGTGGTACGTAAAGGTTACGCAGTTTAAAGATAGAATGGTAGAGTTAAATCAGCAAATTAACTGGATACCTTTCCATGTTAAAGATAATTTGTTTGGTAAGTGGCTTGAAAATGCCCGTGATTGGTCGATAAGCCGTAATAGATTTTGGGGAACACCGCTGCCTGTATGGAAGTCCGATGATCTAAAATATCCACGCATAGATGTTTACGGCTCTATAGAGGAATTAGAGAAAGATTTTGGTGTTAAAGTTACTGATTTACATCGTCCGTTTATCGATGAGCTTACGAGGGCCAACCCCAACGATCCAACTGGTAAATCAACAATGCGTAGAATAGAAGATGTATTTGATTGCTGGTTTGAAAGCGGCTCAATGCCATATGGGCAAGCCCACTACCCTTTTGAAAATAAAGAATGGTTTGAGGATCATTTTCCGGCTGATTTTATAGTTGAATATTCAGCTCAAACACGCGGCTGGTTCTATACTTTAATAGTGCTATCTACCGCTTTATTTGATCGTCCGCCGTTTTTAAATTGTATATGCCACGGCGTGATTTTAGACGCTACCGGTCAAAAACTCTCAAAGCGTCTTAATAACTATGCCGATCCGCTAGAGCTATGTGATAAATACGGCTCAGATGCCTTAAGAGTTATGATGCTATCTTCAAACGTTGTTAAAGGTCAGGAGTTGTTAATCGATAAAGACGGTAAGATGGTATTTGATACGCTTCGCCTATTTATCAAGCCTATTTGGAATGCTTACCATTTCTTCACGATGTATGCGAATGCCGATTCGCTTAAAGGCGAGGTTGATTTTAGCTCTAAAAATGTACTTGATGTTTATATATTATCCAAACTTAAAATAACCATACAAAAAATTGAAGAGAGCTTAGATAATTTTGATACGCAAACGGCTTATCATGCAGTTTCAGAATTTTTTGAAGTGTTGAATAACTGGTATATAAGGCGCAGTAGAGCAAGATTTTGGAAAAGCGAAAAAGATGCAGATAAACAAAATGCCTATAATACTCTGTATTCATGTTTAGAGACCATGGCAATTGCGATGTCGGCACTAGTACCTATGATTTCGGAGGCGATATATAAAGGATTACGTCATTGCGAGGAGCGTAGCGACGCGGTAATCTCAGGAAATTCTCGTAAGATTGCCACGGCACTTTCAGTGCCTCGCAATGACGGGAAAAGCGTCCATCTCTGCAACTACCCTGATCTCTCAAACTTTGAGGTAAATCACAAGTTAGTTGCTACTATGGATAACGTGCTTGATATTTGTAGTAATAGCCTGTTTATTAGAAGTACTGAAAATATCAGGGTAAGGCAGCCGCTTGCTAGCATAACTATCATCAGTAAACATAATGATAAACTTAAAGATTTTGAAGATTTAATTAAAGACGAAATTAATATTAAGGCGGTAATTTATCGTGATGATCTAGAGAATTACGCAGCTAAAAAATTATCGATTAATTTCCCTATACTCGGTAAAAATCTGCCACATAAAATGAAAGAGATTATAGCCGCTTCTAAAAAAGGTGAATGGGAAGCTACTGCCGTGGGTTTAACCATATGCGGCGAAACCTTAAATAGTAAAGAATATAAGCTAGTTTTAGAGCCGTATTCACATATCAAGGGAGCAGCAAGTTTTGAAAATAATAGTAGCCTACTCATACTTGATTTAGAGCTAACGCCTGAATTAATAGAAGAAGGAATAGCAAGAGACATTGTACGCTTCATACAACAGGCTCGTAAAGATGCCGATTTCTCTATAACTGATAGGATTTTAATTGAGATAATAAGCGAACTTGATTTATCTAAAATAATCAATATTTATGGAGATTTTATCAAAGAACAAACTTTAGGCGAGTTTGCTAAAGATTTCACGCCTGATTATATAAGTGAAATAGAGCTAGAGAAGCATAGAGTACAACTGAAAATTAAAAAAAATTTAACGGATAGTAAATTTATTAATAATTAATATTTTTATTGATAACTTACCTAGGTTAATATATAACGCACGCTATAAATTAATTTAGGTAAATTATCATGTACAACTCCTCCATAGCTCCGGGGAAAGGTTCTTGGATTAAAAACTGTTTAAGAACTAATGAACCGGAAACTACTAAAACAGAAAATGTAATAACTCTAGAATATTTAAAACAATATTTTGATGCGTTTCATCCTAAAGACGGAATAGCATTAAATATTATAGCTAGCTTAGATGATCCGAATTTAAATAAAATAAATCTCATGGAAGGTCTTATATCTCAAGGTGCAAATAAATACAAAGCATTAGAATTTGCACTTAAAAACAATAATAAACAAGCTGAATATTTACTTAATAATCTTACGTTGAACCTAATCCTAACCTAGTACAAGCAATACACAATAAAAGTTTAACTTTAGTAAAGTATTTTGTAGAAAAAAAAGAGTGAATGTAAATTTTAGTCATTATGGTTCTAATATACTAAGCGTTGCTGCCGGTTTGGAAGAACCTTACAAAACAGATATTACATGTTATCTTTTAATAAAAGGAGCAACTTATTTAAATACAACCTTAGAAGAAGCAGAACAAGCTAATCAAAATGTAAACGATCTTCATAAGCAAATCTTTTTTAAAGCAATAAACGAAAATAAGCTTGAAGTAATTAAAAAATTTGTCGAAATATACGGCTTTGATGTTAATGCTGATATTGTTTTAATACACCGTTAAGTACCGCAATTAATTCAAAAAACAGAAAAGAAGTTGTAAAGTATCTTTTATCTAAAAATGCTTCTACAACTGCCGCTATGTCAGCAGCAGCTACAGAAGGTAATCTAAAAGTAATTAAACTATTATTAAATGCAAAAGCAAATATTGACGGCATTGATAATAAATCACCTTTAATGCCTGCATCGGAACAGGAACATATCTCAGTAGTAAAATATTGACTTGAACACGGTGCTAAGTATGATATCCAAGGATGGTGTGGAGGCACAGTAACAACTAATCTATATACTGATGTAAATGTTCAAGTAAAGAAACTGTTAATATTATGGGAGAAAGTTGACAATACTAATCTTGACCCTCCGGAATTATCAAAACATTTTCAAAATATATTAAATGAAATATTACTAACAAGTATCTCATCAAATTATAAGGGATATAAGAATTTATCATTAGAACAAATAAAGCAAAAATTTTCTAAATTCAAAAAACAACTATCTAAAGATTTACAAAATTTCGTAGAAATTAAAGCACTGTTAAAAGATACTCCTTCTAAATCAGGTATATTTCGCACTTTTTCCCTTGAGAGACTTGAGGCACTTGATGAAGAGCAAACTTCTTTAGGCGGTGATACAAAATATATATTCGATTCTGAGTTTAAAGGTTAGTTCAATGTCATTCCTGCGGTAAGCTTGCTTTGTATGAAAAATCGTCATTGCGAGCCGTCGTAGTACTTGCGTGGCAATCCAGAAAAATAATAAAAAAATTCTGATTACAGAGTTTTTTATTGGATTGCTTCGTCAAAACTTATAGTTTTTCCTTGCAATGACGATATCAGAGTATATCCCAAGCAAACTCCAATAATATCTGTCCTCTTACAACATTATCCTTTTCATTAACGTAAATTTTAGCTATTTTCCCATCTCTTTCGGCGAGGAGTAGATTTTCCATTTTCATAGCAGTTAAAACCATAATTTCTTGTCCTGCTATTACTTGCTGTCCTTCTTTTACCTTTATCGCAACAATTTGACCACTTAGAGGTGCTACAAGTTCAGAGCTTTCTTCTACCACTACTTTTGAGACCATCAATGCTTCAAGTTCGGATATGCGAGGGGAGCGAACAAAGGCTTTTACACTAATACCTGCATGCGATAATAAATAACCAGTTCTGATATTCTCTATTTTTACATTTGTCTTTTTACCGTTAATGATAGCCGTAAAAAGTTCATTACCTAAATTCCAGTTACTACGAATATATATTCTATCGCTTTCGTGACGTATATTATAGCCGTTTTCAACAGGTGTAATTAAGACAGGGAATAGTTTATCATCGATAGTTACCACCCACCTTGTACCTATTTTGTTAGCCTGATTGTTAATATTGCCGGAAATTAAAGAAGCACGTCTTTGCTCTGATATATAAATAAAAATAGCCGTTGCTAAAAATACGGTAGTTACTTCTGAAGTTAGACTAGCTCCGGAAAAACCGTCAGGATATTCTTCTTGAATAAAGGCAGTAGAAATATCGCCGCTAACAAAACGCGGATGCAGTATTACCGCTTCTAAGAAACTGATATTATGAGCAATACCGTTAATTATATAAGAACTCAAAGCAGAACGCATTACCTCAATTGCCTGCTCTCTTGTTTCACCGTAAGTACATAATTTCGCAATCATTGAGTCATAAAACATACTTACTTCACCGCCAAGCCCAATCCCCGTATCTATACGGATATTAGGACTCTTTGCAGGTTCGGAATAAGCTATAATTCTACCGCTAGAAGGTAAGAAACCTCGGCTTGGATTTTCGGCACAAATTCGTGATTCAAATGCCCAACCTTTTAATTTTATGTCATCTTGCGTAAATGATAATTTCTCGCCGGCTGCGATTTTTATCATCTCTTCAACGATATCTATACCGGTAATTAGCTCAGTAACAGGATGCTCGACTTGCAACCTAGTATTCATTTCTAAAAAATAGAAATTTTTATTGCTATCTACTATAAACTCAACAGTACCAGCCGAATAATATCCCACTTTTTGAGATAAGGATATTACCTGCCGATACATTTCTTGCCTTATATCTTCAGTAATAAAAGAACTTGGTGCTTCTTCGATTACTTTTTGATGGTGACGCTGTATTGAACACTCACGCTCTCCGAGGCATACACTATTGCCGTATTGATCGGCAATTAGCTGAATTTCGATATGACGGGGAGTTTGAATTAACTTCTCAATAAATAATCTATCGTCACTAAAACTATTGGCTGCTTCAAGCTTTGCCGACTCAAAAGCATTTGCCATTTCAGCGGGATTATTCACCACTCTCATACCACGTCCACCGCCGCCGGCAGTCGCTTTTACTATTACCGGAAAACCGATTTCTTTAGCAATATCTATAGCTTGTTTAACATCTTTTATAGTCCCCATATAACCTGGAACAGTACTAACGCCCGCCTCTATTGCAATTTTCTTTGCTTCGATTTTATCGCCCATTTTCTTAATGGTCGTAGCACTAGGACCTATTAAAACTACTCCTTCTCTTTTAAGAATATTGGCAAAATTTGGATTTTCCGATAAAAAACCGTACCCGGGATGTACTGCACTTGCCCCACTTTCACGGATTGCCGAAATAATATTTTTAATAGATAAATAACTTTCCGTTGCAGGAGAATCACCTATATAATAAGCTTCATCTGCATACTGCACATACATTGAGTTTGTATCTGCTTCAGAATATACTGCAACCGACTTTATACCCATCTTTTTTAAGGTACGTATTATCCTAACGGCGATCTCGCTACGATTAGCAATTAAAATTTTATCAAATAATGGTTTATTCATAGTTTTTTGTTATAATTTTTCTTGTATTTTTCGTCATTGCATAGCAATTGACGAAGCAATCCAGCAAAAAATTCTGATTTACAGAACTTTTTTATTATTTTTTCTGGATTGCCACACTCCTTTCAGTCGCTCGCAATGACGATTAGGTATCTCAACAATGCTGAGCTAGGAATGACATAAAACGACCTATGCAACAACGCCGATTTGATCCCGGGATGACAGCTAAAGCGGCAAGTTATCATGTTTCTTCCAAGGCAATTCTACCTTTTTAGTACGTAGGAAATTTAATGCCTTGCATATTCGCCATCTAGTATTTTGTGGTCTTATAATATCATCTAAATACCCCCTAGATGCCGCAACAAAAGGCGATGTTACCACTTTCTTATACTCATCGATTTTTTGCTTTTTGGCTTGTGCGTCTTTACATTCTTCCTTAAATATTATCTCGGCTGCTCCCTCTGCTCCCATAACGGCGATTTCCGAATTAAACCAAGCATAATTTATATCGCCTTTAAGATGCTTAGAGTTCATAACTATATAAGCACCTCCATAAGCCTTACGGGTAATTACGGTAATCTTCGGCACCGTAGCTTCCGCATAAGCATATAACAGCTTAGCACCGTGCTTAATAATACCGTCATGCTCTTGAGATGTACCAGGCAGAAACCCTGGAACATCAACAAGGCTTACTATAGGAATATTAAACGCATCGCAAAACCTGATGAATCTTGCTGCTTTTCTTGAAGCGTTTATATCTAAACATCCTGCTAAATACAATGGTTGATTAGCAACAAATCCTACTGGATAGCCTTCCATATAACCAAATCCGATAATGATATTCTTAGCGAAATCGGGCTGCAATTCAAAAAACTCCCCCTCATCAACGATACGCTCGACAAGCTCTTTCATATCGTAAGGCTTATTGGGAGTATTAGGTATTAACGTACTAAGAGACATGTCAACTCTATCAGCAGGATCAACGGTCGGACGAACGGGAAGAGGACTACGATTGGATAACGGCAGGAAATTAAAGAACTTACGAATTTCAAGCAATGCTTCTATATCATTATTAAATGCAAGATCGGCAACGCCGCTTTTGGTGGTATGCATATAGGCACCACCGAGCTTTTCTTGACTTACTTCTTCACCTGTAACTGTTTTAACTACATCAGGACCGGTTACGAACATATAAGAACTATTCTTAACCATGAATATAAAATCAGTTAAGGCAGGAGAATATACTGCACCACCGGCACAAGGTCCCATAATTAGGGTAATTTGTGGAATGACTCCCGAAGCTAAAACGTTACGCCGAAATAATTCACCATATCCGGCAAGAGCATCAACGCCTTCTTGAATTCTTGCTCCGCCCGAATCGTTAATACCGATTACGGGAGCCCCAGTTGCTATAGCTTGATCAATAATATCGCAGATTTTCTTAGCATGATATTCGCCGAGTGAGCCGCCGAGTACGGTAAAATCTTGGCTATAAATAAATACCAACCTACCGTTTATCGTACCGTGTCCCGTTACAACACCATCACCTAAAAACTTTTTATCCTGCATCCCGAAATTATCGCATCTATGGGACACAAACATACCTGTTTCGGTGAAACTATTCGGGTCTAGTAATACTTCTATCCGTTCTCTCGCACTTAATTTACCTTTTTGATGCTGGGCTTTGATTCGTGCTTCACCACCCCCTTGCCTTGCAATATTTTTTCTCTCATCCAATAACTCAGGAGAGATTATATTACTTTGATTCATAGATATTTATAGTTTTATTTTTCAAAATATCCATAATATAATATAATAATGCTAATGTGAAAAGATAATTATTTATGTCATCTACCGAAGATACCAAAGAAAAACCTTCAATAGCCAAACCAGCAGCTAAATTTAATAACTTATCAACTGCTTTAAAAAAGAATTTACAAAGAAGAAAGAAAGTACAAAAAGAAAAGAATAATAAAGAAAAAATTGATACTATAATAGAAAATAACTTTTAGGATAATAAAATATGAGTTTACATGAAATAATAATTAAAATCAGTAAAATTTTTTCTATTTTTATTCCCAAACAAGATACAGGGAAATCTAATGATAATATTCCTGCTAATAGAGAAGCAATGCACGATTATTATGAAGATTTAAATCATCCTCATTAAAAAGTATTTATCTATATGCAATTTGACATATTAATATAAATTGCTAATATTTGGAGAGTTTAGGTTTTATTGTATTGGTAATAAAACAGTCATTGCGAGCGATTAAAGGCGTTGTTGCGTGGCTCTGATGTCGTTCCCGCGTAGGCGGGAGAATCCAGAAAAATAACCTTAATATTGCTACACATTATTAACAAACCTAAAAAAACAAGTTTTTTATAGGTTTTACTGGATTCCCGCCTATGCGGGAATGACGTCGGATTCATACAACAAAGTTTTGCCTTTGCAGAAATGACATCAAAATCCAACAAAATGGGCATTTAAAATATTTTACATCATGGATACAAACAAATTATATCTTTTCAAAGATAGACGATTTTTACCAAATTTTATAGTGCAGTTATGCGGTTGTCTTAATGATAATATATTAAAAAATGCTCTAGTAATCCTTATAACTTACGGTGTTTCAGGAGCTTTAAGTAAATATAATAATCTACTTGTTTTAATTGCTAATGCTACTTTTGTACTACCTTTCATAATATTCGCAAGCATAGCAGGACAAATTGCCGATAAATACGAGCGTGCAAATCTTATTAAAATTATTAAGATTTGTGAAATCGGTATAATTGCCTTTGCAATTTACGGATTTCATCATAATAATCTGCTAATTCTGTTCTATTCTATTTGCTTAATGGGTATATACTCTACTTTTTTCGGTCCAATCAAATATAGCGTATTACCCGATCACCTAAATAAAGACGAACTACTTGGAGCTAACGGCTTTGTTGAAGCCGGAACTTTTATCGGTATTTTTATCGGTACTATAATCGGCAGCTATTATACAATCAGCAATAATTTTATAATTTATTCCTTAATTACCATCGCCTTTCTCGGCTTTATTACAAGCCTTTTTTCCCCAAAATCTAAAAACGCAAATCGTGATATTAAAATAAATTTTAATATTATAGATGAAAGCATAAATATGATTAAATATGCCAAAGCAAAAAAACAGATATATTTAGCTATACTTGGTATTTCATGGTTTTGGTTTATCGGAGCTGCTATAATTTCACAAATACCTTTACTTGCTAAGATAACTTTTAAAGCTGATGAGAATGTTGCTAACTTATTTTTAGCGGTTTTCTCGCTTGGTGTAGGGGTCGGTTCGTTTTTATGTAGCAAAATATTTGAAGATGAAATTACCATTAAATATCTATTTATTTCAGCCCTAGGCATTAGTATTTTCGGTATTGATTTATTCTTTGCAAGTAGAATTAGTTCAGTTAACTATGAACCTACTCAGCTAAAAAGTATTTTAGTATTTTTATCTAAAAGACATAATTGGCGAATAGTTATAGATTTATTTTTCTTAGCGGTAATAGGTGGTTTATATATCGTTCCTCTTTTTGCGATATTACAGCATTACGCAAACCCCGCTCATCGTAGCCGAATTATTGCCGTTAACAATCTTATCAATTCCATTTTCATGGTGGGATCAACAATTATTTTATCTTTATTATTTTACCTAAATTTCACTATACCCTGGATTATATTGTTTATTAGCCTAGCTAATATAATCGTCACTATATATATTTACCGCTTAATACCTGAAGTTAAAATTATTCCGTTTAAGCTATTGCGAAGAATATTCCAAATCTGTTTTGATCTTATGTATAAGGTTGAAGTTAAAGGATTTGAAAATTTTCAAAAAGCAGGCAAAAAAGTAGTAGTTGTCGCTAATCATATTTCATATCTCGACCCGCCGCTAATTGCTACTTACTTACGAGAAGAAATGACTTTTGCAATTAGTCCTGATATACAAAAAATATGGTGGATTAAACCGTTTTTGCGTATGGCTAAAACTTTGCCGGTTGATCCAAGTAATCCAATGGCAATAAAGACTTTAGTAAAAGAAGTACAAAAGGATCAGAAAGTAGCAATTTTCCCTGAAGGTAGAATAAGCGTTACCGGCTCTTTAATGAAAATATATGAAGGACCGGGAATGATTGCCGATAAAGCCGGTGCTACCGTTTTACCGGTTAGAATAGACGGAACTCAATTTACTCATTTATCAAAATTAAAAAACATATTAAAAAGAAAAATATTCCCTAAAATTACTATAACCGTTTTACCGCCGGTAAAATTCGCTAATATGGATGCTACAAGTAATCAAGAACGACGCAGTTATATATCTAGGACTCTTTATGATATCATGGCTGACATGATGTTTGAGAGTTCAGACTATAAAAATACTTTATTCTCATCTCTTATAGAAGCTGCTAAAATTCATGGATTTAAGAAAAAAATAGTTGATGATTTTGAAAATAATGCGGTTACTTATCGAGATTTAATATTAAAATCTTTTATCCTAGGTGATTTAATCAAAAAGAATAATATCTTTGGCAGAAATTTAGGCTTAATGTTGTCTAATACCACAAATACGTTAATTACTTTTTACGCTATGCAATCTAGCGGTTATGTTCCTGCTATAATTAACTGGAGCAGCGGCATAAGTACTATTATTAACTCCTGTAAACTTGCACAAATTAAAGTAGTTTACACTTCAAAACAATTTATCGAGAAAGCAAATTTACATGAATTAATAACTAACTTATTAGATTTCGGTATTAAAATAATATATTTAGAAGATTTTAAAAATCAGATTGGTACAGCTCTAAAACTAAAAGCAAAAATAGGAAGTTATTTTGCCCAAACTTATTACAATTATTTTTGTCGTAATCGTGATGACGAAAAACCGGCAGTAATAATTTTTACTTCAGGTACTGAAGGTGAACCTAAAGCCGTATTACTATCTCACAGAAATTTACAAACTAATAGATATCAAATAACTGCTAAAGTACCTTTTAGCCCTGAAGATATAGTATTTAACTCATTACCTTTATTTCATTGTTTTGGTCTTGGTGGTGCAATTATTACAACTTTAAACGGTATTAAACTGTTTCTATATCCTGCTCCACTAAATTATCGCAGCATTCCTGAAGTTATATACGATATCGGAGCAACTATATTAATTTCTACCGATACTTTTTTAAACGGTTATGCTAATTACGCTCACCCATATGATTTTTACTCATTACGCTATGTATTTGCCGGTAGCGAGAAATTAAAAGAATCTACAAGACAATTTTGGCTTAATAAATACGGCATACGTATTTTTGAAGGATATGGGATTACAGAAGCCGCACCTATTATAGCTTGCAATACCCCTATGCATAATAAAGCAGGCACGGTAGGAAGATTATTACCGAAAATTGATTATAAGCTTGAGAAAGTAGAGGGAATAAATGAAGGGGGACGTTTATTCATTAGGGGTCCTAACATCATGCTTGGTTACTTAGACTTAGAAAGCAACCATACTTATAGAGAATGGTATGACACTGGCGATATAGTCAAGATAGATTCTGAAGGATATATAACAATTTTAGGACGTTTAAAACGCTTTGCTAAAATAGCAGGGGAAATGATATCTCTTACAAAAATTGAAGAACTTGCAAGCGAAATTAATCTTGATTCCTTGCACGCTGCTATTTCTATTCCCGATAAAACGCACGGAGAAAAGATTATTTTACTTACTACCGGTTCCGATATAAATAGAGAGAACTTTGCAGATGCCGTATCTAAAGCTCAAATTTCTTTACTACATTTACCGAAAGTAATTATTACCGATTCAGAAATACCTCTGCTTGCAAACGGCAAAATTGACTATCTTGAGATTATGAAAAACCACTCGTATCATACCGTGGCTTGACCGGCGTCGTTGCATGGCTTGAAAAACCCGTTCAGTGTCACCCCGTGGCTTGACCACGGGGTGACATTTATTTTTCTTTTGACTATTAATAGCAGCATTCAACGCTAATTTAAACCACTTACCTAATAACTCTTGATCCTCCATAATTTCAGGTAACACCTTCCAATATGATAGCGTTATAAGTTTACTTTTACTTTGATATATAAATGGCTCAGAACCGAAGGATTGAAAATATTCATAAGTGCTTAGGTCTGACTTAAAATACAATTTCATTGCTCATAATAATTCCTATCATAAAACCACCCTTATATATACCATATCCACCAAACATTGCACGAACGGCTACTGAACCATATGGTTCTAACAATTCTTTGACATATTCAGTAAATTCATTTTTGTTCATAATAATCGCTTTAAATACAACAAACAATAAATAAACGTACCTAATATAATAAACAATGGAGTTAAAGGTAGGTTAAAATAGAAAGAGCTAAGTGCGGCACAAAAATTAATAAATAAAGAGATAACAATTGATATTATCATCATCTGCGAGGGGCTATATGCTATAAACCGTGCGATCATTGCAGGAATAAGTAAAATAGCAGTTACCATAAGTACTCCGACAATCTTTATAGCAGAAAGTACGGAAAATGATAACAGCAGTAAAAATATTAGCTCAATAATATTAACCTTTAAGCCTTTTATGACTGCAATATCTCTATTGATGATTATAAGAAGAATTTGATTATAAAAATATACTATAAAGCCTATAATAGTTATTAACACTATTGCAAGTATAATCAAATCATTAAAAGACACGGATAAAATATCCCCAAACAACAAATTCACTATATTATTCTGCAAAGAAGTAAAATAATTAATAACTAAAGCAACAGCTAGCATAAAGCTAGAAATCAAATTAATAACTGCATTTTTTTCAGAATTATTTTTAAAAATAAACAAAAAAAACGAAAAAAGAATTGCAACGATTATACCTGAATATATTAATGGAAAATGTGCTATAATACTTATGCTAGCCGCTAAAAAACTACTATGAGCAAGCCCATCGCCGAAATAAATATATCTCTTCCATAAGGCAATGCAGCCAAGGGGGGCAAATATGCAGCTAATTAAAATTAAGGCTAGTATTATAAGAAGCATCTCTATATTATAAAAATTATGTCTTCAATTGATAAAAAAGAATTAGAAAAATTTGAGAAAATTTCTCATAATTGGTGGAATAAGGACGGAGAGTTCGGTATCTTACATCGCATAAACCCTATTCGCCTTGAATATATAATAGAGAAAATAACTACGCAATACAACGATATTTCTAAATTAGAAATATTAGACGTTGGTTGCGGTGGAGGACTAGTAGCAACGCCTCTAGCAGCTCAAGGCTTTAACGTTACGGCCATTGATGCACTGCAAAGTAATATTGAAACGGCAACTGCTTATGCTAAGGAAAACGGTGTAAAGATAAATTATTTACAATCTACTATAGAAGAATTAAAGAGCGACAAGCTATATGATGTGGTAATTTGTCTCGAGGTTATTGAGCATGTAGAAAACGTACAGCAATTTATACTGAATCTAGTGAAGCATATTAAGCCAAACGGTATGGCAATAATTTCTACGATTAACCGCACTAAAAAAGCTTATATACTTGGAATAATAGTTGCTGAATATGTTTTAGGTTGGGTGCCTAAAAACACTCATGATTATAGCAAATTCTTAAAACCGTTGGAAATTTATGAAATGCTTACGGATACCGAAATTGAAATTAAAGAGCTGAAAGGCTTGGTATATGATCTGGCTAAAAATGAATGGAAATTAAACGATGATATAGACGTAAATTATTTTATATGTTTGGGGAGAAAGAGTATGTGTCATCCCGCGACTTGATCGCGGGATCCAGCTTAAAATGCTAATAATTTTAGTATTTTTAATTGTTTTTCTAGATACCGTGGTCAAGCCATGGTATGACACAGTTCTTATTATATATTTAAAAAAGATAATAAATGACTAATAGCGTAATTACTAGATTTGCTCCGTCACCGACGGGGTTTTTACATATAGGTTCGGCAAGAACTGCCCTTTTTAACTACTTGTTCGCAAGGCATCATAACGGTAAGTTTTTGCTTCGCATTGAAGACACAGATAAAGAAAGATCAACGAACATCGCAGTAGAAGCTATATTCTCAGGTCTAAAATGGCTAGGGCTTGATTGGGACGGTGAAGTTATATTCCAGTCTAAACGCAATGATCTTTATAAAGAAGCGGCGTTAAAATTACTGCAAGACGGTAAAGCATATTATTGTTTTACTAGCCAAGAAGAAATAGAAAGACAGCGACAAAAAGCTTTAGAAAATAAACAGCATTTTATTTTTAATAGCGAGTGGCGTGACAAAGATCCGTCTACCTACCCTACTGATATTAAGCCGGTAATACGTCTAAAAACTCCAAGAGAGGGCAGCATAACAATTCATGACACCTTACAAGGCGAGGTAGTAATTGAAAACTCTCATATAGACGATATGGTACTATTAAGAGCAGACGGCAGTGCTACTTACATGCTAGCCGTTGTAGTAGACGATCATGATATGGGTATAACTCATATTATTAGAGGTGATGATCATTTAACCAATGCAGCAAGGCAAATCGCTATTTATCAGGCTTTCGGCTATGAAGTACCGAGCATGACTCATATACCTTTAATTCATGGGGCAGGCGGGGCAAAATTATCCAAAAGGCATGGAGCTTTAGGCGTTGAAGCTTATAAGGATATGGGATATTTACCGGAAAGTTTGTGTAATTATTTATTGCGTCTTGGATGGAGCCACGGTGATGATGAAATGATCTCAATAAATCAGGCTATAGAATGGTTTAATCTTGATTCACTCGGTAAATCACCTGCTAAGCTTGATTTTGCTAAGATGAATAGCCTTAACGCTTATTACTTAAGAATGCTTGACAATGATAGTTTAACTTCAAAGACTGTAGAGATATTGAAACAAAATTATAAGGTTAGTGAGCAGGAAATAGGCTATATAAAACAAGCAATACCAAGCTTATTAGTTAGAAGTGAAACATTGCTCGATCTAGCATGGCTTGCTCAGATTTATCTCGTAGATTCGCCTATCATCTGCAACCAAGATGCAAAAGAAATTATAGAAAATTGCGATAAAGATTTGCTCAAGCAAGTTATAGAAAGCTTAAGCAAACTTGAGAAGTTTGATAAGGAATCCATACAGAATAAATTTACAGAAATAGCAACAAACAATGGCTTAAAACTAAATGAGCTTATGAAACCCGTAAGAGCTTTAATAACAGGTATGACAGCTTCACCTAGCGTATTTGAAATTGCAGAAATTCTAGGAAAAGAAAATGTTTTAAAGCGTATCTGTAAATAAACTTTAATTGTTAATTAAAGAGATTTTTTAGCGAACATTAATAAGATTTTTGAAGGAATAGTAGTTCCTATTTCAAAAAAATCTTATAATTTGTAGCAATACAGAATTGAATTAGCTTTAAAATTTGTTTACAGATACGCTTTTAAGGAGGTTAAAAATTATATGACAGGTTGTATAAAAAAAATTGCCTTTGTTTTTAGTGGGTTATTTATAATAACCGGCACTTTTGTTTTGTATAGCATAGAAAACGTCAACGCATCAACGGCACCAAAAAAGTACGGGGCTTGGACTTTAAATTGTACTCTTAATAATGACAAAAAACAACTTTGCTTCTTATCACAACAAATTAATAATCTAGAGAAAGATAAAGAAAAGGAAATATTAGCCATTTATCACATAGGTTATTTCAATGGGAAGCAAGAAGAACAGGAATTAAAGATAATCGAAATAGTCCCGTCAAATGTTCAAATTCCGGCAGGTACAGTTATTAATAGCGGTGACAAACGAATAGCAGCCGGAAAATACGTAAATTGTACGGTAAACGGCTGTCAGGCTTTAGCTATTATTACAAAAGACGATCTAGACATGATTTTATCTAATGATAATTATATAGAACTAATTACCGCAGACGGCAAACAAGCTAAAATTTCATTTATAAAAGACGGCTTAAAGGAAGGTCTAAAAGCTTTGAGTAGATAATTCAATAATTAAACAGGCTGATAACTACTTATCAACCTGCCTAACTACTTTTCACCATTAGCTCGACTGGTGACTAGCATAAATTTAAACCAGTAAGGTATTGACACCAAATTTTATAAAAATGGTCTTGTATTTACCTACTTATAGTAGTTAGTACAGACTTACTTTGAATTTGATGTCAATATCTTGTTAATTTTTGCTATAATTTTAACTTTAATGATGATGATCTGCATGACCCTAGTACTTCATAAACTGGTGCATAAGCAGTGACTACTTTACTATAGTCGTATAGTGCATAACCACCACCACCTTTTTCAGGATATTTGTCTATTGAAGCATCCCAACCATTTACGTTTCCAAGTCCTTTAGGACCAACAAAATACTCATTTATTTCTCGCTGATTTTTAACTGTGTTTACTTTTCCATTAAGATGTTTAGCACACATTGTACATAAACCGGTCATTTTGTAAATTTGTTCTATACTTAAATTGGTCCAAATCTCCTTAATTTGTTTTATCGCTCCTCTCTGACTTCCATCAGGATTTGGATTATCTGCACCTTCAAGAGAAAGTCTAGCACACTCAAAAAGCTTTGTACTTGAACCTTGACCAAATTCCATTGACATACCATTAATAAGTGATGGGGTAATACCGGCATCATGCAATTTTTTAAGGAATATTCCGCCGTTCCCATTAAAACCCATTAAACCAGGAGTACTATCTACAGGTAAAGTATAAGAGATTTTTAATTCTGGTTTCGCTTTAATTACTTCAGTTATTGCTGAAATATGTCTATTTAAAGCTTCATTATGAGCTAAAAAACCACCTTCAAAATCAAAATCTATTGCAGTTAATTTATAATTATTTATAGTTTTTAAATAAATATCAACAATCTTTTTAATATCTGTTATTGGTCCTTCTATTGGCTCATTTGATACACCACCAAAAGACAGAATCACATCACCGCCTTTTGCTCTTATGTTATTAATATAAGATTTGTAATAATCAGAAACCGTTACATCCCCATTATAACTCTCACCATTATTTCCATCATAGATATTTAAGCTACCACCCCAACAAGCTTTTACTTCTGTAGTATTTTTGCTGGTATGACCAATGCTTTTACTAGCAAGAGCAGCTGTAACAAATCCTAGAAAATATCCTTTTACTCCTGAGTCGTTAGACCACTGATCAATAGGAGGTGTTGGCCAAGAAGTGGCATCAACAAAAGGAGAACCTTTAATTTGAGTACCGGTTTGCCAACGTGCAGGACCTGCTAAAGGTGCATCTGTAGAAGCGTGGTATGTGGTTGGAACAGAAGTGTTACCGACATAGTCCTTTGCCACAATATTAATATCATAGTTTGTATTTGCAGTAAGACCGCCTAAAGCAATGCTATTGGTTGTAGTAAATACTGTATGCTCTGCACCTTTATTAGCTGCTTTATAGCGTACTTCATATCCTTCAACTCCTTGTTTTCATTGTCAGTATTTTCTTGCCAATGTAAACCAATGCTTATAGGGCCAGCAGAAACTGTTTCTATATCTTTTGGCTGTGTAGGAGGATTATGATCTTCAGGTATTACTATTTCTTTACCATTTAAAGTAAATTTTTCTGGTAATGCGGGATAAGTAGAAGTATTAGAAAAATTAACGCCAAACGTTAAAGTTGTAGAACTTTTAGCCTTTAGTAGTGAAAAATGTTCTAATAAATTTCCTTTAATTACAGGCGGAGTAAATGTTTGTTGAGCAAAACCGGTATATGCTCTAACTTCACCGCTAATATTTTGTGTTTTACTAATGTCAAAACTTATTTCAGGTGAATTTAGATCCTGATCAGTGTTATTTTTGATTGTAACATGTAATGGATTATACCAATCAGCTTGCTCTTTTTCCCATCTCGCTGTGATCATATAATTTAACGGCATAATAACCTCTTAGTTTAATTGCTAAAAATTATAAATATTCTTGAAATAAAAATAGATTGAATAATAAATCTACCTTTACAATTAACAATGCTTACTAAATTTTTAATATATTGCAAGAAGTTATAAACCACTAAAGTGAAAAAATATTTGAGAATAAATAAAAAAATGCTTTTCTCTTGATTAAATTTTATTAACTATTTTTATATTTTTACTTAAGCTACTAGCTATTATTATAGTGATATATTCAATTTATTACATTAACAAAAATTAATATTAATGTAATGTAACTGTGTAAAAAAATCACAAAAATTAACCCTATTTAAAAATCAAGATATAGTTTAATTTGTGCTTAACCATTGATTATCAATATCATGTCTTTCTAAAATCTTATTAATTTTCTTATAAAAATATTTTATACTAATTGTATGCATATACTCCTTTTGAAAGAAGTTTAAATAATTAGTAGGTTTATGGAAGATATTGATACTTATTATACCCGTAAATATCACGCTTCTCAAATGCGTCAATCAGGGGAACCTTATATTATTTCTCATCCTATAGAAGTTGCAATCATGCTTGTAGATTTTACGGCTCTTGAAGCTCCTAAACTTTACAAATCATATATGATAAATGTTGCCCTTCTTCATGATACTATAGAGGATACAATACTTATACATGCTTGATATTAGCAAAATTTTTGATAAGAATATTGCCGATAGCGTAGAACGTTTAACAAGAATTAAGCCATATGGTAAAATTAGCTCTGGTGAAATGTTAAATTTACTAATCCAAGAACAAAGATATGATATCGCACTTATTAAAGTATTTGATCGCCTACATAATTTACAAACTATAAATGCTAAATCTCCGGAAAAGGCTTTAGAAACAGTAAAAGAAACTATAGAAAGCTTCTTACTCATAGCAGCTTATTTAGAAATACGAACCGTAGAACAACAACTATTAAATGTTTGCACTAATTTTATCAAGCAACATTTCCCTTCAGAGCAAAAAGAAATATTTCAAAAAGTCGGTTTACGAAATTTCTTTTTAAAACTTCAAAACAATACAAAATAAAAAAATAAATTAAATGTACTAGTTAGGAGTTGATCTGACAGTAAGAAGTTGTTGGGTACAAAAAAAAAGATATACTCGTACCCGGCAAAAATTTAACAACCTCTAAAAAAAGGAGACTGTCAGATGACAATATACCAACAAAAAATAATAAAGCCAAGAATTGGTTTATTACAACTAGCAGAACAACTAGGTAACGTATCGCAAGCATGTAAAGTAATGGGTTATAGCCGAGATACATTTTACCGCTATAAAGAGCTTCATGAACAAGGTGGAGAAGAAGCGCTATATGAGATGAGCAGAAGAAAGCCTTGTTTAAAGAACCGAGTACCAGCAAGTGTTGAAGATGCTATAGTTAATATTACAGTTGAATATCCCGCTTATGGTCAAGAACGTACAGCTAATGAGCTACGCAAGAAAGGAATAATTATTTCAGGAGGAGGCGTAAGATCAGTTTGGCTTCGTCATGATTTAGAAAATTTTAAGAAACGCTTAAAAGCTTTAGAAAATAAGGTAGCAAGCGACGGTATTATTCTAAATGATATACAGTTAACAGCTCTTGAAAAAGTAAAAAACAAACGTGAAGCAAGCGGTGAGATTGAGAGTTTACATCCCGGTTATCTTGGTTCTCAAGATACCTATTATGTAGGGAATATAAAAGGTATAGGACGTATTTATCAGCAAACTTTCGTTGATACTTATTCTATTGCTATTTGTAAACTTTATACAGAAAAAACAGCTATAACGAGTGCAGACCATCTTAACGATAGGGTTATACCATTTTTTGAAAGCTATAATATTCCTCTGGTTCGGATATTAACAGATAGAGGAACGGAGTATTGTGGCAAGCCTGAGCATCATGCTTATCAGTTATATCTTGGTATTGAAAATATAGATCATTCTAAAACTAAAGCCTATAGTCCTCAAACTAATGGGATATGTGAACGATTCCACACAACTATGCAAGAAGAATGTTATCACATTTTATTCCGCAAAAAGTTTTATTCTACATTAGAAGAGCTACAAACTGATATAGATAACTGGCTTGTAGGTTATAATAATGAAAGAACTCATTCAGGTAAACATTGTTACGGTAAAACGCCAATGCAAACTTTTAAAGATTCTCTTTATATTGCAATTAATAAAAATATTGATAATATAGAGACAATATCAGACAACTTGACCTTAACTTATCAAGCTGCCTGATTACTCAATACTGTCAGATCAACTCCTAACTAGTACAAATTAAATTTGTATCCAAGATAGAAGCCGTCTTTCATCTTGGATACTCATTATTTCAAACTTCTTTCTAAAGGAGTATGCAATACTACTTTAGAAAGAAAAGAAGTGTATATCAGCTAAAAACTATTTTTATACTTCCAGTGTGCAGCTTCACCGATCTCTGCATGATAATGCATCTTATGATCACGTATTTGTATCTCTATTTTATAATTATCTTCAGTTATAATAATAGTATGCAAAGATTGATAGCCGTTTGGTTTAGGCTTAAGAATATAATTTTTAAATTTATTCTTTTCATGCTCATAAAGATTATGAACTACTTTCAAAGCTTTATAACATTTCTCTTCATCTATTACCACTATTCTTATCGCAAAAATATCTGTTAATTCTTCTAACTTTATACCCTTACGATATAATTTATATAAAATTGATATTGGATGTTTGATCCTACCTGTTATTTGAGCAGCAATATCATGTTTAGATAAATTATGATTTAAATATTTAATAACCCTTTGGAGCAAAACTACCTCCTTAATTTATACTAATTCAGTTAATAGTTATACTTACGAATAACTAAACACCAATTAAAGCAATAAACTTATTAAGTTCTATTAATATTTCTAATTAATTTGCTATTTTTAGAAATATTAATAGGAAAAATTAAGCTTGTGGCGAGCTTCGCACTACCCTATTATTTTATCTTGTATTCCTAAATTCACATTATTTAGATTTCTTTTAGAACCTAATTTTTTTAAGTTTTACATATAAAATTTAAATTATCTTATTTTAGTCTTTCTTAACTGTATAAATTATAAGATTTTTTTAAAATAAGAATAGTAATTTTTCTAAAACCTTACTAATTTTAGTTAGCGTAGTTTAACCAACCAAAAGCTAGAAATTTTTATTACTAATTTTTAAAATTAAACGAATATATACATTATAGATTAACCTTGCCTATAGCTTCAATAAGAAATCTATTCTTAATAATTAAGGCGTAAAACCGTTTTAAACCTTTTGATCATCCTATCTAAGGCTGTTAACAAAAATAACTTTAATTGATAATTAAAGAGATTTTTAAACGAAAATTAATAAGATTTTTGCAGTAATAGATATCCCTATTTCAAAAACATCTTATAATTGTAGTTAAAAAGAATGTAATTAGCTTTAAAATTATTTTGTTAACAGGCTCATAGGATAAATACCAAAGGTTGAGCTATTATAATTAATTAAAAAATATTTACAATCATTTATTGAAATAATTACAAGAAATTCTATACTTTATTTTTTGGGGAAGAGTTTTATTAAAGAATTTATTTTTAAATTAAGCGAAGAATCGCTTTAAAACCCATTTGTTGCATAAATCAGTTTTTCAGTGTCATACTGCAACTTGATCATGTGTTGTACGAACGTTGTTAAAATCGTCATTGCAAGGAGGCATTGTCTGCGTGGATCGAAAAAACGCACTCGGTGTCATACCGTGGCTTGACCACGATATCCATAAAAGTAACTAAAATACTAAAATTTTAGTATTTTAAACTGGATCCTGCTATAAGCTCACGCGGGATGACAGGGAAATCGATCCACACAACAATGCCTCCTCTCGCAATGACGGAAACGAGCAATACAACAAGACGGGTTTTTATTAGACCTATTGCTTACCCATCTTATGGAGATATAGACTTAGAAATCCATACCACCCATGCTACCGCCACGCATTGGCATTGGCTCTTCCTTATCAGAAGGTTCGTCAACAATTAAAGTTTCCGTGGTAATAATTAACGAAGCAACGGAAGCAGCATCTTGAAGTGCAGTACGCACTACTTTAGCCGGATCAATAATTCCTGCTTTAATCATATCGACATATTGCATATCTTGAGCATTGAAGCCATAATTTTTATCCTTATGTTCTAGTAATTTACCAACTACTACGCCACCGTTTTCACCAGCATTTTCAACAATCTGTTTTAGCGGATCCTTTAAAGCTTCTATTACTATTTCAATGCCTGCTTGTTGATCCTTATTCTCTACTTTAAGCTTTGTTAAAGTTTGTGATGCATGAAGTAATGTTACACCGCCACCGGCAACAACACCTTCCTCAACTGCCGCTCTTGTAGCAGCAAGTGCATCTTCAACACGATCTTTACGCTCTTTCACTTCAACTTCCGTAGCACCGCCGACCTTTAACACGGCAACACCGCCGGAAAGTTTAGCTAAACGCTCTTGGAGTTTTTCTTTATCATAATCAGAAGTAGTTTCAGCTATTTGAGATTTAATTTGCAGTACTCTATCTTCAATATTTTTCTTATCACCGCTACCGTCAACAATTACGGTATTTTCTTTAGAAATTGTTACTCTTTTTGCCGTCCCTAGACTCTTAATACTCACATTTTCAAGCTTCATACCTAAATCTTCAGTAATAAGCTCACCTTTAGTGAGGATAGCAATATCTTCCATCATTGCTTTTCTTCTATCACCAAAACCGGGAGCTTTTACTGCCGCAACTTTTAAACCACCACGTAATCTATTAACTACAAGCGTTGCAAGAGCTTCGCCCTCAACATCCTCAGCAATAATTAATAGTGGGCGTTGTGATTGCACTACAGCCTCAAGTATAGGTAACATTGGTTGTAAATTTGATAATTTTTTCTCAAATAGTAAGATGAAAGGGTTTTCAAGCTCAACAACCATTTTCTCAGAATTCGTTACAAAATACGGTGATAGATAACCCCTATCAAACATCATACCTTTAACTACTTCAACATCGAAGCTAAAATTCTTTGCTTCTTCAACGGTTATCACGCCTTCTTTACCGACTTCCTCCATTGCCTTAGCAATTTTCTCACCGATTTCCTTATCGCCGTTTGAAGATATAGTACCGACCTGTGCGATTTCTTCTTGACTATTAATCTTTTTACTAGATTTTTTAATTTCTTCTACTACTGCGCTTACCGCTAAATCCATACCACGCTTTAAATCCATAGGATTATAACCAGCAGCTACTAGCTTATTACCTTCACGAGCCAAAGCTCTAGCAAGTACCGTAGCTGTAGTAGTACCGTCACCGGCTACTTCTGCAGCTTTTGTAGCAGCTGATTTCAATAGCTGAGCTCCTGCATTTCTAATTTTATCTTTTAACTCAATCGATTTTGCAACCGTAACACCGTCTTTGGTAATTTTCGGTGAACCGAATGATTGCTCGATAAGTACATTTCTGCCTTTTGGACCTAAAGTAACTTTTACTGCATCTGCAAGTATATCAATGCCTTCTAGCATTTGCTCACGAGCTTTTAAGCCGTGTTTAATAAGTTTTGTTGCCATATTTAATTTCTCCTTAAAATAAATAATTAATTAATTAATAATACCAAATACGTCGCTTTCTTTCATAACGATCAGTTTTTCGCCTTTAATTTCAATTTCGGTACCTGCCCATTTACCGTATAAAACTTTATCGCCTACTTTTAGCTCTAAAGGATGAACTTCGCCTTTTTTATTACGAATACCGTTACCTACGGCTACTATTTCACCTTGCATCGGCTTTTCTTTTGCGGTATCCGGAATAATAATTCCACCTTTAGTTTTTTCTTCGTGTTCGATAGGCTTTATTGCAATTCTATCATGTAATGGTTTAAAAGACATTTTAACCTCCAATTATTAAATCTTTAAATGTACATACTATATATGTTTTATTTTTATTAGTTCAAGGGGAAAGAATAATTTTTTTTATTAGACCTCTTTCAAATTCTTCTTTATAAGATAGGTTATATACTCGTTCAACTTGAAAAATTAGTGACAATGGCTCTATAAGTCCTCGGATGCTGAACATTTAATAACCGCTGCTGCTCCTCAGCTTACAGCTAGATTACTCTTTTCCAAGTCGAACTTCGTATAACAACTCTTCATTTACTCGAAGTATATAAGAGGTCTATTCTTTCTCAAAATCCTCTAAACTAACTCCATGTTTAGTTTTACTCCATTTAAACGGACAAAAAATTATTTCAAATACTGCTTTATATGAAGCTACAGTATGTAATGTAATATAAAATAACTAGCCCATAAGATCAAAGCTACTATATCCTGAAATTTTACTTTTCCGCTTTTTAAAGAATTCTTTAATATACACAGAGCAGTACCATATAAATATAACAGCGAAAAAACACTATTAATAAGCCATAAATGATTAATTATAGAATTTTTATTTATAATAATAGAAAATATTATAAAGGGTAAACTCCAAAAATTATAAGTAGATAAGCCGATGAAAATATAAATTGTTATTACTTGCAATAAAGTAAACTTTTGATATTTATCTTTTTGTGCTTTAAATACAAAAAATGTTTGCAAAAAGCCTTTAATCCAACATGATCTTTGATTTAGCTAATTACCTAAACTATTCGGAGCTTCTTCTAGAGTATAGGAATCAAGAATAGCTACTTTATTAGTGCTGTGAGTAAATTCTTATACCAAGCTTGGCATCTTCTGTTACATTATAAGCATCCCATCCTCCAAGCTTATTTAATATATATCCGTTTTAAAATGATTACTAGTACCACCAAGAGGTGTAGGAAGTTTTAGCAAACTTAAAATCCTTTCAAGATATATTCAAACCATAAACTATATTCTATATTAAACATTTTGGTTAAAATATTCTCATTTTTATTATAAAAATTGAGCTTAGCTTGAAGACAAGCATATTCTAGAGGCAAGTTTCTAAACATTGCTAGAGCTTTAAGTAGCTGTTCAGATTCAGGTTTATCTTCACAGCATCATATACTACTAGATACTCACCACGTGAATATTCTAGAGCATAATTAAGGGCTTTCGGCTTTTTAGTTCTTGGTAGACTTTTCGGAACAAGTATAACATGAAAATAAGACGGTAAATTATATAAGGCTACTTCTTTAATCATTAGAGAATCGTCATCTTCGATAATAATTTTAACATCTAACTTATCTTTTGGGTAATTAATTAATGAAATATTTTTAATTATTGACCTTAACTTACTTAATTCTTTATATAACGGCACTAAAACTGTATAAACCGGTAAAGCTTTTTCCTCATTTTGAGAAATTTTTGGTTTCGCCTGATAATCTTGGATACTATTTGCTTTGTCGTCTATGTAAGGCATTGTTGCGTGGATAGGTTTCGTCGTCATTGCGAGGAAAAATTGAAAATTTTGACGAAGCAATCCAGTAAAAAATGCATAGCATTTTTTTATCATTTTTATGTATTGCCACGCTCCTTTCAGTCGCTCGCAATGACGACTTTGGTATCCACCCAAGCAATCTTTCACAGGAATGACATCAAAAGAACCATGCAACCGTACCAAAGGCAATTCTCTTACTGTCCTTATAAACAACAGAGATTTTAAAATATTTTGCAAACAATAGCTTATATTATGAGCAACATGAAATAAAACCGGCAGATAAATCAAGGTGGCTATAAACACGACAAAAAATATTATTATTTTATTGGTATAATTAATATTCTTAGCAATAATCGGTCCGACTTTAAATTCAAGAGCATATTTTGCTTTGATACTAGTTAAATGAGCGAAATTTTTTTCTAATAATTTATAAAAATAATATTTCTTGATCAGCATTATAGATCTAAAAATATTATTATTACTAAACAATATTTTTAGATCATTTTATAGTAGTTATTTTATTACCGTGAACATCTTCATATATAAAATAACCATTCACTACATAGGCTTGTATATAAGAAATATTGCTTATTAGCGGCAATATTTTATTTTCTATATAATATATCAATCATTATCTCATTATCGATAATTGCTTCTTCGATAATAGCTTTTAAACTAGTAGCTTGTTTTTTACCTAATAAGTTTTTATCTCTGATTATCTGTAATATTATATCTTCATTTATACATCTAACCATGTTGAAAAACTTATACCTGATATTTTATATTTCTTATTTGAAAGGCTGCGATCCCAAAAATAACCGATTTGAGTAGTGATTGAATTTTTATTTTCCTTACCGAAATTAATTATCTTGGCAATACCTAACTGTTCATAAACCGAACTACCATATACATAACCGTAATTTTGCCGAATATGGTATTTTGTAAAACTAGTAAGCATTATGCCGTTTTTAAATTTAATTCCCTCGCAAGTAGAAAAATTATAATACATCTTCCGAGAATCTATATTATTAATTGAATGTCCAAAGCTAAATACATTTTGATTAAAGATAGTAACAGAGCGAATATTTTTAGACATTCCCATTAATAATGATACTTCCCCTAAAAAATCTTCTTTAAGTTTTTTACTCTTACTCATTAAAATTTTAGGCTGAGCCGAAATAACAAAATCGTTATCTTCAAATAGCTTCAATTTATAGTAAATAGAAGCATCCGTGCTTATGTTTTTTTCATTCAAAAATTTATCTTCTTTGTACAAAAAATGTACTCCCATATTTTGATTATCGGTAATGCCATATTCTATAGTACTACTTACAAATTGTTCATCTTGATAAGATAATAATTCTACTATTTTCTGCTCTAATCTTTTTATTTATCGTAAGATTTTTGCATGAAGACCCGAATTATTTATCGTTTTTAGATATTCCTGTAGGGCTGCTAACCTCTGATGTATGTATAGAACGTCTTCTTCTCTTTGCTTTTTCTCATTTTTTGATATCTTATTAACTTTACTGCCTCCTACAATATATCTATACCTTCCCTGCTCTAACAACCATGCCGAGGCATGTACCTTATTAATATCAAAAATAATTATAAAGCATTAGACCATAATACAATCTTAATGCCATAGCCGCTTAAATTTAAAAAATGCACTATAATAGTAATTATAAATCGAGTAAAGAGCTAAATTAAAAAAAATTTTAATTGAAGTAGTATATGGAATATTGCAGTAATGATTTTACAACTTAAAATTCATTCAAAGAGGAAAATATGAACGATCCAAAATATAGAACTATTACTGTTACCGAAGAAAGTAGAACAGCAAATATAATATATCCCCCGATAAAATAACAATTGGAGCTAATCAGCGTGTTACGTTTGAAACCCCATAGGTGATATTAAGGAATTGATCTTAGGACCATATAGTAATGTTAAAGTAACAGATCTTAATCATAAGGTATTTATAAATAATACCAATCGAGATAAGACAATTATCAGGTGAACATATTGCTTTTGATGATAATCCATACACTTAATAAATCCATTATTCCTGCGGAAGTTTGGTTGCATGAATCGATGTTATTCCCGCATAGGCATTGTTGCGTGTATCACGATGTCATTCCCGCTTCCGCAGGAATCCAGAAAAATAACTTTAATATTGATACAGAAGTTTTACATAATTTGATAAAATAAACATATAAAAAATAAGTTTTTTATATGTTTTACTGGATTCCCGCCTACGCGGGAATGACATCAAGAGCATTTCCCGGTCCACGCAACAATGCCTATGCGGGAATAACATCAAAAGAACCATATAATTAATGTCTCTAAGACCCAAGCAGCACTTGATTTTGTAGTTTCAATAATTCCGCAGCTCCGCCTTTAGCAAGTTTTAACATTGCTAAAAACTGCTCTTCGGAAAAAGGATTTTTCTCTGCCATGCCTTGTACTTCGATTAAATTACCGTTACCTGCAAACACAAAATTACTATCCACTTCGGCATCACTATCTTCTAAATAATCCAAATCTAGTATCGCCTCGCCTTTATATATACCGCAAGAAATAGCTGCAATTTGACTAATTAACGGGTTTACTTTTAAAATTCTCTTTTTCATCAAGGATCTAATAGCTAGATGCAACGCTACATAGCTCCCCGTTATTGCTGCTGTTCTAGTACCGCCATCAGCATTAATAACGTCACAATCTATGATAATTTGCTTCTCACCTAGTTTCTTCAAGTCAATTACACATCGCATAGCCCTACCTATCAAACGCTGTATCTCTTGCGTTCTTCCGCCTTGTTTTCCGAGTGCCGCTTCTCTTTTAATACGCTGTGATGTAGAACCGGGAAGCATACCATACTCGGCAGTAATCCAGCCTTGATTTTGTCCCCTCAAGAATGGCGGTACGGTAGCTTCGCAAGTAGCACTACACATGACATGGGTATTACCGATTTTAATAAGGCATGAACCTTCCGCATTAATAAGCGGGGATAATTCTAATGAAATAGGACGTAATTGGTTGCTTTTTCTTCCTGACTGTCTCATAATACAATTTGTACTCCTAATAAATATACAGAATCGGTAGACGAAGTTTAATTTGGAAAAGAGCAAGGCACTTTGAAGCTTACAACCACAGCCTATATATAGTACGTGAGGATTATAAGCGAAAAGTAACGATGCCAATTTTTCAAATTAAACGAGTATACCATTGAAAAAGTTTTTATTATATCTATATATCTCAAATAAAGATATAAATATAAAGTAAATAATATGATAGATGATAATATAGAAAATGATGAACAAACAATAAATGATATTGCTGAAGAGATAGTTGAAACGGCAAATCCGGAGATAACAGCGTTAAAAGCAGAAATTGAAGAGCTAAAAGACAAGCTAATTAGAACTACTGCCGAGATAGACAATACAAGAAAGCGTTTAGAAAAAGCACGTGACGAAGCAAAAGATTATGCAATTGCTACATTTGCTAAAGAACTACTAAATGTTAGTGATAATCTTTCAAGAGCATTAGCACATAAACCGGCAAATTCTGATGTAGAAGTCACAAATATTATTGCAGGCGTTCAAATGACTAAAGATGAGCTGGACAAAATCTTTCATAAACATCATATTGAAGAAATAAAGCCGGAAATAGGATCAATGTTCGACTATAATTTACATAATGCAATTTCGCAGATAGAACATCCTGATCATGTACCGAATAGCATTATTACTTTAATGCAATCAGGATATAAAATTAGGGATAGACTACTTCGTCCTGCCACCGTGCAAGTAGTTAAAAAACCTTAATACTCGATGAACTTCAAAAATTGGCGTTGTCGTTCTACAAGAGCTTCGGTTCTCACGTATTAAGTATACGCAGTTCACCTCGCCTTGTGGACTCCTAGCTCTTTTTGAAGTTGGTCTTCGTATAGAAAATGGGAAGAAGAATATGAATAGAACCGCTATATTTTGGCTAGTTTTTTTAGGGCTTTTTATAAGCGGTTTTATGCTAATTTCAGACACAGTAAAACCATTTTTTATCGCATTTATAATATCTTACTTACTACAACCTGCTATAGGTTTTATCGCATCAAAATTTAAAATATCAAATAAATTTGCATCAAGCATAATTTATTTGATATTTTTGAGCATATTTTTCTTAAGCTTAACTATTTTAGTGCCGATAATTTATGGACAAATTTTTACTTTTATAAATAATATTCCAAAATATAAAAATTATTTACAGGCAGAAATATTACCGCCTATAATGGCAAAAATTTATTCGATAGAACCGGATATTGCCGATAAAATCAAGAATTCTTTAAGCAATTTTATAAATAGTATATTTACTATACTTGGTAGTATTGCTAATAATTTTTGGCGTTATACCATTATTACCATTAACATATTTGTTTTATTTTTACTTATACCTATAATATTATTCTATTTCCTACGTGATTGGGCTAAAATTATTGCAAACATGAAATCATTATTACCTATAAAAACCCGACCGAAAATCCTTGAAATATTATCGGCCATTAATAATCTGTTATCTGCTTACATAAGAGGACAGCTAAATATTTGCTTATTATTATCTACTTATTATAGTATTGCATTTACCGTAATAGGTATTGATCTTGCTCTTTTACTTGGCATTTTAACGGGGTTTTTAGTTATTATTCCTTTTATCGGTACTTTTATATCGTTTCTTTTGACTCTAATTATCGGTTATTTAACTTTCGGCATAACCGCAAAATTATTATATATAATGATGATTTATTTAGTTGGGAATATTTGTGAGTCTTATATTTTAACCCCTAAAATTATCGGTGATAAAATAGGGTTGCATCCTCTTTGGATTATATTCTCGATTTTTGCTTGCAGCAGTTTATTTGGAATTATTGGAATATTTTTTGCTATACCGATTGCAGGGATTACAAAAATTTTACTCTTGAATCTAATTAAATTTTATAAATCTAGCAAATTCTATAGAACAGACGGCTAAAAAATTCTTATAACAGTGCAGCAATATATATTTCGTTTTACTACTTCTAATAAATATCATCCTGATGAATTTATTGTTTCTAGTTCTAACGATCAAGCTTATAATATTATAAAAAATTGGCAGTGCGGCTTTGGCGTTAATCCTTATAAATTTACTTTATTAATTAAAGGACCTTCTTCGTCAGGCAAAACTTATTTAACCAAAATATGGCAAAATTTAAGCAATGCCTATATTATTAAAGATATTTTTTTTAATGAAGAAATTTTAGAACAATATAATGCTTTTATCATTGAAGATATTGAAAACTGGCAAGAGCCAGCATTACTTCATATATTTAATATTATTAACGAAAAACAAAAATATCTTTTACTTACCTCATCTGATAAAAGCAGAAATTTTACTTTACCCGATTTATCTTCACGTATTAAATCAGTACTTAGTATTGTATTAAACTCACCTGACGACGAATTAATCAAAATTCTAATATTTAAGCATTTTTCTATTTCTTCGGTAACAATATCCGGACAAATAATAGATTTTCTTTTAGTAAATTTGCCTAGGGAATATTCTAAAATCATAAAAATATTAGAAAATATTAACCATGTTGCCTTAATGTCCAAAAGAAAAATAACAACTTCATTAGTCAAAGAAGTTTTAAATAAGTATAATCATAAAATATTGTAACTTTTTCCTTGACTTTAAATCTTCTCAATATAACCTTTCTATAAATGAACTTTTTAGAAAAAATTGTGTTGGGATACGAAAAAAACAAAAAAGTTTAAACAGAGAACAAAAACGGGCTATAGGCTTACTATCTATAGGTACTTTTTTAGAGTATTTTGATCTTATGCTATATGTTCATATGGCAGTACTACTTAATGAGCTTTTCTTTCCGTAATATGATACTCACGTTAATCGACTTCTTGCCGCTTTTTCTTTTTGTTCTACTTTTATTTTTAGACCCCTTAGGAGCTTTATTATTTGGCTGGATAGAAGATAATATAGGTCGGAAATCCACAGTCATTATTATCACTATTTTAATGTCATTTTCTTGCATCGTTATGGTTAATCTTCCTACTTATATGCTCAAGTAGGTGCTAGTGCCGCTTGGATAGTAACAATATGCTGTATAGTGCAAGGTATATCATCCATGGGGGAAAGTAGGAGCAGAATTATATTTAACGGAATCTGTCGGAGTTCCTAAACGCTTTCCTGCCGTAACATTTGTAGGGGTGTGTGCTAGCTTAGGATTAACTTTGGCCCTTGGCGTAGCAACCTTAGTTACATCCCTATGGCTTTAATTGGCGTATCGCATTTTGGGTAGGTGCAGGAATTGCATTAATAGGTAGTGCTGCTAGGACTACTTTACGTGAAACACCGAATTTTGTTGATGCTATAAGCGTAGAATACAAGAAACTATAAAAGATAGTAATATAATTGATGTAGCAAAGATAAAAAATAATCCTGTATGGCAGGAAAAAGTTAATAAGAAGACTGCAATCTATTATTTTTTAATACAACTAGCACAACCGGTGTGGTTTTATTTTGCTTATATTCATTGTAGTAATATACTTAAAGATTCGTTGCACTATACCACTGAAGCAGTAATACATCAAACTTTCATTATTTCTATAGTAGAATTTTTTGTAGCACTAGTACTTACGTGTTTATGCTATAAATTTCATCCACTAAAAATTTTAAAAACGCAATTAGTAATATTTTTAACTTTTCTTCTATTTAGTCCATTAATATTAGATAATATAACGCAAGGCTGGCAAATTCTCTTAATTCAACTAATTGTAGTTACTTTTTCTCCAAGTGAATTTCCGGCAATTCCAATATTTTATAAAAGTTTTCCGGTTTTTAAACGATTTACCTATGCTAGCTTTATATATGCTTCTTCAAGAGCCGCTATGTATGTAATTAGTTCTTTTGGGCTTGTTTATTTAACAGAACGTCTTAATAATTTAGGATTGTTGATGATAGTAATTCCTATTATTATAGGGTATAGCCTCGGTATATCACATTTTAAAAAGCTAGAAGTTGAAGTAGGAAATTATTATTGAATATAAAAGGCGAAATGTGGCTCTCACCTTTTATATAAATTAAATTAGTTATATACTTTATCTTCTTCAGCTAGTTCGGTTTTAATTATTTCAAACAGAGAAAAAACCTTACAATATTCTTCAAGCTTTTCGTTTATTTTTTGTAGTTCATTTAAAGCACTACTAAAATCTTCTTGTATTAAATAGGTTTCTACAGTTTTATTTTGCTCCAATGTTTTAAGCATGATATCTTGTAACAATTTATTATAGTGATTTTCTAACTTAGATGTATTTGACATAATGATTAATAAATAACTTTGTATTTTAATTAATATATGAATTTTTTAATAATACAATAATTTTTAGTTAGTTTATGTTATTATTTATCTCTCTTTGCTCTATTCACACTAATTCACGACAAAGATTTACCCTAAATTTGCATTTTAAGTAATTTAATTATAGATAGCTACTAACAAATTTTAATAATTATCTATAATGTACCCTAAAACAGATTAAAGGCATACAAATAGAGCGAATAGAATGGCAAGACCTATAGAAGAAGAAAATAAATATGCACAATCACTAGAAAAAGATTTAGATATTGTAATTCCTAAGGAGCAGAGAAAAAATGTATCATCTAATAATACAGACACAGTACCTAAAAAGCAGCCTCCGATATTTAGAAGTATGGATGATATAGAAGCTATACAAAGGCGTAACTTAGAGCGTATAATTTCTCAAGAAATAGTAAAAAGTAAAGATGATTTATATATAATAGAGCAAGAACGGATACAAAAATTAATGAGTAGAGGCACAAACGCCTTAAAAAACCATAAACAACACCCAAATACTATTTATAAAAGTGAGCATAAAGCACAAACTAACTCAAAAACATCCAATATCATAAATAGTATTAAGACCTCAAAGACATGGAATAATATAAAGAAAATAAGCAACGTAACAGGAAAGATTCTTTTTAATAAAACCACAGCTAGTGTACTCGGATTAATAGCAAGTAGTATTATGCTGGTAACTATAGCACCTGCAACAACTCCATTTATGTTTGTATCAGCTACTGCCATGGCAACATCTATAGTAGGTAAAGCAATAATAGATGTAGTACATACTCGAAAGATACGTCTTCTTACACAAGAAAATAAATTATTAGAAAAACATCGTGATGATTTGAGTAAACAACAAGCCCTTTTAAAAATTGATCCAAAGTTAAAAGATATTTTAAAAGATGATTTATATATACATAATGATCAGCATCAAACGAAAGACAAAAGTAATAAAGGTACCAAATCATTATTTATAGCATCGGTTATAACAAATGGAATAAGTAATATAGTAAACGTGGCGGGGATATCTGCAGCTATAGTCGGTAATAATGTAGCACAAATAATTTCATCAATAAATATAGGATTACAATCATTAAAAGGTTCTAAAGATTCGGTAAATCAGAGCCAGGATAGAATAAAATTAATTAAGGAGCTAAACCATAATATTAATATAGAAAAACAAAAAGCAGATATAGGTAATTATAAAAATATACAAGCATTAGCAGAGATAGGGTATAAACAAACTATTCAAACCGAAGCATTAACCGCTTTACTACAAGATAAGAATTACTTTAGATTTACCGATCAAGAAAAACAACAGAGATTTAATCAGCTTAGTAAAGAAATAACATTAAGGACAGCATCAGAATATGCTGATACAAAAAAAATAACATCACAAAATATAATAGTAGATATACTGAAAGATATAGGTAGAGCACATAGTCCTTTTTATAAACAACCGGAGCAAATAACTACTCATAAAAGTGTGTTAACAAAAGCAGTTGAAAATGCAAATACTAATGATCATAAGGAATACAAAACAATACAGTTAAAAAAGAAATTAGAACTAAGCGGCACAGAAAATATAGCAAATAGAATCGGGAAACAATTAATTAATAACAATACTATTTCTAATAAAAATACAGGTACGCCAAATAATTATATAAAAAGTATTGCAAAAAAAGATTTAGGGTTAATAAGGTAAATAGGAAATTATCAATAGACCTCTTGCATAACCTATCTTATAAAGAGGAAACACTCACCTCACACTGCAGTATACAAAAAGTATGTGAGGATATGAGTACCGGATTGACGTACAAGTATTTTTTTTCTCAATTAGTTTATTATCATACTATTAACATCATTAGTGAATAGGTAAAAATAAGCTAATGGTAAGTTGTACTTCACTTCCTTATTTATCGTATAAAGCGAAATTTCCTATTGACTTTTATATAAAACAGTATAATATCTTTACAATTTAACTTTTGTAAAGATATTATACTCGGCTATGAGAAAGAACAAAGAAGTTTAACACGTAAGCAAAAAGAAGCAATAGGACTTTATTTTATCTATCGGTACGTTTCTTGAGTATTTTGACCTTATGCTATACGTGCATATGGCTGTGTTATTAAATCATTTATTTTTTCCTAAGTATGATCCTTTTGTTAATTCACTTCTTAATGCTTTTGCGTTTTGTTCTACTTTCGTTTTTAGACCGGTAGGAGCTATAATATTTGGTTGGATTGGTGACAATATAGGCAAAAAAGCAACTGTTATTATTACCACAGCTATTATGGCAATCACCTGTATTGTTTTACAGCGACTCTCTTTCCCCTTACTCAGAAATAGGTATAGCTGCTACTATAGTTATAACATTATGTAGAGTTGCTCAAGGGATCTCATCAATGGACGAGATTATTGGGGGCTCAAATTTACTTAACTGAGATTACAAAACCTCCTAGTCAATATTCAGCTATAGCTGTAATTATCACTGCTTCTACTGTAGGAGGTGTTGCAGCACTCGGTATGGCAACCATAGTTACTAATTATAGTTTTAATTGGCGTATAGCTTTTTGGATGGGAGCCGTCATTGCAGTAATTGGACTAACTGCATGAACTACTTTACGTGAAACTCCTGTATTTACAGATGCAAAACGTCAACTTCAAGAAAGCTTATCAAGTGCTATTGAGAAAGGAGATATAAATGTTAAAAAACTTAAAAAACCACTTTCTTTTTAAAGAAAAAGTTAATAAAAAACTTGTTTAGCTTATTTTTTAATTGAATGTATGTGGCCTGTCACGTTTTATTTTACTTACTCGCATTGTAGTAATATATTAAAAAATACCTTGGCTATACTAGTGAACAAATCATACATAATAATTTTTTTGTCTCAGTGATACATTTAGGATCAAATATAATATTAACTTATTTATGCTATAAAATATATCCGATAATCCTTATAAAGTTTAGATTGTTAGTATTTTGGTTATTTGCTTTTATATATCCTTATTTATTGTCAAATGTAAGTAGTCCTTTCGAAGTCCTGTTTGTACAATCATTTTTTATTATATTTAGACCTGATGCTTTTCCTGCAGTATCTATATGTATAAAACGTTTTCCAGTTTTTAAACGTTTTACTTATCCAAGTTGGTTATTTGCTTTATCACGAGCTTTAATGCATATTATTACCTCTTTTGGACTAGTGTTTTTAGTTAAATATTTTGATAATTGGGGAGTATTGTTTATATTAATTCCAGTAAGTATAGGTTTTACGTGGGGGATATTATATTTTGAAAAGCTTGATAAAGTGGTTGAAAGTTATCCTCAAACTTCGTTAGTGACTGTTTTTCAGCTGATAGTCTTTAGGATATAGATACTGATAGCATAAAAATAAGAACCTTTCTTTTATTACTGGAATTTTAAAGTACGCAGCTATAGTTACAAAATTTATTAAAGTCTCTTTAATAATTTTTTTAGCTTTCTCAGGTGATTTAGCTCCTAAAGTCTGTATATTATGGACTCTATCAAAAAGTTTTATAAGTGCCGTATTATATCTTTTCTGTTTAATTAATAGATTTAAGCTTTCTTCAGCAGTGATTTTCCCGTAAGGTTTAATTCTAGTTAGGCCTTCTACATGTTTCGCTACCTCTGCTCCAAAAATGCCGTTAATCATTTCTTCAGTTAATTCTATATCCTCAATAGTATCATGAAGTAAAGCAGCTTGTAGCATTATGGCCGTAAAAAGCTTAGGAACTGCTTCAGCTACAAACTCCGCAAGCATAATCGTCACCTCATATAGGATGAGAATAATAAGGATCACCTGATTGACGCATTTGAGAACTGTGATATTTACGAGCGTAGTAAATGCCTTTTTTAACCTCTTCTATATCAATAGGATTTTTTACTTTAGCGTTTAAATATTCGAGTTTATCAAGTAATTTTTTAGCGTAAACGCATACTTCAAACTTTTTTTTCCAAGAGCTTATATCTTCCATAAAAGTTATTTTTTATTTTTATTAATAATAGTTGATTACAATTAAAATTAAAAAATTGCAATAACAAATAATTTTTTAACTTTAAATATATTAATGACTTTTGATTATTTTATATTTTAGCAACTATCATTTTGCTTTATTAGCTGCTTTAACTTCTACTTCCTCTCGTAATTTATACTTTGCTATTTTTTTCCTCTACATAGTTGAAAAGCTAGTAAAAATAATGGCAAAAGTAATAAATAATGCAAAAATGAGTTACATCATAGTTCAGAAAGGTTCCGACAAGATAAATTTAAAGGCGAGCGAGCTAGGCGTATATTAATATGTAAGCAAAGGCGAGAGTACAAAATTCGCTTGTATCAAGCTTTATGAATTATGATGTATATGAAAGATTCTTAAAAACTCGTATGGACCAGGAGAAACTCATTCAGTGTCATACCGTGGCTTGTTGATCACGGTATAGCATTATTACGTGGATCGATTCCACCCATGTCATCCTAGCTCGCTTGACCGCAGGTTCCAGAAAAAATAGCCAAGTAATGTAATATTATAATGAAATACGTAACTATCAATCTCTCAATGGACAATCTCCTCTCGTTTTCTTCTTGTCAACGAATTACGTAAACTTTATTAGACCTTTTCGGAAATGAGGATTTAGAGAGGAATTTGAAAGAGACACTTCACCTCGAACCGGAGCGTACATACTAGTACGTGAGGATGAGGGGTAAGGATCGACGTACAAATTACCTCTAGAAGTAGAGTTTCCGAAGAGGTATATTGTATGACACTGAACGTGTTTCCTGATCTACACAACAAAAAACTATAACTGTAAAGAACGTGGGAATTTAGAAAAAGTAATCAAAAATGCTAAAATTTAGTATTTTTTACTGGATTGTCTTGTCAATTACTTCGTAATTTTCTTGCAATGGCATTAAATTATTAACTAATATATACTTAGTTAGAAATGCCATTTCACAAAAGTACTGTTTTTCTTGATAGGTTTAACTATTATAACATTTAAGACTAAAAAGCTTGAGTTTAAGCTTCATTCATTGTTTGATGTTTTCGTTGAAATACTAAAAACTTTCGATTGGTGGGCGATGACGGACTCGAACCGCCGACACTCTCGGTGTAAACGAGATACTCTACCAGCTGAGCTAATCGCCCATATTTTTTATTAATTAGTAAAATAACATTATTTATAATTAATAAGAAGTACATATAAATAATTTGGCAAAATTTTATTAGTTTTTGCTTTTAAATTACCTATAAAGTGTTATTTGTTTTCGTTCAAACTTTTTATTTGTCTTGATAATCTGCTGATTTTTCTTGAGGCGGTATTTAATTTAATTATATTTTTTTTCACACCTTGCATTATCTTAGACTGAGCAATAGATAAAGCTAAGTTAGCATTTTCTTTATTACCAAGACTGATTTCATGTACCACTTTCTTTATAAAAGTTTTTATTGCACTAGATCTTTTTTTATTGATTAGAGTTCTTTTTACTGTTTGTCTAGCAGCTTTTTTTGCTGAAGAATGATTAGCCATTACCGAATCCTTTATATTTAACTTTTAATATCTTCATTAACATCTTGCTGTATATTTCCTTTAGCATTAATATCTCTATCTACAAATTCAATATATGCTATCGGTGCTAAATCACCATAACGGAATCCGGCTTTTATTATTCTAGTATAACCGCCAGGTCTATCTTTATATCTAGTACCTAAAATATTTATAAGCTTTTCTACTGCTTTTTTATCTTTTATTTTTGATAAAACGCTTCTTCTTACCGTTAAATCAGCTTTTTTAGCTTTAGTAATTAGAGTTTCAATATAAGGTCTTAATTCCTTAGCTTTTGGTAAAGTAGTTTTAATTTGTTCATGAGTTACAAGTGCTACCGCCATATTAGCGAGCATTGCTTGCCTATGACTACTTGTTACATTTAACTTTCTACCTTTAATTTTATGTCGCATTTTTATTAGTCCTTAATTATAAGAATCTTCATAACGTTTAGATAATTCCTGAATATTTTCCGGTGGCCAATCCGGTACATCCATACTGAATCTTAAATTAAATTTTGCCAATATTTCTTTAATCTCATTTAAAGATTTTCTACCAAAATTTGGAGTTCTCAGCATATCGGATTCTGTTCTTTTTACTAGATCCCCTATATATATTATATTATCATTTTTCAAACAATTTGCTGATCTAACTGATAACTCCAATTCATCAACTCTCTTAAGTAAATAAGGCGAAAACGGTAAAGCATCAGTTTTAACCTGCTTATCTTCTTCCTGTTCTTCAAAAGAAATAAATAATTGTAATTGCTCTTGTAAAATACGTGCAGCTAAACCTACAGCCATTTCAGGTAATAAATCACCGTTAGTTTCTACAAACATAATTAATTTATCATAGTCGGTAACCTGACCTACCCTAGTATTTTCTACCTTATAAGTAACACTTTTTACCGGGTTAAATAAAGCATCTATAGCTATTTCACCAATAGGTAAATTATCCTCATAACTATTTGTGCTAAGTACATATCCTTTACCAACCTTACAAGTTAATTCCATTTCAAGCTGCTTGTTCTTAACTAGATCACAAATTACATGATCCGGATTCAGTATTTCTACATCATGACCTGTTTCAATCATACCGGCCGTTACAACACAAGGTCCTGTTGCTTTTAATTTCACGATACGTTTTTCCGCAACATGCATTTTTACTTCAATACCTTTAATGTTTAAAATTACTTCCGATACATCTTCTTTTACACCGGGTATAGAAGAAAATTCATGTTCTATAGCAGGGATCTTTATAGAAGTGATAGCCGCTCCTTGTAAAGAAGAAAGTAATACTCTTCTCATAGCATTACCGAGTGTTAAACCAAAACCTCTTTCTAAAGGTTCAACTACAATTTTAGCTTTATTATTGGTTTCCGGAAAATTTTCATAAGCAACTTTATTCGGCTTTATTAAAGTATTCCAATTTTTACTTAACGATAACATTTAATACCTATGATTCTCTTATACTCTTCTTCTTTTTGGCGGTCTTACTCCATTATGAGCAATTGACGATACATCTAAAATTGATGTAACCACAAAATTTTGTCTGAATAAAGCTCTCATTGCTGATTCACGCTGAGCTCCCGGTCCTCCAATCCTAATAGAAATAGTTTTTAGACCATATTCTTTTGCTTTTTCCGAGGCTCTATCAATTGTTACTTGAGCTGCATAAGGTGTTGCTTTTCTTGCCCCTTTAAACCCATTACCTCCTGCCGATGCAGAAGACATAGTATTACCTTGGATATCAGTAAATGTTACTATAGTATTATTAAATGATGCTCGGATATGCACAACACCAAGAGTGATAGTTTTTTTCTTTTTCTTAACTTTAACCGTCTGATTCATTAATTTATACTCTATACTTAAACTATTATTTTACAGCTTTTTTCTTTCCGGCTATCGCAATAGCTTTACCTTTTCTAGTTCGAGCATTAGAATGCGTGTTCTGTCCTCTCACCGGCAACTTACGTATATGTCTAAGCCCTTGATAACATCTTATATCTTTCTTCTTCTTAATATTAAGCGTAACTTCTCGTCTTAAATCACCCTCAACTTTATACTCGCTTTCAATAATATTACGTAAGCTTATTAACTCTTGATCCGTAAGTTCTTTAACTTTTTTATCTTTCGATATTTTTGCTTTATTACAGATCTCTGCTGCCATAGTAGGCCCAAGACCGTAAATGTAAGTTAAACTCACAACTAAACGTTTATTATCGGGAACATTAACACTTGCAATTCTTGCCACAAATAATCTCCAAAATTTTACTGGTAACTAGAAAATAATATAAAAATCTTTAATAAAGTCAATTTATTTTTAGTATTTTCTGTATATCAATTTCTATTTCTTGTTCATTTTTACTTCCATTAACTATATAAAAATTACCACTATTTTTATAATAATCTATTAACGGATATGTTTCTGTTTTATATACTTCAATTCTTTTTTTTATTACTTCTTCATTATCGTCTTTTCTATAATCAAATGTACTTGAACCGCAAACATCACATACATTATCAGTTTTAGGCTGCAAGAAGTAACTATTATATATTTTACCGCAATTTTTACAACTATATCTTCCTAAAACTCTTTTAATTAATAATTCATCTGAAACATCAAAATATATTATTTTAATTTTTTCTTTAATAAATGATTTAAAGAATTTCGCTTGCTCTAAATTACGTGGATATCCATCTAATATATAGCCGTTTTTATATTCAGAGGATAATAAAAAATTTTTGATTACTTGATTAACTATTTCATTAGGGATAAGCTCCCCTTGCTTAACATAATTATTAATTAATTCTGCTTCACTAGTTGATGTTTTAATAATTGTTCTAAATATATCACCGATTGCTATATGTGGTAAATCAATTTTTTTAGCTATCTTTTTCCCTTGTGTTCCCTTTCCGGCTCCTGGAGGACCTAAAAAAATTACTATCACTATTTAAGCTCATTTTTAATTTTTTAATTTTACTTTCTTCATTAAACCTTCATACTTACTACTAAATAAGTAAGTTTGAATCTGCGTCATAGTATCAAGTACCACATTCACTACAATTAAAAAACTCGTACCTCCTAAAGAAAGAGAGATTACATACTTATTCATTAATAGCTCCGGAATTACACATATTATACTTAAATATATCCCACCTATAACCGTAAGCCTTGTAAGTATATAATCAAAATAATCAGACGTATTTTTTCCTGGTCTTTTACCCGGAATATAAGCACCATATTTTCTTAAATTATTAGCAGTTTCTTCAGAATTAAATACTATTGCAGTATAAAAAAAACTAAAAAACATAATTAATGCTACATATAATAAAATATATACGGGTTTTCCATGCCCTAAATAATAAGTAAGCATGCCCATAGTTTCTGAATTACTATTAGAAAAATTAGCAAGCGTAGCAGGGAATAGTAAAATTGAACTAGCAAATATTGGAGGTATTACACCAGAAGTATTTAATTTAAGAGGCATATGCGTTGCTTCTCCTCCATAAATTTTATTTCCTACTTGTCTTTTAGGATACTGCACCAATAATTTTCTTTGGGCTTTTTCAAAAAATATAATTATAGCTATTAATACCACCACTCCAATACAAACAACTATCGCTATTAAAGGCGATAATGCCCCTTTTCTTGATAATTCAAACATACTAATAATAGCACTAGGTACTCCCGAAATTATACCTATAAATATAATTAAAGACGTACCGTTACCTATTCCGCGTTGTGTAATTTGTTCTCCTAACCACATTAATAGCATAGTACCTACAACTAAAGTAATGACGGTTGTAACTCTAAAGAAAAAACCCGCTAAAATTACTACAGGACCGGTATTTGTTACAATTGACTCTAAACTTATAGCAACTCCATAAGCCTGAAAAGAAGCAAGCAGAACCGTTAAATATCTCGATAGCTGATTTACTTTCCTTTTGCCGACTTCCCCTTCTTTTTTTAAATTTTCCAAAGGTTTATATGCAACTGACATTAATTGGATAATAATTGAGGCGGTAATATACGGCATAATTGCTAAAGCAAAAATAGACATTCTACCTAGCGATCCTCCGGATAGCATATTGAACATTCCGAGTATTCCGGATTGATTTTTTTCAGCCACACTACTTAAAGCAATTGAATCTATACCGGGTATAGGTATAAAAGACCCAAATCTACATACTATAAGAATGAGAATAGTAAAAACAATGCGACTAACTAAATCATTACCAGATTTTTTAGAAAAATTCTGCCCCATATACTATAATAATTTTCCACCTGCTTTCTCGATTAAATCCTTAGCTTTAGAAGAATAAGCATCTAATTTTAATGATAGAGGAGAAGCGAAATCATCACTACAAATAGATAATAACTTCACTAGATTTTTATTATTTTTGTTATTAATTAATCCAACTTCTACCAGTTTTTCTTTGGTAATAGTATTATCAACACTTAAACGCCCATCGGCTAATGCTTCTTCAATATTATAAATATTTATTATATTGTATTTTTTAGTTGAAATACAATTAAACCCTCTTTTAGGTAGTCTTTTGATCATAGGTGTTTGACCACCTTCAAAACCTTTTACTGCAACGCCAGATCTAGATTTTTGACCTTTAATTCCTCTACCGCCGGTTTTTCCTTTACCGCTACCAATACCGCGTGCTATTCTTTTTTTATTTTTTTTAGCACCTATATTATTATATAATTCATTTAATTTCATTTAAAAACTCTAATTACATATTTTCTATTTTTAACAAATGCTTTACTTTTTCAATCATTCCTTTGATTGAATTAGTATTTTCAAGAATAACAGTCTTATTAATTTTGTTTAAACCAAGCCCAACTAATGTCAATCTTTGATCATACTTACGACCTATAGCACTTTTAACTTGAGTAATTTTTATATTATTGATCTTATTATTCATAACTTCACCTTACTTACGCAACATTATTTATTAACTTGAATATCAGAAGATTTTACAGATATTTCATTTACTTTTTTATCTCTTCTCATAGCAATAGATTTTGGTGATGCAAGTTTATTTAATGCATCAAATGTTGCAGAAATCATTGCGTAAACATTCGTTGAACCTATTGATTTAGCAACAATATCATGAATGCCTAAAGAATCAAAAATTGCTCTCATAGACCCTCCGGCTATAACGCCCGTACCTGCTTTAGCTCTTCTTAAAATCACTTTAGCAGCTCCACTTTTACCGACAACATCATGGTGAATAGTCCTATTTTGATATAAAGGTACTTGCATTATTCTCTTTTTAGCGGCTTGTTTCGCCTTGCCTCGAGCTTCGTTTACTTCTTTAGCTTTTCCGTGTCCCGCTCCGACTCTGCCGGCTTTATCACCGACAACTACACAAGCAGAAAAAGTAAATCTTCTACCGCCTTTTACTACTTTTGTAACTCTATTTACATCAACTAAAACTTCGCTTAAAGTCTCTTCATTTTTTTTAACTTTAGACATTACTACAACCTTATAACCTAAAATTTTATTTTCTCTCTAGCTGCATCAGCTAGAGCTTTTACAATACCATGATACTTATATCCGCCTCTATCAAATACTACTTCTTTTATCCCTGCAGAATCAGCTTTTTTTGCTATTTCTTCACCTACTTTAATAGCATTTTCAATATTACAATGAGATTTTTTTAATTTTTTTATTTTCTCATCTAAAGTTGAAGCAGAAGCAATCGTTATAGACTTAGAATCATCGATAATTTGTGCATATATATGTCTACCTGACTTAAATATCGATAATCTAACTCTATTAGATGTTTTAGATATTTTATGTCTTATTCTATTTCTTCTATTTTCAAATTTTAGCTTAGCACTACGCATATTTAACTCTTAAATTTAACTTTTCTTACCTTCTTTACGTGGTATAAATTGATTTTCAAATTTAATTCCTTTTCCTTTATAAGGCTCAGGTGGTCTCTGTTTTATAATAATTGAAGCAAATTGTCCTAACTTTTCTTTATCTGTTCCCTCAAGAATAATAATATTTTGCTTAGGTACTTCTATTTTAATATCTGAAGGTATTTCAATTTTTGTATTATGGCTTTTAGCAAGCATTAAATTTAAATATTTACCTTTTACCATTGCCCTGTAACCGACTCCGTTAATTTCAAGTTTAAGCTTAAACCCTTCTTTAACGCCGGTAACCATATTTGATATTATGCTTCTTGCAGTACCCCACATAGCACGTGCATTTTTATTTGCGGCTAAAGGTTTTACTAAAAGCTTATTTTCTGCCAATGAAATTGCGATATTACCTTTAAAAGTTTTTGATAATTCGCCTTTAGGTCCGGATATTTTTACCTCTAAATCATTTAAACCAACTTTTACACCTTCAGGTATAATAATCGACAATTTTCCAACACGTGACATTTTTTTACCTTAAAATACTTTACAAATTACTTCGCCGCCGACATTTTTAATATGAGCTTCTCTATCAGATATAACACCGTAAGGAGTAGAAAGAATATATATACCCATATTATTATAATATCCTTTCAAATCTTTAATAGCAGAATATACTCTTTTTCCAGGCTTTGATACTCTATGAATTTCGCATATAGAAGCATCACCGTTAACAGAATATTTTAAAGCTACCTCAGTATAACTAATATTATTTTTTTGAGTAGTTATATAATCTTTTATATAACCTTCTTTTTGCAAAACATCTAAAATTGAAGTTTTAATTTTAGAACTAGGAAAAGAAACATTTATCAATTTACTTTTATAAGCGTTTCTAATTCTAGTTAACATATCTGCTACATTATCCGTCATTGACATATTATTTACCTATCGACTTTTACCAACTTGACTTAACTATACCGGGCACTAAGCCTCTACCTATTAATTCCCTAAGCTTATTCCTCGATATACCGAATTTTCTTGTAACACCTCTTGGTCTACCTGTAAGTTCACATCTATTTCTTATTCTAGTAGACGATGAATTTCTAGGTAATTGTGCAAGCGACATTACCAAAGAAAAACGCTCTTCTAATGAAATATTTTTATCATAAATTTTACTTTTTAGTGCTAAACGTTTATTATGTAAACTTTGTGATTTTTTTTTCCTACTTTCGTTCTTTTTTATCGAACTTACTTTTGCCATTATACACCCTAAAAATTAATTATAAAAAGGTAAATTAAACCCTGATAACAAATACTTACTTTCTTTATCCGTTTTAGCAGATGTAACGATTGTAATATCCATACCCCTTATTGTATCGATTTTATCGTAATTAATTTCAGGAAAGACTATCTGCTCTTTTAATCCAAAAGTAAAATTTCCTTTACCGTCAAAACTTTTATAAGAAAAACCGCGAAATTCCTTAACACGAGGTAATGCAACAATTACTAACCTCTCTAAAAAATCATATATTCTATCTTTACGTAATGTAACCTTACAGCCTATTTTCATATTTTCGCGTAACTTAAAGGTTGCAATCGATTTTCTTGCTAACGTTACAACCGGCTTCTGACCGGAAATCAATGTGAGATCATTTACTGCATTATTAATCACCTTGGAATCAGCTATTGCTTCCCCTACTCCCATATTTATAATAATTTTCTTAATTTGTGGTATTTCGTGTTTATTTTTATAAGAAAATTCTTTTTGTAAGTTTTCAATAATTTTTTGCTGATATAATTCTTTAAATCTTAACATTATTTACCTTCCTTACCGATAATTTCCCCTGATTTCTTTGCTATTCTAACCTTAGAACCGTCTTCTAAGAATTTAAAAGCTACTTTGGTAGGGTTACCGGTTTTTGGATCGATGTGTGCAATATTTGAGATATGTATAGGTAATTCTTTAGTTATTATCCCGCCTTCACTCATTTGATTAGGTTTAGTATGCTTTTTTACTAAATTTACTCCAGAAACAATTACTTTACTGTCCTCAGGAAAAACTTTTAATATTTTACCTTTTGTTCCTTTGTGCTTTCCAGTAATAACAACAACTTCATCACCTTTTTTTACTTTTAATTTAATCATTTATAACACTTCCTCTGCAAGCGACATTATTCTAACATATTTTTTCGCTCTAAGTTCTCTTGTAACAGGACCGAAAACTCTAGTACCGATAGGTTCATCTTGTTTATTCAAAAGCACTAATGCGTTTTTATCAAATTTTATTGTACTACCGTCAGGTCTTACTACTCCGGTCTTTGTGCGAACAATCACGCCTTTATAAACATCACCCTTTTTAACCTTACCGCCGGGTATAGCTTCTTTAACAGATACAACTATAACATCACCCAACTTTGCCACCATATGGTGAGAGCCACCTAAAACTTTAATACACATAACTTTTTTAGCACCGGAATTATCTGCAACTTCCAAGATGCTCTGCATTTGAATCATAAACTACTTCCAATTTTTTATACACGAGAGATAAAATAAATAATCTACCTTATAAAGTCAAAGATTAAAAAACTTTATTCCCCATTGACCACTATCCATGTTTTGGTTTTTGAGATAGGACGACTTTCAATTATACTAACTTTATCTCCTTCTTGATATTTATTTTCTGAATCATGAGCAGCATATTTTTTAGAAACTTTCACGAATTTTTTATAAACAGGATGCTTAAACTTTCTTTCTACTTTTACTGTAACCGTCTTATCAGCTTTTGAACTTATAACCACGCCTTGTAATACTCTTTTCGGCATTTTAATATTCCTCACTATTAGATCTTTTTGTTAATTCAGTTTTAATACGTGCTATAGACTTTTTGACTAATGAAAACCTACTAGTATTTTTTAACTCACCTAAAGCTTGTTGAAATCTTAAATTAAACAATTCTTTCTTTAAAAGATTAAGGTTTTTATAAAGCTCTTCTATTGTTTCAGTAGATAACTTACTTCTTAATAATTTTAAATCATTCATAACGTCTCACTATCCTTGTTCTAACAGGTAATTTTGCACTTGCAAGCTCCAAAGCTCTAAGTGCAATATTTTCTTCTACCCCTTCAATTTCAAACATAATTCTTCCAGGCGAAACTCTAACTGCAAAAAATTCAGGAGAGCCTTTACCTTTACCCATTCTTACTTCGGCAGGCTTTTTAGAAATGGGAACATCCGGAAAAATGCGAATCCATAATCTTCCTTGCCTTTTCATACATCTAGTAGCAGCTTTCCTTCCTGCTTCTATTTGTCTTGCAGTAACACGCCAACCGTCTATAGATTTTAGACCAAACGATCCAAAAACAAGCATCGTACCTGCTTTTGCTTTTGAAGCAACTCTACCCTTATGAGCTTTTCTAAATTTTTGTTTTTTCGGAGCTAACATTTTAATACTTAAAATTAATTATATCTTTTATTTTCTGTATATTCACCTTTATAAACCCACACTTTAACCCCTATAACTCCATAAGTAGTTATAGCCTCAGCTGTTGAATAATCAATATCAGCTCTTAAAGTATGTAACGGCATCCTTCCTTCTATATACCACTCGGTTCTAGCAATTTCAGCACCTCCAAGTCTTCCTGAACAACTAACCCTTATACCTTGTCCACCTTGTTTAAATGAAGCCTGAATTGCTGTTTTCATGGCTTTTCTAAAAGAAACTCTTTTTTCAAGCTGCAGTGCTATAGTTTGAGCTACTATAGCAGCATCTATATTAAATTTTCTAACTTCATGAATATTTATATAAACTTCTTTTAAAGAAGTCATTTTCTCGACAGCTTTTTTTAGCTTATCAATTTCACTACCGTTTCTACCGATAATGATATTTGGTTTTTTGGCATTAATATTAACTATAATACTTTTATTAGAAGGACGTTCGATTAAAACTCTGCTAATTTGAGCTTGATTAAAACCCTTATTTATTAAATCCCTAATTTTTAAATCTTGTATAAAAAGAGTTTTATAATGTTTTTCTGCATATAATACGGAATCCCAACCTTTAATTAAAGTCGGTCCAACTCTAAAACCATGTGCACAAACTTTCTGCCCCATTTTAATTATCCTCTTTTTCTGTAACAGTTATATAAAGATTACTAAAAAACTTATTTATTCTAGTTGCTCTTCCTTTTGCTCTTGGCATAACTCTTTTCATTACTAAAGCCTTACCTACAGTTGCTTTAGTAATAACCAATCTATCTATATCTAGACCTAAATTATTTTCAGCATTTGCAACAGCAGATTGTAAACAATTTTTTACAACTTTTGCAATTCTTTTAGGAGAAAAAGTTAATTGTACCAATGCTTCAGATACTTTCATATTTCTAATAAAGGCTGCAACTAAATTTAGCTTCCTTGGACTTACTCTAATAGATTTAGCTTTTGCCGTAGCAAAATTTTTATTTTCCTGTACCATATAAATCTTTACTTTCTTTTAACTTTTTTATCTGCTCCATGACCGTGAAATGTTCTAGTAGGAGCAAATTCACCTAATTTTCTTCCAACCATTTCTTCATTTACAGAAACCGGAATAAATTTCTTTCCATTATGAACAGAAAAGGTAAACCCTACAAAAATAGGTAAAATCGTTGATCTTCTAGACCAAGTTTTAATCATTTCAGATTTACCTGATTCCATTAATTTTTGAACTTTCTTTATTAAATAACCGTCTACAAAAGGCCCTTTCCATATTGAACGTGCCATACTAATACCTAATTAATTTAAAATCTATTTTCTTTTCTTTACGATAAATTTTGAAGTACGTTTATTTTTACGTGTCTTCTTACCCTTGGTTGGGAATCCCCAAGGAGTAACAGGATGGCGCCCTCCTGAAGTTTTACCTTCACCACCGCCATGAGGGTGATCTACAGGATTCATTGCTACACCTCTAACATGCGGTCTCCAACCGAGCCATCTATTTCTACCTGCTTTGCCTAAATTAATATTTTTTTGATCCGGGTTAGATATACTACCTATAGTAGCTTTACAATCTAAAGGTACTAACCTAAATTCACCTGATCTTAATTTAATCTGAGCATATCCTGAATCTTTACCTACTAGATCTACTGAAGTACCTGCAGATCTTGCAATTTGGCCGCCCTTACCGACTTTCATTTCAACATTATGTAAAGTAGTACCGATAGGAATAAATTTTAAAGGTAAACAATTTCCTATTTTTATATCAGCATCTTGACTTGATATTACTCTATCACCTACAGATAATTTTTGCGGTGCTAAAATATAAGAATATTCCCCGTCTTCATATTTTATTAAAGCAATAAAAGCAGTTCTATTAGGGTCATACTCTATTCTTTCGACAATAGCAGCAATATCTATTTTATTTCTTTTAAAATCAATAACACGATATAATTTTTTATGTCCTCCACCTCTGTGCCAAGAAGTAATTCTACCTTGATTATTTCGTCCACCGGTTTTAGATATACCTTTGGTCAAAGATTTTAAAGGTCTGCCTTTCCATAAACTAGTTTTATCAACTTGAACTAACTCTCTAAGAGAAGGAGTAATTGGATTAAAGTTTTTTAAAGCCATTTATTTAATTCCTCCGGCAAAATCGATATTATGGTCTTTTTCTAATGTAACAATAGCTTTCTTTCTATTGATTTGAGTCCCTATAATTCCTTTAAATCTTTTCTTCTTACCTTTAACGTTTAAAATATTCACTTTTTTTACTTTTACTTTAAATATTTCTTCTATAGCCTTTTTAACGGTAAGTTTTTCAGCAAATTTATCTACATAAAAAGCGCATTTATTTTGTTCTGAAAGGGTTGTAGTTTTTTCTGTAATAATAGGTTTTCTAATTAAATCGTAGTATTTATAAGAACTCATCTTAACCTCTCTTCTAAAACACTCACTGCTTCTTGTGATAACAGGACATATTCATGTCGTATTATATCATAAACATTTGCTCCTATTTGTGGAACAATCACAGTATTATAAATATTTTTTGCAGCTAAAGAAAAATTAATATCTACTTCATTTCCGTCTATTACAAAGAAACTTTTTCCTTGAAATTTGTTTAATATATTTATAAGAGCAGAAGTTTTAGGCTTATCTAGCTTTAAAGAATCTATTACTAATAATTTTCCTTCAGCAAATTTCTCGGATAAAGCATGAATTAAACCAAGTTTTCGTACTTTTTTAGGTAATTTTGTTGCATGACTACGTACTCTAGGTCCGTGAGCTACACCACCACCACGCATCTGTACCGATCTAAGGGAGCCTTGTCTTGCATTACCTGTACCTTTTTGCTTAAAAGGTTTTTTTGTGGTTCCTGATACTTCTGATACTGTTTTAGTTTTATGGTTACCGGACATTGCTTTAGCTCTCTGCCAATCAATAACCCGCTTTATTATATCATCTCTAATAAATTCAACAGCAAATATATCTTCACTTAAGCTAATCTCACCAACTTCTTCATTAGCAAGACTTAATATTTTAGTTTTCATCTTTATTTAACCTTATACAGTCTTATATAAAACTTTTATATAAATAATATTGCATGGCATTTTTGTTAATTTGATAATCTTTAACCTCAACAAGTATGTCTAAATATCTATTATACAGTTATTGAAATCTTTTTTATTGCATCTTTTACTGAAAGATACGAATTTTTATGACCAGGTATACTACCCTGAATCATAATAAGCTTACGCTCTTTATCAACGGCAAATATTTTCAAATTTTGAATAGTAACTTGGTTACATCCCATATGACCGGCCATTTTTTTGCCTTTGAAAACCTTTCCTGGATCTTGTCTTTGTCCTGTAGAACCGTGTGAACGATGGGATATAGAAACACCGTGAGAAGCTTCAAGACCTCTAAAATTATGTCTTTTCATACTACCGGCAAATCCTTTACCTATAGTAGTTGCCGTTATATCCACAAATTGTCCTGCCGTAAAATGATCTACTTCTAGACTTGCTGCTATATCAATAAAATTCTCTTCAGAAATTCTAAATTCTTTTAGTTTAGTTTTAGGAGACATTTTAGCATTAGCAAAAACTTGTTTCATAGGTTTGGTTACTCTAGATATTTTTTTATCTTTTACACCGATAACCAAAGCATTATATCCATGCTTTTCTAGAGTTTTATGCCCTACTACTTGACAATCATCAACTTTTACTAATGTTAAAGAAATTCTTTCTCCTTTATCATTAAAAACACTAGTCATCCCAATTTTTTGAGCAATTATACCGGTTCTCATTTATTCCCCACTCTCTAATTCAATCACTACATCAACACCTGCTGCTAAATCAACTTTACTTAAAGCATCAACAACCGCCGGATTCGGATCATCTATAACTAATAATCTTTTATGCTTTCTAATTTCAAATTGCTCTCTTGACTTCTTATGTACATGAGGAGACCTATTTACGGTAAATCTTTCAATTTTTCTAGGTAAAGGAATAGGACCATTAATGTTAGCAAACGTTCTTTTAACAACATTAACTATCTCTTTTGTAGCTTGATCAAGACTACGATGATCAAATGATTTTAAACGAATTTTGATTTTATTTTTCATTCAGTAAACCTAATATTTAAACAGCAAGATGTTTTTTAGACATCTTCCTAAACTTCGCTTCTAGAGGTAATTTGTACGTCGATCTGGTACTCGAACCCTCACATATGTGTATGTACGCTGCGGTTCTGCGTTCCATGTCTCCTTCAAATAGCTAGTTCGGAAAGATATCTACTACATCTTAAAATATTAAATACCTATTATTTTTTAATAATAGGTATTTATAAAATCAATTAATTATTTATTTTAGTTACTACGCCGGCACCCACTGTTCTACCACCTTCACGTATAGAGAATTTTAACCCTTCCTGCATAGCAATCGGTTTAATTAATTCTACTGTAAAAGTAGCATTATCTCCAGGCATAACCATCTGCTTATCAGCAGGCAATTTTATTGTACCGGTAACGTCTGTTGTTCTAAAATAGAACTGCGGACGATAGTCATTAGTAAATGGGGTATGACGTCCACCTTCTTCTTTACTAAGCACATATACTTCAGCTTTAAACTTGTCATGCGGTTTTATGCTACCCGGTTTTGCAAGTACTTGTCCTCTTTCAACTTCTTCTCTTTTTGTACCGCGTAGTAATATACCGACATTATCTCCGGCTTGCCCTTCATCAAGTAATTTTCTGAACATTTCTACACCGGTACAGGTAGTTTTTTGCGTATCTTTTAGACCGACTATTTCAATTTCCTCACCTACCTTAATTATTCCTGACTCTACTCTACCGGTTACAACAGTACCTCTTCCTGAAATAGAGAACACATCTTCTATCGGCATTAAGAAAGGTTTATCCGTAGCTCTTACAGGCTGCGGTATATAGCTATCTACTGCATCCATTAACTCATTAATAGCTTTCTCACCTTCAGGCTTTCCTTCTAAAGCTTGAAGTGCAGAACCTTTAATAACAGGTATTTCATCACCTGGGAAACCATATTTTGATAATAATTCCCTTACTTCCATCTCTACTAGTTCTAATAGATCAGGATCATCCACCATATCTACTTTATTTAAGAATACTACCATAGCAGGTACACCTACCTGTTTTGCTAGTAATATATGCTCTCTAGTTTGCGGCATAGGACCATCAGCAGCAGAAACTACTAATATTGCACCGTCCATCTGAGCAGCACCGGTTATCATGTTCTTTACATAGTCAGCGTGTCCCGGACAATCTACGTGTGCATAGTGTCTATTTTTAGTCTCATATTCTACGTGTGCAGTAGAAATAGTTATACCTCTTTCTTTTTCTTCAGGAGCAGCATCAATTTGATCATACGCTGTAGCTTTTGCTCCACCTGTCTTAGCAAGTACTATAGTTATTGCTGCCGTTAAGGAAGTTTTACCGTGATCTACGTGACCGATCGTACCTATATTAACGTGCGGTTTAGTTCGTTCAAATTTTGCTTTTGCCATATTATTACTCTCTACAATTTTTTAGGTTTAATACAAGTTAATTTTTTATAAGTGCATTTTTTTGCTAAATTTATTTGTTACCACTATCTCTGGAGCGGGTGATGGGAATCGAACCCACACAGCCAGCTTGGAAGGCTGGAACTCTACCATTGAGCTACACCCGCATCGTGGCACTGTTAATAAAATAATTTAAAAGCTATTTTGTTAACAGTGCTATGTCAAATTTTATTCAGATTTATAAATATACACAATTATGCTTTATTTTTAAATAAAATAAAACATATATACATGAAATCTTTTAAAAAAATGATATGCTTCCCTGAACCATTTAAGTGGTGGAGGGAGAAGGATTCGAACCTTCGAACGCTTACGCGGGCAGATTTACAGTCTGCTGCCATTGACCACTCGGCCACCCCTCCTAAAAACTTTACTGTATTAAATAGACTAATTCACTGTAAAATACAATATATAATTAGTATTAGGACTTAATAAAACTTCTTGCCGAATCATCAAATAAACAAATAGCAGCTTGCACATTTATTTAGTTGTAACTTTCTATAATAAATAGTAGCTTCTGTCAAGAACAAATTACTAACGGTTTTCAATAAGATGCAAAATAAAATACTTGATTCTAAAAATTGTTATTATATGTATGGGAAACATCCTGTATTTTCTGCTCTAAATAATCCAAAACGTCAAATTGAAAATATTTTATGCACTAGGGACATTTTTGATACAAACAAAAAATTAATAGGTACTAGATCTTATGAAATTGTTAATAACGATATTTTATCTAAATTACTGAAAAACCAAACACATCAAGGAATAGCTGCAAAAGTTAGACCGATTTTTTCTTATAATCTAGAGGACATAGCTATAAAAAACCCAAAATGTAAAATTGCGATTCTTGATCAAATAACAGACACACAAAATATTGGAGCAATTATTCGCAGTGCCACTGCTTTTGATATAAATGCTATAATATTACCTCAAGATAATTCTCCGAATGAAAGCGGTAGCATTGCTAAAGCGGCTTGCGGTACTTTAGAATTAATACCTATCATTAAAGTGACTAACTTACGCTCATATATGAATTATCTTAAAAAACATGGCTTTTGGATTATAGGTCTAACAGGTTCTGCAAATGACTACTTTACCGATAAATTAATTTCCAACAAAATAGCATTAGTATTTGGTTCAGAAGATAAAGGCATGCGAAGATTAGTCAAAGAAACATGTGATTATTTAGCCAAAATCCCTATTTCTAAGAGAGTAGAAAGTCTTAATGTATCAAATGCCGCTTCTATAATTTTTCATTCATTACATAAATAATATTTTTAATAAATCAAATATTGTTTTTTATTTACTTCGATATAAATATTTAGTCTACTAAAATTAAAGTCATAAACTTTTATTATATCAATTAATTTGAGAGAAAAGTCATGAAAAGGGGACCAAATGAACAAATTATCGAGAATTTTGAAAAACAATTAGACATATTTAATAAATGAACTTATAGCAGAAGAGATAACAACGGCTATATTAAACAATTTTTTTGATAAAGTGATCAATAACCTCAAGAATGAAAGATTAATTAATAATACTATATTTGATATATATCAAGGTAAAGCAGTAATTACTAAACCTATATATTCCGATTATATAGAATCTTCCGAACCTAAATATAAAGAACATTGGCAAAAATTTTATAGTTTTAATCGTAATCTTATGATAGAAAGCACATTAGTATTTATTGCTAAGAATCTAAAAAAAGCTTCTTTAACAGACAAATTATATTATAGCTTTGCTAAATTAGCCGAGCAATTAGATTTGAATGCAGTAAGTGATCATTTTATGAAAAAAATAGGTAATTATATAACATTTAACAATTTATGAAAAATTACAGAACCGAAAGCGACTCTTTTGGAGAAATTCAAATAGAAGAAAAATTTTATTGGGGGGCTCAAACTCAAAGATCTTTAGAAAATTTTAAAATAGGCAAGCAAAAAATGCCTGAAATTTTAATTCGTGCTCTTGCTATTTTAAAAAAATGTGCAGCACAGGTTAATCATGAGTTTGGTGATTTAGAAGCTAAAATAGCTATAAGTATAGATAAAGCCGCGGATAGAATATTAGAAGGCGAATTTGAGGATAATTTTCCTTTAGTAGTTTGGCAAACAGGTTCAGGTACACAAACAAACATGAATATGAACGAGGTTATTGCCTCAATTGCCAACGAAAGATTAACAGGCAAAAAAGGCGGCAAATCTCCGGTACATCCTAACGATCATGTTAATAAAGGACAATCATCCAACGACTCTTTTCCAACCGCTATGCATATAGCAACCGTACTTGCAACTAAACAGCAACTGATACCGGCTTTGAATAATTTACTTACCTCTTTGCAAGACAAGTCAAAAGATTGGGATAAAATCATAAAAATAGGACGTACCCACTTGCAGGATGCAACTCCTTTAACTCTTAAACAGGAATTCTCTGGATATATTACACAAATAGAGTATGCTTTAGAACGTATAGAAGATGCACTAAAAAAAGTTTATCTACTTGCTCAAGGAGGAACAGCAGTCGGTACAGGTATTAACTCAAAAATAGGCTTTGATATAAAATTTGCCGAGAAAGTGGCAGAGTTTACTAAACAACCTTTTAAGACGGCTCCTAATAAATTTGAAAGCCTAGCTGCCCACGACGCCTTAGTAGAATTTTCAGGAACTCTTAATACTATAGCAGTTAGCTTAATGAAAATAGCAAATGATATAAGACTGCTCGGCTCCGGTCCAAGATGCGGTCTTGGTGAGCTGTATTTACCTGAGAATGAACCTGGTTCTTCGATTATGCCCGGTAAAGTAAACCCTACACAAGTCGAAGCTTTAACAATGGTGTGCAGTCAGGTGATGGGAAATCATGTTACAGTTACTATTGCCGGCTCAAACGGGCATCTTGAACTTAACGTATTTAAACCCGTAATAATATACAATATCCTACAATCTATAGAGCTGTTATCCGATAGCGTAAATAGCTTTGTTACTCACTGTGTTAAAGGATTAGAACCTAATATAGCACGCATTAATGATTTACGTGATAAATCTCTAATGTTAGTTACAGCCCTTAATCCACATATCGGCTATGATAATGCCGCAAAAATTGCTAAAGAAGCATATAAGCACGGAATCACTTTAAAAGAAGCCGCAAAAGAACTCAATCTTTTATCAGAAGAAGAGTTTGATAAAATAGTAGTACCTGAAAAAATGGTTAGTCAATCCTAGATTTTATATAAAGATATTAGTTTAAATTATTAATATTGTTGTACAAAATCTTATAAATAGGATAATATTAAATTAGTCTATTTATTATATTACCTATGTGAAACAAAATTTATCTAATCAAATTAACCTACCCGAAGCAAAAACTCATTTTTCCGATCTAATACAGCGTGTACAAGACGGCGAATAAATTACTATCTGTAAGCATAATACGCCGGTTGCAAAAATTATACCTATAACTCAAAAGCCTAAAATGGATAATATAGTAGAGCAAATAAGAGAATTCAGCAAAGGTAAAACATTAGCTCCTTATACTATTAAAGAGCTTAGAGATGAAGGTAGAAAATGGTGAATTCTAAACCGTTTATAGCCGATTACTCCATAACTGTCTCATAGTTCTTTTATGATGAACATGGGGGTTGCTAACTAAATATAGATATCGTCATGAGCTACGCAGTCTTCGACTGCATAGCAATCCAGAAAATAATAAAAAAAATTCTGTAAATTAGAATTTTTTACTGGATTGCTTTGTCAAAATTTTCAATTTTTCCTCGCAATGACGTTAAATTATTAACTAATCTGCAATACCAGATAGATTAATTAAATTTTTCTTCACACAGTCTAAATCTTTTATTATACTTAGACATAAATTATATAAATAAAAGATTATCATGGTTTTAAATATAAAAGCTCCTGAAAATATAGTATTAAAGCCGACCATTACGGTTTTCGGCGTCGGGGGTGCAGGTAGTAATGCAGTAAATAATATGATTAGTGCTAATCTGCAAGGTACTAATTTTATAGTAGCTAATACTGATGCACAATCGCTTGAACATTCTTTATGCACCAACAAAATACAACTCGGTGTTTCTACGACTAGAGGTCTTGGGGCAGGAGCTTCTCCTGAGGTTGGAGCACTTGCTGCTCAAGAATCAGAAAGCGAAATTCGTAGTTACCTAGAAAATAGCAATATGGTATTTATTACGGCAGGTATGGGTGGTGGTACAGGTACCGGTTCTGCACCGGTTATTGCATGCATTGCTAAAGAATTAGGCATCCTTACGGTTGGAGTAGTAACTAAACCTTTCCATTTTGAAGGCGGTCATCGTATGAAAACTGCCGATAAAGGACTTATTGAATTACAGCAATTCGTTGATACTTTAATTGTAATACCGAACCAAAATCTATTCCGTATTGCTAATGAACAAACGACGTTTGCCGATGCTTTCAAAATGGCAGATGACGTATTACATGCAGGCGTTAGAGGAGTAACGGATTTAATGATTATGCCAGGACTTATTAATCTTGATTTTGCCGATATTAAAGCAGTAATGAGCGAAATGGGTAAAGCAATGATGGGTACGGGTGAAGCTAGCGGTGAAGATAGAGCCATTAAAGCGGCAGAATCTGCAATTTCAAATCCGCTGCTAGATCATAGCTCAATGTGCGGTGCAAGAGGGGTATTAATTAATATTACCGGTGGTTCCGACATGACCTTATTTGAAGTTGACAACGCTGCTAATAGAATTAGAGAAGAAGTAGATAACCTTGATGCTAATATTATTTTCGGTTCAACATTTAATCCGGAACTAAAAGGAATTATCAGAGTATCGGTTGTTGCTACCGGTATTGATGCTGATAAAGTACCGACATATAAACCCGCAATAGCTGAAACTACCAATACAGTTCCTGCAGAAACTTATAATGAAGCTATAGCACAACCTATACAAATAGAAGAAATTCCTGATTTTAACAGCTACAGTACCGAAAATATTGAAATTACCGACTCTCCAATGAATCAAAATTTTATCGGAAATGAAAAGGGGTTACATGTAAATACTTTCAACCAATCTGAAGATGACTCACCAAAACCATCATTTTTAGGAAAAATATGGGGTTCTCTGCGTGCTTCAAATAATCAAACTTTAGAACGCAAAAACGTTGTTATTAATACTCTAGATCAAGATAATAAAGAGTCTGATATTCATGACATACCGGCTTTTTTAAGAAAGAAACGGGATTAGATTAGAATATAAATATAATGTCAGAACAGCATAAAAAAGAATTATTAGAAATAACTGAAAATTTTCCTGCAGATATTGCATCACTAATAGATTATATAGATAAAACATTTAAATGTCACATTCATGATTTATCTTTATCGGATCAAAAAGATTTAAAGTTTTTTATAGCAAAAAGCTTTGCAAATCAAATTGATACTTGTAAAACTAAAGAACATACTCAAAATTTTTTACAAGAGTTACAAGAGCTACGGGAAGATTTATTTGAAGAGATATTGGAAGATAAGCCTGTATATAGTTTAGACATTGACGGAGCAACACACTATGCCGAATTAGATTTTACCGAATTAAATCAAAATAATTTTGCAAATATATATTTGGAAAAACAGCAATATAACTCTCAAAGTATTCTTATTTCAAATATACAAAATAATCACAATAATTACATATTATTTCCTAAAATTATAAACCTTGAAGAACAAGTGACCATAGATGTATTAAATAATTTATTATTATTAGGTGCTTATAATAATATGTAATTTTTTTGAATCCAATAACGGATCAGAAATATATTTTAGATTACCTAATAATGAAAGGCTTGCCATGAAAGTTTGTAGTTTAGCCTATATTAAAAGAAAATAAATTTGAAAATGCTATATTATTTTTAAGTAAAAAAATAAACGACAATGGTGATGTTGACTATAGTGAAGGTTTTAGTGCTGGTATAGCCGATGGCAAAATAAATTCTTCTTATAAACTCCTTTAGGCGAGATAATGGATTTTAATTAAAAAAATAATCATATGCCAAATAAAATTATAATATTTCTTATATCATGTTTTTTAAATACTTATTTATTAGCTAATACCGATAAGCCGTTAAAAGATATTGCACCCTACGCTACTTAAAAATCAAAAGCGTTATGTAATTCATTTACCTACAGAGTCCAATGAAGAAAAACTAAAAGTAGAATTACAAGTAACAAAAAATGCAATGAAAGATTGTAATCATGTTTGGTTTGGCGGTAAGCTGGAAACAAAAACTTTAGAAGGATAGGGATATAATTATTATGTAATCGATCAAGTTAGCGATCACCCTGCTAGTACAATGATGGCATGCCCAAACGTAAAAGCAACCATACAACCGGTTAGTGTATTTTTAGGCGATGAAACATTTTTAAGATATAATAGCAAACTACCTATCGTAGTATATGCTCCAAAGGATGTTAAACTGCATTACGTTTTATTTGGCATCAAAATGATATAATCAATTCTGCAAAGGAAGAATAGCACCATACTATTCTTCAAAAAAATTTAATATCTTATATGACATTTAACGTCATTGCGAGCAGTCGTAGACTGCGTGGCAATCCAGAAAAAATAATAAAAAAATTCTGTAAATCAGAATTTTTTACTAGATTGCTTCGTCGAAACTTGCAGTTTCTTCTCGCAATGACGAAGACTAACCTACACAACAAGGTCCTTAGTCGCTCGCAGTTAGCATACTAAATTACTCAAAATCTTCCTCTACAGCTTCAACTTCTTGCACTTCCGGTACAAAATGTTTAAGCATGGACTCAATGCCGTTTTTTAAGGTAATAATGGAACTAGGACATCCAAGGCATGCACCACGAAGTGCTAATTTAACTATACCGTTTTCAAAGCCTTTATATATTATATCACCGCCGTCTTGTGCAACAGATGGACGCACCCTAGTTTCAATAATCTCTATGATTTGCTTCTCTATTTCCGAAAGCCCGTCAAAACTATGATTTACATTATCTGCTTTGGTGTTTTCTTCAAATACAGGAAATCCTGAAACAAAATGATCCATAATAACCATTAAAATTTCAGGCTTTATAACTTGCCAATTACCTTCAGCTTGTTTAGTTACTGTTATAAAATCACTACCGAAAAATACTGATTTCACATTATTAATATGAAATAGTGATGCTGCAAGTTTGCTTCTTCCTTTTACTTCAGCAAGCTCACTAAAAAATACCGGCTGATCACTACTTATTTTCTGCCCTGGGAAAAATTTTATTGCATCAGGGTTGGGAGTATCTTCAGTTTGAATAAACATAATTAAAGCACATTAATAAATTTTTTAACTATTATAAATTGATAGAGCCATTTTTACAATATATTTGTATTTATCTTGGATGTTATTGCATAGATCCATGTCATTTCACTGATCGCAGGAATCTAGAAAAAAGAGAAGTAATTTAATTTTCCGTACGCAACAGCCTAAAAGCTAATAACATTTATGCCTTTTGCTCAATGGATTCCTGCTTTCGCAGGAATGACATAAGGCGGTAAATATCTAATTAATATATAAGCCGGTATAAAACAAAACCCTGCCACAATAAAAAAATAAGTCCAACCTAAATAAGTAGCTGCATAGCCTGAAATACTACCAAACAATATGGTACTAATATAAGCAATAGAAGTAATTAAAGCAATTTGGGTTATACAATATTTAGAACTACAGCATCTTAATTGGTAAGAAAAAAACGGCGATATAGTTAAGCCCTTGGTAAATTCTTGAAAAAAGACCGCTATATACAGACTTGTAATATCTCGATTATAAAAATAGAGAAATAAAAAAGATAGGCTAGATAAAGCATGATATGTTAATGCTTTTTTAAGCAAATAAGAATATTCATATTTTCGGCACAAAAACCCGCCTATAAAACCTCCAAGGATTGCAGCACACATACCGAAAGCTTTATATCCAAGAGCTAAATCTTTCTTCGTATACCCGATATCGAGATAAAACATATTTGGCATAATTGAAAGAAAATTATCTTGAAGACGATATAGAAGCATGAAACTAACAATTATTAGCCATTTAGGTTTCTTGATAAAGTCATAAAAAGCATGCCAAAATCTATCAAAATCATTAATAATTATCTTATCTTTAAATTTAAGCGGATAGATTATAATTAATAGTAATGATGGTATACATAAAATTGCCATAGCACGATAAACATCTCGCCAAAATATGATAGTTGATAAATATAATGCTCCTGAACCTGCTATAAGTATACCAATTCTAAAACCTGTAGTACAAGCTGCCTCACTTATGCCCCAATTTTTATTTGTAATCAGTAACATCTGTGATGATTGAAGTAACATATCATAAATGGAAGAAAAAAATGCCACAGCTACTAAGCATAAAGCAAATGGTATAAAATGAGTATTAGGGTTAAAATTTGTTAGAACATATATACAAAAAATACAACTAACCAAAGCAAGGATTAAACAATATTTATATCCTCGCTTACTTAAAGGAGAAAAACTTACTTTTTCAAGTAAAGGACCCCATAAAAATTTAAATATATGAATAAAATTAACTAAACTAAAAAGCCCGATAGTGATTTTATCAAAACCAGATTCTCGAAGCCAAAAAGAAAGCGTTGAACCGGTAAGTAAATAAATTAAACCTCCGGGAAAAGAAATTATTAATATAAAGAAAATATTAGATATATATTGAAATCGTGAAAAATTTAAACTTATGAGCTTATTCTCCTTTTTTATATTTGTTATCCTAGCTAACTTGATCGTCATCGCGAGCGATCTTTGATCGCGTGGCAATGACGTAAATCTAAACTACGAGACTTTCTTTCTTTTATTACTGTAACTGTTACCATCAAAAGTTTTTTTGTGATTATTATCAAAAGAATTAAACTTTTTACCGTCACCGCCGGCTCTTTTACCGAATGATCTTTTACGGTTATTTTTATCACTTCTAAACTCACTGCGTGGCGTAGATTCTCCTTTATTTACTAGACGATCAATTGCACGCCATCTAATAACATCATCAGGAGAAATAAAAGACAACGCATGTCCGGTAGCCCCTGCTCTACCCGTTCTACCTATTCTATGTAAATAATCTTCAGGACACATAGGTAAATCATAATTAATAACATGCTGTGTATGAGGAATATCAAGCCCACGAGCCGCTACATCAGTTGCTACCATTATTCTATGGTTTGACTTATGAAATGATAAAATTACTCTTTCACGTTGACGCTGACTTAAATCACCATGTATAGCTTCTGCTTTATGATTTTCATATTTTAACATTTTAGCTAATTGATCGGCAGAGCGTTTAGTCTTCACAAAAATAATTACCGATCCTTCCCTATTACCAAGTTGTTTAGTTAATTCACTAAATTTTTCTTTATCAGAAATATGTAGGGATTCCTGTTTTATTTCTGCAGCTGCTTTATTAGTAGCACCTACCGTAATACGTACCGGATTGTTTAGATATTTTTGAGAAAGAGCAATAATATGTTTTGGCATAGTAGCGGAAAACATTAAAACTTGTCTTTTTTCCGGTAAAAATTTATTGATTTCGTCTAACTGTTCTTTCATCCCCATATCAAGCATTCTATCCATTTCGTCAAGTACGGTTATGCCTATACGATCAATTTTTAGACTTTCCCTATTTAAGTGATCGATAATACGCCCCGGCGTACCGATAATCACTTTCGGATTCTTTTTTAATTGCATAAATTGTTTAGGCATCGGTTCACCGCCTATCAAAACTGCACTATTAATTTTATAGGATGTAGTTACTTTATTTAAAGTACTGTGTATTTGCATTGCTAGTTCTCTAGTCGGAACAAGAATTAAAGCAGTAGTTTTATTTTTAATAAATGAATCAATTAACGGCAATAAATAAGCAAGAGTTTTTCCTGAACCCGTTTGGCTAGAAGCGAGTATGTCCGACCCCGCCATTGCAACCGGAATCGATTGCTTTTGTATTTCAGTCGGCTCAGTTATATTCATTGTCTCAAGAGCAATAATTAATTCTTCAGATAAATTAAAATTTTTCATTATATAATCCAATATTAGTTTTAAATCAAAATATGCACATTATTGATTAGACCTCTTACATAACCCATTTCTAAAGATAATTAAGACATCGACTCTATCCTCTCATCCCCCCACACACTTAACTATAGTACGCTTGCGTAGAGTAGAAGTTCTTATTCCCTTTATAAGGTCAAGTTATGCAAGAGGTCTATTGTATAAAAAATAAGTTATAGTAAATTAAAATAACGACTTATATAATTATCCTGAATCAAAAAATATGCTTAACTAGATTACAAAACGCCAACTAAATATATAAGACGATAATGAATAATGAAACTATTTTAGAATCTTATTCAAGCCAGAATAATATTATTAGATTTAGGGCATTTTCATGCCCTTTAGTAAAAATAATTTATTATACTTAAAATTATATAGGTTGTTATAAGACAAAAACAAAGTATTTACTATTTTGATAAAGATGACTAGGCTACCCTAAATTATAAACAATTTTGGATAGCTGCTTTGGTATTATAAATATATTTATTTAATTCTGAGGTTAACAGCATAGGCTTTTCCTTGCTTTTCTTCAAGATCAAAAATTACATCTTGTCCTTCTTCAAGGCTATGTAACCCTGCAGCGTCTACGGCTGATTTATGTACAAACACATCTTTGCCGCCATTTTCCTGTTCAATAAATCCAAAATTCTTCGTAGAATTATACCACTTAACTTTACCTACTATATTTGTAGCCATAAAAACCTTTATTAGATAGAAATTACTTATTTGAACTTAACACACGCTTATAGTAACTAAAACTTAAATTTTACTTTAAGCCTCACTTAAATATAAGAGCTGATAAAAATTCATTATGCAAAACTACCTTACCTTGCGGCATTTGTCAATAAACATGTCAATAACATGCAAGAGAAAGTATTACTTTCTGAAACTAATCTATCATATTATTACTATTTTGTCACTATTTAAGTTAATTATCTAATAAATTAATGAGTAAACTAACTATTTTAAAGGGGTTTAATAACTTTTTCATATCAGACTAATATATTAATGATAAAAGTGCTTGCTTTTTTATATTTTTTTTATTAATCTGTCACCGCGAATTAAATAGTATATAATATTACTGTACACTGATCTTGCCCGCGTGATGGAATGGTAGACATAACGGACTTAAAATCCGTGGGGCGTAAGCTCTTGCCGGTTCAAGTCCGGCTGCGGGTACCATTCGCCATTTTTGGGCAAATTCACGAGTGTATCAAACGGCGGACGCAGCATAAAGTCAAGCTTTTCAGGTTTCAATATTAAGTGATATTAATTGCCTGGTTCAGCTCTATCATATATTGATTCAAATCTTTTCTATTCATCAAATCCATATTTTTCAGCAAAAATCGTAGCTTTAGCTATAAAATCATGCTCTTCATTATTTAAATGCCCTAGTACTATGCCGTTTTTTATCACCGAATAAGTACTAATTTTAATAAACTCGGATGCTTCAAATGCACCAAGTACTGCCAATAATATTTTGTTAATAGCTTACACCGTGATAAGATATTTGGTGATGTTCACAAATTTACAAAGCCATTCCACACATCTTTAATAATAGCAGAAATTGGTAGGATAGAAGATAAAGAACAAACATTAAAGTAGAGTTTGCTGATAAATATAAACATAGCTCTGCTGTTTATAGCAAAGCTCACTTTGCAAGTATTCAAGAAGAAGGAGGCACAAAAAGACCTTATTCTATTTACAGAGAGTTTTAACCATGCATTAGACACGGCTAAATAACATAAAAGGTACTTGCCTAGCCTTTTAACAGCGGGTAACGCCTACCCCATACCTCCCCTAGCGATAGGAATTTTTAATGCATTTCTCTTCGTTTTGAGAATTGAAAGCATAAAAAGCTTATAAATATAGGAGTTTTGAGTTGATCAATAAGAGTAGAAAACGAAATATGACATCTTGCCATTTCATAAATCATTAGTTACTTTTTACTATAGATATTTTTATTTCTAATGTTAGTTGTAAAATTTATTTAGAATATATATAATTCATAAAAATTAATATAAGACCGTAATTATAATGAATAATAGCCACGAACTAAATAAACTAGTAACTTTTAAAGATAAAGATATCAGAAGAATTTTTCATAATAACGAATGGTGGTTTTCAGTAGTTGATGTAGTAGGAGCGTTAACTGATAGTACTACCCCACGTCGATATTGGTCGGATTTAAAGAGATAATTATCAGAAAATGAAGGATTTATTGAGTTGTACGAAAAAATCGTACAGCTGAAACTTCTAAGTAGCGATGGCAAGCGTTATCAAACAGACTGTGCAAATACGGAATCCTTACTTCGTATTATTCAGTCTGTCCCTTCCCTGAAAGCAGAACCGTTTAAACAATGGCTTGCTGAAGTCGGTTATGAGAGAATCAAGGAAGTTTCTGACCCGGAAAAATCCATTGATAGAGCATGAGAAAACTGGAAACGACACGGTCGTAGCGAGAAATGGATTCAACAACGTATGATGGGACAAGAAACACGAAATAAGCTAACTGACTATTGGAAAAATCATGAAGTAACAAAAGAGAATGACTTTGCCATATTAACTAATATTATTCATCAAGAGTGGGCAGGGGGGTTAAGCATTAAAGAGCATAAAAATATAAAAGGTTTGAAAAATCAAAATTTACGTGATCACATGAATGAAGCAGAATTGATATTCACTGCTCTTGCTGAATTATCTACTCGTCAAGTAGCAGAAACTAATAATGCAACAGGAATAGAAGAAAATAAAATTGCCGGTAAAATAGGAGGAGGAATAGCTAAAAAAGCTAGAGTGGCGTTGGAAAGCGAAATCGGTAAAAAAGTCATTTCTACCGAAAACTACTTATTACCTAAAAACAAAAAAGTTAAAAAATTACTAAAATAGTGAATATTACCAATCTAAAAGTTATCATTAAAAAATATCCCTATAAATATACTCATCTTGGTTTAAGCTCCCAAGTAAGTAAAGTTAAGTAGCAAAACAGCAGACCACCAACGCATTTAGGTGTTCATATTTTGTTAAATATATTTTGCTTTATTAGAACTTTTACATGAAAAATTTTTATTCAATCATTTCTATTTTAAAAAAGCAAAAAAATTTAAAACTAGTTATTATTAGCAATAATAATGCTGTAAAAATAAACATAACTTGAAAATTTATTAAAAATGTAGTAATTCATTAACAATTTTAAATTAGAAAACAAAAATTAATATAAGACTTATTAACTTTTAGTGTTTTTTAACAGCAAAAATTTAGAATCCAAATCAAGATATTACTATAAATACAATTAAACAAAAAAGGACATAGAACAATGGAACTAAAAAAATTTGATACTCTACTCACTACAAATGATTTAGATAAGTTTAAAGAAGAGCATATTAAAGGAAGCGAGTTAGAAGAACAGTTTGTATCTAATTATATAAAAGCACATACGCAGGATAATGTTACCTCTGAAGATGGTTTTTACAATATGTTACTTACCAATGCTATATTATTAGAAAATATTGATTTAATAAAACATATTTTAAGCTTATTTCATGAAAGTAATATACTAGTTAATGTTAATCGAGAAAATTTTAGTCCTATTTCTGCTGCTCTCCTTAAGAAAAATGAACAAATTTTAGACTTAGTTGAACAATATATACAAAGTATGCCTGAAACTAACGAAAAAGTTAATTTAGTAGGAGATAGTTATTAAGTATATATGTTTAGCAACTTACACTCCTCCTAGTGGTATGACTCAGGTCGAGTGTTATAAGAAGTTTTTAGCTCCCTTATATACAGAAGAATCGTTGAAAGATTTGGCAGATTTAATAGGAGTGAACGATACTGAAGAGAATTCCGACTCCATAATATAGCTTTTTAAAAAATTGAGAGGAAACCATATGAGTAAAAGTTATGATTATACTGATACAAAACGAGGTCTTAGAGTAACATATGAGGCAGAAATTACTGCACGTACAAAACCATTAGACGTTTTCGCAAAAGTATTTGCTAAAGACCCATATACAGCAATTGTCCAACCAATAGGTAGTAATAATTTATATGTTAGTTTCCCTGAGCATAAGAAGAACGATAAACTTAATTCTATACCTGAAGATCAATGTAGAGAGTTAAAAACTGATCTTCAAAAAGTAGTGGAGACTCGCGCGATGAAGTGGTTCTTAAAGCTGCAAAGAAAACACTGTTTCTAAATGCCTATGCAAAGGGGAATCACATTTTAAAAAATATTATAGCTGAAGAATTGGCAAAGGCATAAACCCCGTCCGAAGACCATGATGACAAAGTACAAAAGCGTAAGTACCTTAACAAGATGGTAGAGATTGAAGAAGCACAGCATGTTGGTGAACGCAAAAATATTGATTATCTTAATAGTATATTTAAAGATGATAACGAAGCAGAAGCTTTCCTGGATAATCTTGTTACTAGGCGTTTCGAGGATTTCCTTAGTACAGATGAGCTAAAGCTTTTAGCAAAGTCCAGCATTAAAGATAAAACATTAAGGAAAGTGGCTTATATAGATGATTATAAGGCTAGGCATGTTGAAGCAAAAGGAGTAAGTTATGTAACTAGGGTACCAGAGAGAAGGGGAGGCAAGAATTTGACATAGGTTTAGCAAAGAGTAATAGTACCAGGAAGGTAGGGTGTTGTACCGGCTGTACTATAAAGTTTGAGGTCTTGGCTAGCAGAACTGAGCCGGCACAAAGGGTGGTTGTACATAGAACTGCTGATTATCCTAAAAACTTTCCTAAAAAAAATATAGCCCTTCTCCAAGTTTAACTCAAGAAGAGAAGGATAGTTTTTTTGAACCTCATACATTTGAAAATAATCAGCCTGGATTTTTACCACGCGATCTTCTGGCAAGCAATATTAAAATCGGGCATATGTTAAGCAATAACATAGAAGCCCTAGAACAAAAAAACAAAGGTTTACAATCTCAAGTTAATACTCTAACCAAGGAAAAGCAGGGTGTTGTTGATAAAAGCAAAGAGCTTCAAAATCAGGTTAGTAAGCTTGAAAGCAACGTTACTCATGAACAAACTGAGAAAGAAAGTCTTAAAACCGAAATTGAGAAAGAAAAAACTAAGAATGTTAACCTATAAAAACAGCTTGAGGAAAGCGATAGTGCTAACAGAAAACTAAAAAAGGAAAACGGACTACAAGCTGAAAAAACACAACTAAGTAATGCAAAAGATTTACTGCAAAATGAGAACAAAGACCTAAGACAGGAAAAAGAGCAGTTAAGCATTGACCTTTTAAAAGAAAGAAAAACTGCTGCAAGTCTAGAACAAAGCAATACAGAGCTACAATAAAAATACAACGGACTTTTGGATAGGTACAAGGGACTTCTTGCTAAACATAACGAACTTGGTGCTAAACACAATGGGTTTGCTGATAAATACGACGGACTCGTCGATAAATACAATGCACTCGACACTAAACACGAAGAGCTCATCAATAAATATAACAGCCTCGTCGGTGAACATCACAAACTTATCGCTACACACAATAAGCTTGGCGATAAATACACCGATCTTGGTGCTAAATACAGCGACCTCGGCGATAAGCTTACTCAATCTCTAGAAAAAATAAAATGTTAGAGGATGCTACACAAAAAATTGAGGTACTCCAATTAGAAAATGTTCAACTTAAGAAAGATCTTGCAGAGGCACAAAAGCTAAAAGAACCATCTTTTGATGAATTTCTAGCTTAATTCTCCAAATTTAGCCTAGAACGGCAAGCAGCGGCGATTGAGTTTATTAAAAAACAGCAAGAAGCCACTAATCTTTAAAAAGCTTCTGAACAACCATCTTCTGATCTTGGTAATCAACATCTCACTCGTACCGAAAAAGAAAACATCACACATTTTGTGCCTCAAGAAGAGCTAAACGAAAAGGGAAAATACAATTTAAATGATCGTCTTGCTGCTGTAAACGATAACCAAGAGCTGCTCAGCAAATAGAGAAGCAGCGATTACAGCAAATATAGATATCAAAGCAATCGATGCTAAAAAATCTGTAGAAGCTGAAAAAATCGGTACTGTAAAGGTTAGAGCGGAGCACGATCATTCAACAGAACATGGAAGCAATAATCAGACTTTGATTACAGAAATTCAAGCAGGAAAGATTGACAAAAATACAGTAATAGCTATTGAGTGTAAGCAGTATGGTGAAAATCAGGGGATGAAAGATATAATTAAGATAGCAAATATATTAGAGCATAACGAGAAAAATCCTGATAATCCTTTAAAACTTCCTGAAAAGCTAGAAAATACCCTGACATTTCAAGATGCACTTTTATATAAAGCCGCCAAAGAAAATGGAATTAAAGTGATTAGTTTAGAAGGTAGGAATTTAGAGCATACAAAAGATTCTGCTTTATATAATGAAAATCGTAAACAATATATGACTGACGTGATTAATGAAGTTCGCAGTAAAAGGATATAATGTAATTGCAACCGTTGGCTCTAGCCACAAGGTTAACTTAGAGAAAGCTTTAGAAAACCAGCAGAAACACGAGGCAGGATTTAGCCATATACCTGAGTGATACAGCAAAAACTTTCAAAAAACAATCAAAAAGAAAATACTGGCTTTAGCAACCTACTCAAAGAAACATTACAAAAAGCTTCAGCTATTGCAAAAACAATTCCAGTAGGAATGGTAAGTACTAGATTAACAAATAAAAAGGATATTTTACAACAACAATCCTTGAAAAATACACAGCTTAAAAAATTAGGATAAAGCAGAGTCTAAGGTTCTCTGTATTATATTCCATGCTATTCAAAACAATTAGCTAATTCTGATAAATTTTATTGCATAATAAAAGTATTGCTTATTTGTGTTCTATGGCTTGTTGCGGTTAGCAAATCGTACATTAACCTTTCAAGGTTTTAAATTATAATTTGCTAAGCAGATAATAATAACACGCATTTTATAATTTTGTCTAAAATCATCTGCTAGGGAGTACCATTAAAATTAAAACGCATAAGTCTCGACTTTCAACTGCAGCCCTAGAGTATTTAATAAAGAACCGATATTGTCGAAACTTGGATTACCTGTACTAGTTAGGAGTTGATCTGACAGTAAGAAGTTGTTGGGTATGAAAAAAAAGATATACTCGTACCCGGCAAAAATTTAACAACCTCTAAAAAAAGGAGACTGTCAGATGACAATATACCAACAAAAAATAATAAAGCCAAGAATTGGTTTATTACAACTAGCAGAACAACTAGGTAACGTATCGCAAGCATGTAAAGTAATGGGTTATAGCCGAGATACATTTTACCGCTATAAAGAGCTTCATGAACAAGGTGGAGAAGAAGCGCTATATGAGATGAGCAGAAGAAAGCCTTGTTTAAAGAACCGAGTACCAGCAAGTGTTGAAGATGCTATAGTTAATATTACAGTTGAATATCCCGCTTATGGTCAAGAACGTACAGCTAATGAGCTACGCAAGAAAGGAATAATTATTTCAGGAGGAGGCGTAAGATCAGTTTGGCTTCGTCATGATTTAGAAAATTTTAAGAAACGCTTAAAAGCTTTAGAAAATAAGGTAGCAAGCGACGGTATTATTCTAAATGATATACAGTTAACAGCTCTTGAAAAAGTAAAAAACAAACGTGAAGCAAGCGGTGAGATTGAGAGTTTACATCCCGGTTATCTTGGTTCTCAAGATACCTATTATGTAGGGAATATAAAAGGTATAGGACGTATTTATCAGCAAACTTTCGTTGATACTTATTCTATTGCTATTTGTAAACTTTATACAGAAAAAACAGCTATAACGAGTGCAGACCATCTTAACGATAGGGTTATACCATTTTTTGAAAGCTATAATATTCCTCTGGTTCGGATATTAACAGATAGAGGAACGGAGTATTGTGGCAAGCCTGAGCATCATGCTTATCAGTTATATCTTGGTATTGAAAATATAGATCATTCTAAAACTAAAGCCTATAGTCCTCAAACTAATGGGATATGTGAACGATTCCACACAACTATGCAAGAAGAATGTTATCACATTTTATTCCGCAAAAAGTTTTATTCTACATTAGAAGAGCTACAAACTGATATAGATAACTGGCTTGTAGGTTATAATAATGAAAGAACTCATTCAGGTAAACATTGTTACGGTAAAACGCCAATGCAAACTTTTAAAGATTCTCTTTATATTGCAATTAATAAAAATATTGATAATATAGAGACAATATCAGACAACTTGACCTTAACTTATCAAGCTGCCTGATTACTCAATACTGTCAGATCAACTCCTAACTAGTACAGATACCTTTACTAGATAGCATTTTATATATATGTTGTCTGTTTATATGGGCTTCTTTAGATATTTTGGCTACCCCTCCTCTTGCTATCACACCATCCCTAGCTATAGGGATTTGAAGTTAACCAGTAGCAATAAAAAGCGAAATATAATAGTTTCACATTTCGTATTAGTAGTTCCATAATACTTTCTTTTTAATAATTAGTTTATATAGTATAATTAACATTTTAATAAATTGTAAATGTTAATATGTATTATAAGCTACTGATTAGTTTGCTTATTCTTATTGTTCTAGTTATATGCTTTCGTAATTATTTACCTAAAATATCATTTTTTAATAATAAACCTCAAACTCTTGAGAGTAATATCAATAATTACGAAAAAGAGCTTGCAAAATATGATGAAGCAATAAAATTAAACCCTAACGATGCATTAGCATATTTTGCTCGAGGTATAATATTATATCAGTTAGGAAAATATGAGTTATCACTCCTTTCTTACGAGAAAGCTATAGAATTAGATCCAAAAAATTTTGAATTTTATATTAATCAAGGGATGTCATTTTAGGCACTTAACAAATATGAATCAGCACTTGAAGCATATAATATAGCTATAAAACTAAACCCTGATTATTTTACTGCGTATTTTTATAAGGGAGTTATTTTTTATGTACTAGGCTACCATACGTTAGCGGTTGAATTATTTAATAAAGTACTTGACGGAGATATTGACGATTCCGAAATTTATAATAATTACGGTACTATACTAATATCTTTAGAAGAATACGAACTTGCTCTTAAAGCATTTAATAAGGAAATTGAATTAAATCCAAATGAATTTGGAGGTTATATTAATCAAGGAGCAATGTTAAAAAAGCTTGGGAAATATGAGTTAACACTGAAAGCATACGATAAAGCAATAGAGTCAAACTCTAATTATTTGGAGCTTTTTATGATAAAAAGGTAATCTTCTATTAGAATTAGGAGAATATAATTTAGCTTTAGAAGCTTTTTTGAAAGCTATAAAATTGAATCCTACATACCCTAATATATATTTTAATTACGCTACTATATTAGAAAAATTAGGTAAATTCGATTTAGCATTGAGTTCATACAATAAGGTATTAGAATTAAATCCTGATGACTTAGAAGCAAAAGAAAAAAAGCAAGAAATATTAGATATGCAAAAATCTAATTCAAAGTGAACTATATCTGCCATAAAATAACAGGCGTAAGGCTTAACTACTCACAGGATTCAGCAATTAGTTAAGAGTGATATATTACCCTCACCTGTTAATGGTAGTTATGATTTAGTCGGTTGTACTCGGACTTATGAAAAATATTTACAATTATAATGATAGCCAAATTTTATTTGAACTATCTTATACATATTTATTTTTTCTTTATTATCTTTATAATATTTGGTAGATCATTCCATGCATAGCTTACTTGATTTGGTGGTTTTATATTGATTTCTTTTAATTTCTCTGTAGCTGCTTATATACTATTTGTGAATCCATAATCTAATTATTTCTTAAATGGTTTGATTGGTTTACAATAAATTTTTGCAGCATCTACAGAGACTAATTCTTTTTCCGGATAACGAAGTGCGGTAAGTTTACCTCCAAATACACATCCTGTATCAATATTTATAGTGTTATTAAGCCACTGTGCTTCACAAACAGGGGTATGCCCATAAACAATCAGCGTATTTCCTTGATATTCTTGGTCCCACGGATAACGAAGCGGTAAACTAAACTCATCAATTTCACCGGTGGTTGCACCATACATACAAAATTTACTTATTCGCTCAAAACTACGCCCTAGATCTTTTTCTTTAATGCCGGCATGTGCTACTGCTAATTTTTTATCGTCTAATATGTAATAGCTACCTCAACTTTCTAAAAATTCAAGAACAGATGCTTTAAATTCTGCCGGCTCGTTTTCTAATTGCTCAAGTGTTTCCTGAAGTCCATGAGCAATAACAACATTTCATCCCTGAAGTTTTCGTTTTAGTTTGTCATCATGGTTACCGTTAACACAAAAGGCAATAGATGAGGAAACACTATCCATTACTAAGCGTAATACCTCCGGTGAGTTTGGACCTCGATCTACTAAATCCCCTACGAAAATAATTTGTCTTCCTTGAGGATGAGTAATAATATATTTATTACCTTTTTTAATTCTATAACCGAGCTTTTCTAATAAGTTTTTTAACTCATCAAAACAACCATGTACATCACCAATAATATCAAATGGTCCCTTTTCTTGCTGCTTATTTATTTGTATTAATGGATGTTCAACTTCTTTATTTTCTTATATTTTAATATATTTTTAAGCAAAAATTAATAAGATTTTAAAAATTTATTTTTTAATAACTTTCTTGTCATAGATATGAAAATCGATTAGTTGAGTTGAAAGTTAATTTATATAAATCTCATGTTCTATTAGTGGCACAATAAATATGTGATAAATAAACTAATTGAAAGAAAAAAATAAGTAATATACAACAATGGTTCATTTTTTAGATTAAAAAGCAAAAAATATTATACTATCGTTGGTAGTTATAATTAAATATATTAAAAATATGCTTTTTCAATCACTAAACTTATACTCTATCTTAGTTGCAGGCCTTACAGCTACTGTTATCCGCCAGTTATCTTATTACAAACAGCAAATTATTAATAAGGATTTAAAAATAATACCTGCATATTTTGATAAAAAAATGTTATATAAAATTCCTAATAATAACTGCGATAGATATTCTGCTCTTGAAATGATTAAATCATATTTTAAGTTGAAAACCGCAAGATCGTTATCACATGAAGAACTTGAAAATGATGAGCAATTAAGCGAATTATTTAGAGATTCTTTAAACTATTTTATTGATGATTTTATGTCAAAATCCGATAAATCAGTTGCAGTAAATAAAGCGTTTAGTATACAAGATGAACATAACAATACTCATAAATTATATGCGTTTTTAGAGAAAAATAAAATATCGGACAAAACACATCAAATGCTTATATATGTTAAAGTGCCTTATATAATGACCAAAGACGATGAAGAAAGCTTAAACACTTTCATACACTTGGCTAAGATAATGTAGATTTCCCAAAAACAAAATCAGAAACTCAAGAAAGAAGAATAACTAATTTCAGAATTTATAAATAATATCTTAGTTAAAAATTTTGAATTTTAAAACTGTCTATTAGAAAATTATTTTAAAAAGCACTAGTCATTTATATTAAATCACAACTAATGATTAAAAATTGTTGACTTATTTTAAGTATCTTTTCATAATTTACTTAAATGATATTTAAATTCTATCATTAATTTTTAATAAATTTAAGATATGGTAACGCATGGAAAATAAAGAAGAAGCATCAAATATATTACCTGAGTTTATAATTGATGAAGAAGAGGAAAAGCGATTCAAAGCTGAAAACTCTAAAAAAGAACTTAAGTTAATATTAATAACGTTTGCAATCATTTTAACTAGCTTTTTGACATTTTGTTATTTCTTTTTTAACTATATAGAAGAAAAAGCAATAGAATATACACTACAGCACGAAGCAGAAGCAAAAAAGTTAGATAAAGCTGAATGATGCAAGCTTATAATATTTCAGCAATTCTCAAATAATCTTGAGGAGTAAGATTTTCAGCACGATAATTATCATTGATTTTCAACTGAGTCAATACTTCATGTAGATTAGGTACAAGGTTTTTCAGTGATGATGTGATCATTTTCCGTCGTCCTGCAAAAGCAAGCTTTGTTATTTGCTCAACTTTATTTATCAGAGTAATAGATGGCGGATTTTCTAAAGGTATTAGTTTAACTATCGCAGAATATACTTTAGGAGGTGGATAGAAAGCAGTCGGTGCTACGTCAAAGCATTTTTCCACTTTAGCTATTAACTGACATATTACTGATAACCTGCCATATGCTTTAGTTGACGGCATAGCACAAATACGTTCTACTACTTCCTTTTGTAACATTAGCGTCATATTAGTAATTAGTCGTGCTTCTTTCAGCCATCTAATCACTAACTCAGTACCTATATGATACGGTAAATTAGAAATTATAGTTACTTTGTAGTCAATTGATTTGGACTCGCCTATATCGTTACTCGTCGCTCTCCTATTAGGCTTCTTCGCTCCTCGTTTCTTGTGTGCAAATCCAACTGAAGTGACTATATCATAGCTTAAATCGGTTAAATTTATTTTAAGAGCATCTTGTTTAATAATATTTAGATTAGGATAATATTCTTTAATATCATTAAGTAATGGAATACATCTCTCATCTGTTTCTATAACAGTTAAGGATTCAGGTTTTTTTTGCAATATTGACCTAGTTAACCCTCCTGTGCCGGGTCCTATTTCTAATACTCGGCTATTTTCTGCAAGATTACTCGCACGCACAATTTTATCACATAAACTACTGTCAAAAATAAAATTTTGTCCGTGCTTTTTAAGAGGATTAATTTGATGAGATGCTGCATGTTTTGCAATTGAAGGGAGCATGAGAATATGGGGTTTTAAGCTTTGATATTGGTAAAAGCCGATTGTCATCCCGCAACTTGATCACAGGATCCAGTCCTTTTTAATTTTTTGCTGGATACCGTGGTCAAGCCACGGTATGACAGACCTTACAATTAAGATGGCAACATTATCTTTATAGCTGCCTTTTTACGCATATTTTCAAACATTTTTTGTGCTTTTTGCGAAATCTTTTTATTAGTTAGGAAGTTTACTATATAATTATTTTCATCTTCATTAACATTTAAGATTTTTTTGCTGCACACTAATATTATTTCAAATTTGTTATTTACTTCAAATACATTACTTGCTTTATCAGGAGTTAAGTCCTTTACAATAGTTTGTTTTACACCTTCTATCTTGCTAAGCTTATCGGTAATAATTTGCATAGTAGCAAAATTACCATAAAGCGATTTTTTGACGTCGGTGCATTTTTTTAATCGATTTTTCAAATTATTCATCTGCGTAAACGCTTTATTGCCACTATCTTTAGATGTAAATACTTGCATTGAAATTTCTACGTCTTTTTGATCGCTAGATAAAATTGCGACATCTATTTCTTTATTACTTACTTGTACCGATCTTGATAGACTTGATAAAATATTCATTTTAATCAACTCGGATTTAATTTGGGAAATAAAACTATCAGGATTAACTGATCTGCTTTTCAGATACTGAAGAAGAGAACCGTGAGGCATTTTATTACGATCTTCAATAGATTTAATGGCGTTATCTATCTCTTCTTGTGGAATTTCTCTATCTCCGGCATATTGAAAAAGCAAAGATTCGTCAATTAAGCTCTTGATTGCTAAGTCACTTAGCTGCTTATCTTGAGCAGGCGTTAGACTTTCAACATTATTTAGTGCCATAATCATTTTTTTTCTAGCACGAAACTCATTAAGAGTAATAGGTTCATCATTTACGGATGCTACTATATTCGGTAATGATGCTTGTGCTACATTAAAAGTAAAAAAAACGGTAATGATTAATAATAATTTTCTCATATGATACTCTGAATAAGTGAACAGTAAGTAGATGAAGTTTAATTTGGAAAAGAGTCATCGGTCTATAAGGCGAGGAGCGAAGCGTACATTTAGTACGTGAGCACCGCAGATCTTATAAGACGACGTAGCCAATTTTTCAAATTAAACGAGTATACTCACATGTTTAAAACTTTTAAACCAATAGAAATAGTCGGTGAAGAAGCAGTTTTTTTGATTCCTCTACTTCCGTCGGCTAGATAATCGGAATAAATCTTTGCAGTAATTCTAACACAATCTTTAGCATATGTCACCCTAATAGTTCGAGTAAGTAAATTTGGAGATCGTCTAGAGAGATCAATGCGTGCACCAAAACCTATAGTCCAATTTTCCGCTAGCTGATAATTTATGTCTCCATAAAATTGTCGCACTCTATTATTTGAAACCTTTATACTTTCTACGGAATAATATTTTTTAAGATTGGTAAGCTGAATAAAACTACCTAAAAAGTTAATTTTATCATAGTTAAAATTTCCTCCTACTTCATCTCTAATAGGTCTGAAATATCTATCTTTTCGAAAGCTATAAAACACTTCTAAATTATTAGAAAGATTACCTAGGATCTGCCCTACATTTTCCGTATCATCAGCCGGCAAATCTGTACTATATCTTGTATTACGCGACTGTCCTAAAAATAATTTTAAATAATTTTCTTCTTTAGCAATACTAGTATTTAAGCCGTAACTTAATCTATTACCGAAATCATGGCAATCAATACCGCTATAACGATTTGATAAAAAGATATTTTTTTCGGATAATTCATATTTAGCAGGATCAATTATAACAAATTTTTTATCTTTCTTAGATAGTTTACGTCCCATAGTAAAAGAAACTACCGGCTCAATAAGTAAATTTATCGTTTTTGTTATATTACCTACTAACGGATAACGCCATAAAGTTTGCAATTCCGGTATATTCCTTTGAAATGATTTACTTTCTTTCGGCTTATCTAAATAAGCCCGTCTAGCAAGATAAAAATCGCCTCTATCTTTTGCTACAAAATCAAAAATTTGCCCTGAAGAAGTCAGCACATTATGCATAAAGGATAATTGCAAAGAGGTTCTAGCAAGTTGTTTTCCTATTCTTTCTTTGTACATTAACGTATTATTTTCAACAACGATATGGCTGTTGTCGTTATCATTCAAATTTATCACATTTTTTGTATTGATTTTCGGTAATACTAACGGATCGGTATACTTACTATCATTACTACCTAAGCCTTGAAAACTTAATCCTTCCGCCGAAAAATAATCAGCCTCATGAATTTTATTTAAGAATATTTTAGAAGTTAAATATGAAGCATAGTTATTATAATAATTTTTTAAATAAGCTTTATCCGATGTACGTTCCACCCTGAAACCGTAATCATAAACTTTATTGGTACTAATAAAATTACCGCTTGCTATATAATGATAAGAAGAAACTTTTTTATTTTTCACTATACTTCCGTCTTTTTCTAGAAAATACGGTAATTTACCGTCACTACCTTGAAAATTCATATTATCGGTATCATTCGGGCGATAACGTGCTTCTAGCTTATAAGTTTGATATTTACTAAAAATTCTTGGAGTGAGAGTAAAATCCATATTAGGTTTTGCACGTAAATATAGAGGTATACCAAACCCTTTGTTTTTTACGTCCGGCACTAATAATCCGGAAGTTGCAGGAGCCGTAGGAGTCGGATGGAAAAAATACGGTAAGTAAAAAATCGGTATGCCATATACTTCAAAAAACACGTTTTTATAAACTACTCTATGCTCTTCGGAATGAATATAAGTATCCTTAGCAGCAATTTGCCAAATAGGGTTTCTATTACAAGTAACATCGCAAGGGGTAAATTCAGCATGGTGCAGCTTAAGATTATTTTCATCTATTCTTTCGGCAAGTTTAGCAATTAAAAGATTATTATCACCGGAAAGTAAAATGAATTCCGATATGATCCCTTTCTTAAATTCGTCTTTTAAAACTGTTTTATCACCCTCTATTATTCTGTTTTGTTTATCCTTAATTCGGATATTACCTTCTGCCCATAAAATATCGTTTTCTATATCATAAAGTAAATTATCTGCCGTTAATAAATACTCATCCGTGATAATTTTTATATTACCTTTAGCATATATCAAATCCTGACTTTCGTTATACTCTACAAAATCAGCAATTAGATTATTTATTTTAACGCTTTGATTTTGTTTAAACGGTTGAGTAAAACTAGCTAGAGGAAATATTACGATAATAATTAGGTATATTAGTCGCATTTATTATGTTATCTAAAATTCAATAGTAAAAAATAATAGCAAGCTATTAATAATATATCAAATAATAAAAAATTTTGCTTGCTCTTTTGCAGTGCAAGGTTATTCTATGGAGATGATAATCGTCATTGCGAGGAGATGCATAGCATCGACATGGCAATCTCATGAAGTAGGATAAACTCCTGAGATTGCTTCATCGAAACTTATAGTTTCTCCTCGCAATGACAAATAATGTGCTACTCTCAGCTTAAAAAACCAAGTACTAATAAAATGCTAGACAATTTCATTGTGAATCAAGCAATCAAAGAGTTTTCAGTTAGTGAGATTTCTAATAAAATTAAAGAATTATTAGAAAATACTTTTGGCTATATTAAGGTAAAAGGAGAAATTTCAGGTTTAAAAATAGCAAGCTCAGGTCATGCTTATTTTAACTTAAAAGAAAATACTGCTATTTTAGCTTGTACTTGCTGGCGTCCTATTCTTGCTAAAATCAAATTTCCTTTAAATGAAGGCATGGAAGTAGTAATTAGCGGTAAACTCTCAAGTTATGCAGGTAATTCACGTTATCAATTATCGGTAGATAATTTACAGCCCGCAGGGCTTGGAGCTATGCTGCAAATTCTAAACGAGCGTAAAGCTCGTTTAGAAAAAGAAGGCTTATTTAATAAAATACGTATTCCTATACCTTTTTTACCTGATAAAATAGGCGTTATCACTTCAATAACCGGTGCTGTTATTAAAGATATTATTCATCGTATTCGCGAACGTTTTCCGACTCGGATAATAATATGGCCGGTTAGCGTACAAGGCGAAAATTCCGGCAATGAAATTGCTGAAGCAATTGAAGGATTTAATAATTTAGAAGAGGCAAATAAACCAAATGTCATAATTGTTGCTAGAGGCGGCGGTTCTATAGAAGATCTTTGGTCATTTAACGATGAGATATTAGTACATGCCGCTTATAACTCAAAAATTCCTATTATTTCCGCAGTAGGTCATGAAGTGGATTATACTTTAATAGATTTAGCAGCCGATAAAAGGGCTCCAACACCTACTGCTGCCGCAGAATTTGCCGTACCGGTACGATCTATTTTAAATAATACTCTACAATCTTATGAGAAAGTATTATTGAATAATACTAGCCGGTTAATTAAGTATCACAAACAAAATATAGTAAATTACGATAAAATACACAGATATCTCTCTCACTATATAAATAATAGGCAGCAATTACTGGACGAAACCGGTTTTAATTTATTAGATGCTTTACCGTGCTTTATTGAACTACAAGAAACAAAGCTTAAATCTTTTTCTAAAGAAAGAGTTAACCCTGCTAAAATAATCAATTACAAAACATTAGAATTAACACATCAAACAGCTTATCTATCAAAATCGGCAAATAATACTTTGAAAAACTTTGAGTATAAATTAGAATTAAATAGCACGTTACTTGCAAGCCTTGATTATCATAACGTATTAAAACGAGGTTTTGCTATAGTTAAAGGAGAAACGGGTAATTTTTTATCTTCTAAAATTGCTGCTGCAAATGAAAAAATTTTTAATATTAAATTTTCTGACGGCGAAATTAAAGTAGTGCGTGATTAGGGGCTTTGTTGCGTGGTTCGGTTTTTTCGTCATTGCGAGGAAATTACATAGCAATTGACGAAGCAATCTCAGGAGTTTATTATTATTTCATGAGATTGCCATGCAGTCTACGACTGCTTGCAATGACGGGGTGGTATCCACGTAACAACGTCTTCTTGCAATGACGATAAAATATTGCCACGGAATGACATTTTAATTCTAAAAAAATACAGACCATGAAAATTGTAAAACTTTTTATTTTTATACTCCTCATTTTTAAAAATTTTTATGCTTTAAGCATAGATATAAACAAGCAACAAACAACTTTAGAATGTGAAGGAGTAGCTGATAAAAAGACTTTAACAAATGCATGGTATACAAATGAACCTTATCAATATTTAGTTACTACTTCAAATAATCATACTAACGTTTCCGGTATGGATATAGAATTCATTAATGCTATTGCTAAAAAAATAGGTATCAATATTGAGTACAATCAAGATAGTTGGTATCACGATCAATTAGATATTCAAAACGGTACTGCCGATATGGCAGCAGGAGCTACTTATACCGCTGAGAGAAGTAACTATGCTCACTTTTCAAAACCGTATCGTCTAGAAGAACTATCATTATTTATTATTGAACCGCTTGCTAAGAAATTAAATTTTCAAAATGTTAACGAACTAATGGCACAAATACGTCTATTGAATCTTCAATTAGGGATAGTGAAAGGTACCGTATACGGAGATCCTAAATTTACGGCGTTTTTATATAATGAGAAAAATGAGGATATAATTAAAATATATCAAAATGATATGGAATTAGTAAACGGAATAGTCAAGAAAGAAATTGACGGTTTTATTAGTAATAGAATAGTCGGTTCCGTTAATATACTCGGAAGAGCAATAGACAGAAGAATAGTAGAAGTTCCTTTAAATATCAAAACTTCTATACATTTGATGTTCAGCAAAAAAACCGTATCTTTAAACATAGTTGAACAATTCAATTTTGCGATAGATGATTTTCTTGCAAGTAACGAATATAAAAAAATTATTAAGACATATATATATCATATTCTATTACCTAAATCTATAGATTCTCGTTGGTGTCATACTATAGGCTTACTTGGTTGCCTTGCTTTTGCTTTTTCGGGAATTATTTTGAGTAGCAGAAAAAACAGTACTTTATTCGGTACATTTTTATTTGCGATATTACCGTCCGTCAGTAGCTGTATAATACTCGACTTAATAGTAAACCATGATACCGGACATTTAAACTTTAATTTTACTCCTTCTTATTTCTATTACGTATTTATAGTAGTTTTGCTTAGTTTTACCGTTATTAAATTATTCAGCTATTATAATAAACAGAGTGCCGAAGATAATTATTTAGAACAATCATTAAATAATATAGTAGCAATTTGTGATTCATTCGGACAGGCAACTTTTATAATCATAGGAGTTGCAATGGTTATTATTCATAAAATTGAACCTCTAGGTTTTTGGGGCCCGTTTTTTGCTTTTATTACGGCTAACGGCGGAGCAATAGTTAGAGATTTTATTGTGAAAGAAAATTCAATTAAAAGAATACCGAGAGGGCTTAGTATAGAAATAACTATATTATGGGGCGTAGCCTTTAGCGTATTATTAGATATGTACGGTGCTAATCCGGATTATAACACAATAAAATATTCGATGATTATAGTAATTTCCGGAGCATTCATCACTAATCTCTTGGTTTATCATTTTGGTTTTCTTGAATGGCGATTCCGTAATGAAAACACAAACATAGAAAAACAAACATGAAGATAGCTACTTGGAACATTAATTCCATAAAAACAAGACTTAATTTATTGCGTAATTTTTTATCTAACGAAAATCCGGATATTTTATTATTGCAAGAAATAAAATGCGAAACCGATAAATTTCCTTTTGATGAATTATCCGATCTACCTTATAATTTTTATGTCCACGGACAAAAATCATATAACGGCGTGGCTATAATTTCAAAATTTCCCGTTGATGAAATAATTAAGGATTTTCCAAATAATTACTGTAGCGATCAAGCGAGATTCTTAGAAATAAAATTATCGTTACCTATCGGGTTTTGTAATATAATCTCGCTCTATGCTCCTAACGGTTCATTTGTCGGTAGCGATAAATTTGCTATAAAACTAGCATTTTATGATAGCTTTATCAATTATCTATCAACTAAAAAATCTTTTGACGAAAAAACTATTATCGGCGGTGATTTCAATATTGCACCGTTTGATATCGACGTATATTCGCCTAAAGCATTAGCTGAGACTACTTGTTTTACTGAGGTTGAACAAAAAAAATTACGAACTATCTTAAATTCCGGATTTGAGGATTTATACAGATTGATGCATCCGAGTAAACAAGAATTTTCATGGTGGGATTATAGAGCCGGATGTTTTGAACAAAATAAAGGTATGAGGATTGATATGATCCTTGGTTGTAATAATACTATTGACTATTTAGAAAATTGCTATATGGATTATAATTTAAGGACTCGAGAAAAACCTTCGGATCATATACCGGTAATTGCTAACCTCTGTCACCCCGTGACTTGATCATGGGGTCCAGTACAAATACTAAAATTATTAGTGTTTTAAGTTGTTTTTCTGGATACTGTGATCAAGCCACGGTATGACACCGAACGCGTTTTTTGATCCATGCGAACAATACCTACGAAAATGCCCTAAACCGCTTTTTAAGAACAAAAATAAATATATGTCTCCAAAATTCATGAAATTTTACGAAAAATATATGACGATTGTCGGTACAATCGGCAACTTTATGTTTTATGTACAGGCTCATAAGATGTTCACCTGCAAATCTTCGGCTTCCGTTTCTATGCCCGCCTTTACTATAAGTGCTATTGCTCTTTGTAGTTGGCTTATATACGGCATATTAATAAAAAATACACCTATTATAATAGCAAATATAGTAGGTTTTATCGGGGCATTATTAGTTCTCTTAACCATAATAATATATTAATAATGACTAAGAAAATCATTACTTTAGTTGGTCGTCCGAATGTAGGTAAATCAACGCTTTTCAATAGATTAAGCATACGTAAAAAAGCTATCGTTCACGATTTGCCAGGTGTCACTAGGGATAGAAAATATACAGATGGCAAAATCAGCTCTTTTGAATTTTTGTTAATTGATACCCCAGGACTTGAAGAGAATCCTGATAGTATGGGAGAGAGGTTAATGGCACAGACTACTAAAGCAATTTTAGAGGCAGATTTAATTTGCTTTATGGTTGACGGTAGAAGCGGAATATTACCTGATGATAAGCTACTTGGTAGCTTTGTTAGAAAATATAATAAGCCTGCTATATTGGTAGTTAATAAATGTGAGAAAGCTTTTGATTTTGATAAAGAGTACTATAAATTAGGGTTTGATAGTATGGTGGCTATCTCTGCCGAGCATGGCACAGGCTTAATTGATTTATATGACGAGATTATTGCCAAGTTACCTGAAGAAGAATCAATCGAGACAAATATAGCCGATCCAATTAAAGGAGATTGTTTGCAGATAGTAGTTAGCGGCAGACCTAATGCCGGAAAATCTACTTTTATAAACGCTCTTATTAATGATGAAAGATTATTAACCGGTCCTGAAGCAGGTATTACTCGTGAATCAATTGAAATTGATTGGCAATATAAAAATAATCATATTAAATTAATCGATACAGCAGGACTCCGTAAAAAATCTACTATTACAGAGTCTTTAGAAAAATTATCGGCATCAGATGCTATTAACAGTATTAAATTTGCTAATACCGTAATCTTAATGATTGATGCTTTAGCCCCTTTAAAACAGCAAGATTTAAATATTGCAAGCCATGTGGTAAATGAGGGAAGAAGTATAGTTATAGTAGTGAATAAATGGGATTTAGTTAAAGAATCCGAAAAAGAAGCATTTCAGGAAGAATTTTATTATCAGATAAATACTCATCTGCCTCAGGTTAAAGGTGTCCCCGTTCTATTCATTTCAGCGATAAATAAACAAAATATTGAACAAGTGCTAGATGCTTGCCTAAAAATTTATAAAATTTGGAATAAGAAAATAACTACTAGCAAATTAAATGAATGGCTTAATTTTACTACGGAAGCACATCCCTTGCCTCTACAAAAAGGCGGTAGACGAGTGCGTGTAAAATATATGACTCAAACCAAAACTCGCCCGCCTACTTTCAAATTATTCTCTAATAATCCGGAAAAAATTACCGATAGCTATACTCGCTATCTAGTAAATAATATGCGTGAGGCTTTTGACATGCCGGGCGTTCCTATTAGATTCACTTATGTGAAAACTAAAAATCCTTATGTGTAGTTTAAAATTAAATTTCACTTGCTCCCCTTTTGGGATCATGATATGATTATTTTTCATGAGAATTATTTCAATTAAAAAACTTAAAGATTTTTGGGAACAGGGATACGCTAATTCCGAACAACCTTTAAAAGTTTGGTATCAAATTTTTAAAAAAGAAAATTTTACAACTCCAAACGAAATAAAATTATTGTTTCCAAGCTGTAGCATAATTAATAACAATAGAATTGTATTTAATATATCAGGAAATAAATATAGGCTTATTACACATATAAGATACGACCTTCAAATTGTATATATAAGGTTTGTGGGAACTCATGCAGAATATGATAAAATTAATGTTAAGGAGATTTAAGTGGAATTACATATAATAAAAACAGCAGAAGAATATAATGATGTTTTGAAAGAAATTGATAAGCTATTATATGTACCTATAAATTCAGCAGAAGCAGAGAAACTAGAAATATTATCTTTATTAGTAGAAGATTATGAAAATAAGCATTATAAAATAGATATTCCTGATCCTATTGAAGCTATAAACTTTAGATTAGAGCAATTAGGGCTTTCTCGTAAGGATTTAGAAAAAAGCATAGGATCTCGAAGTAGAGTATCAGAAATTCTTAATAAAAAAAGAACTTTAACTTTACCTATGATTAGAAAGTTACACAAAGAATTACATATACCGGCTGATATTTTAATCCAAGAATTTGGAAAAAAACGGGTTTAAATAACTTGTAAACTAGATTCTCTATGCCCCTTACAGTTATTTTCTTGTTTTTTTATATGTGTTATTCCCGGCGTTATGGTGCTTCATCCTTGTAATTTCATAATGATACTTTGAATCTACAATATAATTTTAATCAAATAATAGCAAGATCTTTCTATGCTCCTCTAATGGATTTTCCTATCTCTCTTTGTCTTTCTTCTAATACCTTACTTGTATGCGGTCCTACCGCTTCTTTATCTTTACTAAATTTACTTTTTCCTAAATTAACTATAGTTTCTGCTACTACTCCTAGAACTTTTGGATCTGATAATAATTTTAACGCCGGCACTATAATTTTACCGTATTCATGTTTGCTAAATTTATCGGCAATTTTAATTAATTCAGGTGCATGTTTACCGGCTATCTTTACTAATTTTTCACCGTCTAATTTTAATTTTTGACCCTTAGGGTGTTTTGTTTAAAAACTCATCTACAACAGGTCCTAAACTACTTGCATGTTTTGTTAATAGTTCAGGAAGATCTTTTTCAATTATTTTGCTTATTTCCGGATTATGGTTTTTAATTTGTATCAAAGTACTAATCAATTCCTTTACCTCTTTTACCTTTGCTTCTTTTGATTGCTCTTCCTTTGGAAGTGACTTAATTAACTGAAATTTTTGTATTATATCGGCAACTTTATCGCTATCGGAAAGAGCATGGCTAGCAAGTTTAGTAATTGACGGCAGAGCATCTTTTAAAAAAGGCGTAGATGCATCTAGTACCTTATTGTATAAACTCCGGATCTTTCCTTTTGATTTCTATTCTTTCCGTTACTTTAGGATGTTTTAAAACATCTAATATACCCTGTTTATTACCATCTAAATATTGTGGTAATTCTTTTTCTAAAACAGGAGATAAATTATCAATAATTTTTTTAGCATTTTCAACTAACTCTACTATTTGAGGTTTTTTCCTTTTAATAACTTTTTTTTAGTTTCAGTATCTAATCTTTCCATATTTAGGTTAATTTTAGCCCAACGCTGATTTTCTTTAAGCTGACTATAAGCTTTTATAGCTGAAGGAGTACTTTCAATTAATTTTTCGCTAGAATTTGCAAGTAGTGCTACTGTATTTGCAATTAATTCAGGTTTAGCGATTTTTTGTGCTTTATTATTTATTATATTTTCTGTAATCTGAACTAATCCCTTTTGATTATCAGGATTTTTTAAAAATTGTACTAAACGTGATTAAGAAGGGGTTTTACTTTGTCTGAAGTAATAATGTCATGTATATTTTTTAATATAGCACCTTGAGATGACTCGTTTTTTTGTTTAATATTCTTATATATTTCTTGTACTTTTGGATTTAAATCGCTTTCTAGTGCTTTAGATATTAAATCTACTCCTAGTGTAGATAATTCTCTGATACATTTAAGACTTATTTTATCTAATACATTTATTTTTTCTGTTTCGGAAGTTTGAAAGTTTTTTGTTATTTTGCTAAGCCTCTTATTTATAAATAGGCGTGAGAAGATATGGGGTAACTTTAGATTGTAAAAGTGTTTCTTTTGAGCTATTGGATATAGTTTCGGAATGTAAAACAGAAGCACATTTTTTTATAAGCGATTCTGCATCTGCTATCATCTTGCAACCGGCTTCAATAGAACCTACACTAGTGGTAGCACTTCTCGCTTTTCTGAGGTTATTAAGCTCCAGTGCAAGATCAGGTAAAACTTGAGAAGCCTCCCATGTAAATTGCAATGCACTAGGAGCATTCCCGACTGCTTGGATAACACTTTGTATTATACCTAAATTATCTTTATTAAGATCCAGATATCGTTTATTTAACTCATCATATTTTTTGTTACCTGTTTCAGCCCCAAGAGCTAAATATCTAACTTGAACCCACAAAAGGTTTTTATATTCTTCATCAAGCTGTTGCCTTATTATTATCAATGGATTCCTGCTATTGCTATTGTTCTTGGCTTTTAGACATTTTAAATACCTTTATATAATTTAATATTATTTTACTATAATTATTTAAAGGTTTATAAAATTTTACTTTTTAGTTTTTGTTAATTTTTAAAGTCATGGTTATCTTGCAATATTAAATTATCATATAATTCTTCCAAGTAATGCTTTACCAGTCGTAACAACTTCGCTTCAGGGCTTAGATTTTTCGCTGCCCATTTTTTAATCCAAGGTTCGGCGAGCTGCCACATATTAACATTATCGTCTAACTGTCTGCCTATCCCTTCCACCATTATTAAAGTCTTTTGCAATAGCAATAACTCCGGTTGTACTTCCATGCCGAAATCTTCCGTGATTTTAAATAAATGTGCAAGCAGCTTACCTATGGAAATATTTTTTGTGGGCGTCCCTACTATAGGCTCGGTAACTGCTCTACAACTTTGAGCGAATAAATCTAAATCGGTATTTGATGGGATGTAGCTAGCTCTTAAATGTACTTTAGCAACTAATTTATAATCACGTTTTAAAAAGCCAAATAAACTTTCGGCAACAGCTAAACGATCTTTTTCTTTAAGTCTGCCCATAATACCGAAATCGAGTAAAATTATCTTACCTTGCTTGTTTACCAAAATATTTCCTGCATGTAAATCAGCATGAAAAAATCCATCTCTATAGGCTTGATTGAAAAACATTACGGCAAAATCCTTAGATATTTTTGCAGGCTCTAACCCCATTTCCTTTAGTAGCGAAGTATCATATATAGAAGTTCCGTCTAACCACTCGGTAGTTAGTATATTTTCTGATGTTAAATCCCAATATATTTTAGGGATTATCACGTTAATATCATTTCGCATATTATCTGTAAGCTCAGAAGCTGCTGCTGCCTCTAAACGTAAATCAAGCTCAAATTTCATAGTTTCATGAAATTTATCGACTACTTTAATCGGTTTGAGCCTTTTTGCTTTAGAAAATTTTGAGATAATTTTTGCAAGAAAATATAGTAGCTTAATATCTCTATTATATTTTTTATGAATATCCGGACGCAAAATTTTTACCGCAACATATTCACCGGTTACTAGCCGTGCTTTATGTACTTGCGAGATTGAAGCGGCAGCGATGGGGGTGTCGTCGAAGTATGAGAAAAGGAGGGCGTCATTGCGAGCAGTCGTAGACTGCGTGGCAATCTTTTGTTTGCTTGCTGAGATTGCTTCGTCGACATAAATGTCTCTTCGCAATGACGCTATCAACTTTCTAGCCACTCTACTCTCAAACGGAGGTAGCTTATCTTGCAGTAACCTTAAATAATCTGCTATCTCTGCTCCTACTAAATCGGCTCTTGTCGAAAGTGTTTGTCCGAATTTTATATAAACAGGTCCAAGATTGCTTAAACAATCTATTAAACGTTTGCCGTAATCTTCCCGTGATTTTTTTATTAACGAGACCGGAGCAAAAAATAAAGCTAATATATAACCGATAAACCTGAAATATTTAGGGCTTCTTGAATCAATTAGGATTTGTTTTTTACTGATGATACGAAAAATACGTATTAAATTAAAAAAATTACTTATCATATTTTATATGCACTGTGAATAGCAACTATTCCGCCGCTCAAATTTTCATAACCGACTTCCTCAAAACCGGCTTCTTTAATCATTATTCTAAACTCGTCTTGTGAGGGGAACAAGTCGATACTTTCGACCAAATATTCATATGCCTCTTTATTACCCACTATCATTTGACCAATACTCGGTATAATATTAAATGAATAGAATTTATAGAAATCTTTTAAGTACCCTTCCTTTACTTTTGAAAACTCTAGGCATATAAACTTACCCATCGGTTTTAGAATTCTATAAGCTTCTTTTAAAGCTTTATTAATGTCAGGTACGTTTCTAATGCCGAATGCTATAGTATAATAATCGAAACTATTATCCGAGAACGGTAATTCTTCGGCACTGGCTACAGTAAATTTAAGGTTCTGAAATAAATTAAGATCGATTGCTTTTTTCTTAGCATTCTTTAGCATCTCTTCATTTATGTCACTTAAAGTTAGAGAAATATTATTGCCTCTATCTCTTACTTTTTTAGCAAGTTTTAAAGCAATATCACCGCTACCGCTAGCAACGTCTAATATATGAGAGTTAAGATTTGGAATTTGCCTAATAAATTCATCTTTCCATAAGCGATGTAATCCAAAACTCATTAAGTCATTCATTAAATCATACTTATCAGCAACATTAGAAAAAACGTTATTTACTAACCCTTGTTTTTTAGTGTAATCTACTTTTTTAAAGCCAAAATTTGTTTGGTTCATAGTTTTTTATTATAAATATTAGTATCAAATGCCGGAACTTCCTGAAGTAGAAACTCTTAAAAACTCCCTAAAAGATAAGCTAATCGGGCTTATTATAGAAAATGTAGAGTTAAAAAGAGATAATTTACGTTATAAGCTATCCCCGCTTTTAGCTACAGAAATCTCAAATACTAATATACGGGATGTTAGGCGTCGTGCAAAATATTTAATTATAGATTTTAATAATAATTATTCTTTAATAGTCCATCTGGGCATGAGCGGTAGATTTACTCTGCAATCTGCTAATTATAAGACTCAAAAACACGATCATGTGATTTTTGATTTAAATAACTGCGAAAAGTTAATTTTCAATGATACTAGACGATTCGGAATGGTTTATAGCTTTAAAACTAATTTCTTAGAAAAAGAATTTTTTAATGATTTAGGAATAGAACCCCTTTCTGATTTATTAACACTCGGATATTTAAAAAGCAAATTAATTACTCGAAAAATACCGATAAAAAACTTGATTATGGATAATAGAGTTATAGTTGGAGTCGGTAATATTTATGCTTCTGAAAGTCTTCATTTAGCTAGAATTCATCCGGATAAATTAGGTAGCGATTTAAAGGACGATGAAATAGAAAATTTAATTAAATCGATTAGAGAGGTGTTAACTAAAGCTATAACTGCCGGCGGTACTACTCTTAAAGATTTTGTAAACGGCGATAACAAACCTGGCTATTTTACCCAGCAACTTACGGTGTACGGTAGAGAGGGACAAAGTTGTTTAAGCTGCTCTAGCACTATTATCAAGACAAAACATTCAGGCAGAAGTACTTTTTATTGTAAAACTTGTCAATATAGTGAATTCACTTGACATATTTTTAAAACTATTTATAAAGCTCTCTATTGTTTATTCAATTAATAGTTGTAAAATATATGAGAATAAAGCCGTTGATTATGGCAGGAGGCAACGGTAAAAGACTATGGCCTTTGTCATCTAAGGATAAACCGAAAAAATTTAAAAAAATATTGAGTAATCTAACTTTACTTCAGCAAACATTAAACCAAAATAAATTTTTAGGACAACCTACTATTATTACTTCCAAAAAATATGAATCAATCACTAAAGAACAAGCAGCAGAAATAGATGTAGAAATAGAATTAATTACTGAGCCTTTACAAAAAAATACTGCCGTTTGTGCCATTATTACGGTATTATCGGCTAAAGCATAAGGGTTTGATATTTTATAGTGTTACTACCTTCAGACCATCATATAGCAGATAATATAAATTACCTTAATACTATAAATAAAGCTTTACATTATGTTCATGAATTCGGTATTTGCACTATAGGTATTCCTATAAATGTTATAAGTGCCGAGTATGGCTATATAAACACAGGATTATCAATTGCAGAAAATGTTTATCTAGTTGATCATTTCATTAAAAAACCTATATTAGAGCAAGTACAAAAACATTTTCAAAGTAATGAATATTTTTGGAATTCAGGAATTTTTGTATACGATATTAACTTCTTCTTAAACTTAGCAATGAACCTTCAGCCTGATTTATTTTGTATTGCAGAAAAAGCATTTAATACTGCCGTAAAAAATGAGAATAGTTTAGCAATAGATGATGAGGCTTATAATGAAATCAAAGAATTAGTAATGAAAATAGAGCAAAATTAAAATGAATCAATATGATAATAATTCTAAGAAGAATAATATAGATAGGACTTTAATTCTGGCAAAAACTCTCATGAAAGCAGAAGATTTAAAGCACTTATAGAAGAACTGGAAAGATAATAAAAAGATCTTTTTATCACTACCTCTTTCTATGGCAGGAGTAAGCAAAATAATTGAAAGCTTTAAATCAGATATTATACAACAAAGAGACGGTGAAGCGTGCCGCGTTCTTGCTGAAAGATACAAAACTGGTTACTCAAAGGTTATTGGTTCATACATTAAAAAAGATGAATATACTGCAAATTTATTAACATTGATTGGAAAGAATCTAGGAAATGAAAATTGTATAAAAATTTTTAATTTATCTCCTACAAAATACGAAATTCTTGAGTCTACCGCTAATAATTTTATTCAAAATTATATAGGACGATCTGATATCACTTTTGATGATGCTATATTGTCAGCTGCTTGCCCCGATCCTTTAAATACTTCAATATTAGGAGACCTAAATTATAATAATTATATATAACCTTGGTTGAACACATATTATTACATAATTTACCGCTAATATTCAAGGCTATTGACATAGCATTATTGCTTATATATCCTATTTTTATGAGGTTTAAACCTCATCATTAAAATATAGCTAATCTTATAAACTTCAAAAATCTGTAAGTTATAGGAACAACTTAGTAATCAAGAGGTTCATTTTAGTTGAGTTACAACATGGAAAATACTACAGAAGAACAAATAATAATATCTGAGTTCAAAAATGATGAAGACACAGATGAAGAAGAGAAAAGATTAAAAGCAGAAGATTCACGGAAGCAACTTAAAGCAATACTAATAATATTTGGCATTATTTTGACTGGTTTTTTAACTTTTACTTATTTCTTTTTTAATTACATAGAAGAAAAAGCGGAAGAATACAAACAACAGCAACAACAAGAAACTCAAAGCACTAATAAGAGTTGAATATTAGATTATCACACTTCTCCTTTAATTATGGTCTTATTGCATGGCTGCTATATCATTCCAGCAACGGCGGGAATGACATTAAGGGCATTTTCCGAGCCATGCAACAACACTGATCAAATTAGCTAGGATGACAGACTGATCCGCACAACAAGGTCCGCTCGCAATGACTATTTTTATACTGCCTTAAGTTTAGATTGCTTGAAATTAGTTTTATCAAAATCATAGATAAAATCTTTGATAATAGGCACTATAAACTGTTTAAATTTACTTCCGCTAAATACCCCGTAATGCCCTATCCCTTTTTATAAATGGTATCTTTTCATTGATTCAGGTATATTTGAACAAAGTTTTAAAGCAGCTTTTGTTTGCCCTACCGCTGCAATATCATCTAATTCCCCTTCAATACCAAGTAAAGCACATTTAGTAATATGTTTTAAATCAATCGGACGCTTCTCAGAAACTAATTTACCTCTTGCTAACGAAAATTGTTGGAATACTTCATCTATAGTTTGTAAGTAAAACTCTACCGGCATATCCATATCTGCTAAATACTCATCATAAAATTTAATAGTATGATCGGCTTTTTTATAATCAGAATTTAATAAACTTTGCCATAATTCTAAATGTGAATCTATATGACGGAATAAGTTTAAACTCATAAAGCCGGCAAGTTGGAGGAATCCAGGATATACTTTTCTTCCATGTCCGGGATAGTTTGACGGCACTTGCATTGTAACCATTTTGCAGAACCATTCTAAACTTTTACTTTGAGCGAATTCATTAACTGCCGTGGGATTTTTTCTAGCATCTATAGGACCGCCCATCAAAATCATCGAACTCGGCACATTTGGACTATTACTCTCCGACATTAAGCTAATGGTGGCAAGCAGTGGAACAGTAGGTTGGCAAACTGCCATAGTGTGAACATTTGATCCTATAAAATTGATAAACTCCATTACATAATCAATATAATCATCCATATCAAAATGCCCTGCTTCAAGCGACACATAACTAGCTTCCGTCCAATCTGTAATATAAATATCGGTATACGGTAATAATGCTTGTACGGTTGATCGAAGTAGTGTAGCGTGATGTCCCGCCATGGGTGCTACTATTAATAATTTAGGTAGTTCTTTTTTAAAACCTATTTTCTGAAAATGCCTTAGTTCACAAAAAGGCTTTTTTAGTATAACTTTTTCATTAATGTTATAGGTTTTATCATCAATAATTGTTTCAAGAATATTAAATTCAGGTTTTTCATATGCTTCTTCTTCAGTTATATCATTTGCTTTGCTTACTTTATTTTTAAGGTTTGTTACTTGTTCATTATTATAATTTGATAATCAGGATTTTGATTATAGTACAACCTTACTTGAGGTTCTGACTCTATTCTAATATTAGGCTTTGATTTCCACTCATTAAACCTACCTCTACTAATTTCACCTGCATAACCCTTTATAACTTCCTTAATTTTTTCTTCTTGAGTTCTTGCTGCTATTATCCTCTTATTTCTACTTGTCGCCGCTTTACATCTGGCTTCTTCAGGATAATTTTCGACAAGCCATTCTGCTATTTTGTAGGGAGTAAATTTCTGATCTTCATGTTCTTTTAAAAAACCAATGATGGCATTTTTGCGATTAAATTCCATATCAAATATACTAATAATTGAAATACTATAAAATAATACATATTATTTTAAAAATTTCAACTTTAAATTATCAAACTTGATGTTTTTATAAAGTATTATTTATATATTTTTCAAATTTAGAAAATAACGTGTTAAAGTTATGAGTAGTCACATTTGCTACTTCTTTGGAGGTAATATTTTTGAGTTCGGCAACTTTTTCGGCGACATACCTAATAAATGCCGGTTCGTTTTGTTTGCCTCGCATAGGAGTAGGAGCTAAGTAAGGAGTGTCGGTTTCTATTAATAACCTATCAAGCGGTATATATTTAACTATTTCCTGCAAATCGGTTGCATTCTTGAAAGTAATAATACCGGAAATTGAAATATATAAGCCGATATCTAGCATTTTTGCCGCTAGATTTTTTGAAGAGGTAAAGCAATGTATTAAACCTAGAAATTTGCTGTTACACATTTCTGAGGTTAAAATGTCAATAGTATCTTCGTCTGCTTCTCTTGTATGAACAATAACAGGCAGGCATGTACTAGACGCTGCATGTATATGTGCTACTAGTGAATCTTTTTGTAATTTTTTATCGTAAGGCTGATGATAATAATCAAGCCCCGTTTCACCGATTCCGATAATTTTCGGATGCTGGGTTAACATAATAATTGCCTCAGCGTCATTGCGAGGAAAAACGTAGTCTTGACGTGGCAATCTTGTCCAAGTTTCCTGAGATTGCCACAGCACTTGCAGTGCTTCGCAATGACTAATAGAAGAATTCACTTCACAAGGATGCACCCCAACACTCGCAAAAACATTTTCATATTTTTCGGCTATTTCTAAAACAATCGGGAAATCTTCAAGCTTAGTGCAGATAGTTTGCATATACTGCACATTATTTGCTAATGCTCTTTGAATGATAGAATCTAAAAGCACTGTGTCATACCATGGCTTGACCACGGTATCCAGAAAACAACTAATATTAGTTGTTTTAATATTTTTACTGGATCCCACGATCGAGTCGCGAGATGACAAGTTACCAAGTAAATTAAGATGACAATGTGAATCTATCAAAATATTATTATTCATATTTTTAGTATTTGTGCCTAAGTTAAGCGTATTCTATGTCATTCCCGCGAAAGACTTGCTTGCGTGGATCGGTAAAACCTACTCTGTCATCCCGTGACTTGACCACAGTATCCAAAAAAACAACTAGTATTAGTTGTTTTAATATTTTTACTGGATCCCGTGGTCAAGTCGCGGGATGACAGAATACTAAGCATCTTCTGCTCTTGGAAATATTATGGTAGGTTCTAAAATATTGCTACCCGCTGTTAAAGTATAATCACGTATTAAATGCTTAAATAGACGTTCTTCTTTATTTACCCCTAACTGATCTAGCATTTTGTTTGCTGAACTCGGCACAAAAGGTTGAAGCATTATAGCAATATAGCGTAAAACCTCTAGTAAAGCGTATAACACCTCTAACATCTTATCAGGATCGGTTTTTTTCAAATTCCAAGGTGCTTCGCTATCAATATAGATATTTGCCTCTTCAGCCAAATTAATAATATTTTCAAGAATTTTATTAATCTCTATTTTTTCCATCAACAAAATATTCTGCTCGGTAAATTTAATTGCGGTTTTTAAAATCGGTAGCTCATATATTTTATCTATGATATCTTGCATAAGTAGTGGCACTTTGCCGTCATTATTTTTATAAATAAAAGATGTAGTACGCTGTAATAAATTACCTATCTTGTTTGATAGCTCGCTATTAATACGAGTAATTAAATTACTACGAGCAAAATTACCGTCCGCACCAAAAGTTACTTCACGCATCAGAAAATACCTAACTTGATCAACGCCGAATTCATTAATTAACTTAATCGGATCAATGGTATTACCAAGAGATTTAGAGATTTTCTGCCCCTCATTCGTCCACCAACCATGAGCCATAATTGTCTTCGGCAATGGAATTTCGGCAGCCATTAAGAAAGCAGGCCAATAAACGGCATGAAAACGTAAGATATCTTTACCTACTACATGTAAATCAGCTGGCCAAAACTTACCGTAATTACTTTGTTCATCATGATAACCGAGTGCCGAAATATAATTAGCCAGTGCATCAAGCCAAACATAAATCACATGTTTTTCATCATTTGGAACTTTTATTCCCCAGTTAAAAGTAGTACGCGATACCGATAAATCTTTTAGACCTGATTTAACAAAGCTAATTACTTCGTTACGCCTTGATATAGGTCTAATAAAATCAGGGTTTGCTTCATAAAACTCAAGTAATTTATCTTGCCATTTTGAAAGATTAAAGAAATAGCTTGGTTCTTTAACCCATTCAACAGGTGCTCCCGTCGGTGCTAAACCGTCACTCGTAAGTTCCGACTCATCAAAAAAAGTCTCATCTCGCACTGCATACCATCCTTCATAAAAACCCTCATAAATAGTGCCGTTATCTAGTAATTTCTGCCAAAAAACAGCTACAGCTTCTTTATGCCTGTTCTCCGTTGTTCTGATAAAATCATCATTGGAAATATGTATAGCAGTCATCAGATGACGAAAACTTTCCGATGTCTGATCGGTAAATTTTTGTGGGTCAATATTTTTATTCATAGCTGCTTTTTCTACTTTCTGCCCATGTTCGTCAGTACCTGTTAAAAACATTACATCGAAACCGCTAAGACGCATGAAACGGGCGATTACGTCACTTGCAACGCTAGTATAAGCATGACCGATATGAGGAACATCGTTAACGTAATATATAGGGGTTGTGATATAGTAAGTATTCTTCATAAATGCTTTTTTATTAACTCATGTACTTCAAGCGGATTTAAATCTGAAGCTTTAATTGTTTTTATTCTCTCAGGAAATCTATTACTTAATTCTTTAAAGCAATCATAGATTTTTATAAAAAAATCTATACCTCTTATGTCAAATTTATTGCTCATATTTCGTAAATTTACTCTCTTAATAGCAGTATTCAGCCCTACGTCAATAAAGAACGTAATATCCGGCATAAGAGGAGGCATTAAAGTTTTGTGCAGATTATAAACTAAATCTATGCCGTTTTCTAGCTCTAATCCTTGATAACATGCCGTTGAGTCAATAAACCTATCACATATTACAATATGTCCCTCTTGCAGAGCCGGTATAATTTTCCGTGCCATATGATCATAACGTGCTGCCATAGCTTGTAAAAACTCGGACATGGGTAGTAATTCTTCATGTACTAGAATTTCACGCATTTTTTCGGCGACTAAGGTACCGCCGACTTCACGAGTTAAAATAACGGGAGTATTTTGAGATTTTAAATATTCATAGAGCATTTGAGATTGGGTAGATTTGCCGATTCCCTCTCCTCCCTCAAATGTAATAAACTTTCCTTGTTTCAAATTATTCATTAATTACAATTACTTTAAGCTATAACTTTATAATCATATCTCTTAAAAAAATATTTACAAGGAAGATTACATACTTATAATCCATTATAAATTTTAAATTATTAATATATGAATAATTCGTTAAGCAAAAGGGATATTTCTATCCTAATTGGTAATGCGATGGATCATTTTGATACCGCACTTTATGGGTTTCTAGCCCCTCTACTTGTAAGCATATTCTTTCCAAATCATGATAAAGTCGTCGCCTTAATACTTACTTATAGTGTTCTTGCTACCTCTTTATTTACACGTCCAATCGGTTCTTATTTTTTCGGTGTTATTGCTAAAAGATACGGCGGGGTTTTTGCTTTATCTCACTCTTTGATTGGAGTTGCTTTAACAACTAGCCTAATCGGTCTAATACCTTCTCATACCCAAATAGGTTGGCTTGCACCGCTATTATTAGTTGTGCTTAGAACATTGCAAGGAGTATATTCCGAGGGTGAATGTGCTATTGCTAAATTATATATTCTAGAGAATAAAATCGAAACAAAAGCATTTAAAGTTTCTTACCTTTATCAAACTTCTACTATGGTCGGTATTATTCTTGCTTCATTTATCAGCACTATAATTTTAAATGTAGAGTATAATGAATATTGGCGGTTATGTTTTATATTCAGCGGTTTTACGTCTCTTGTAGGTTATTTTTTAAGGAAGAGCGAGGATATTATATGCCATGCCTCCACTCCTCTATGTCATTCCCGCTTTCGCGGGAATCCAGTAATTAAAAAAATGACATTTTTACATGATCTCGTTACAATTTGGAACAGTAAACTAAGTATCTTACGTATTAGTTTTGCCGTAGGTTTCTCATATATGACCTACATTGTACCTTTTGTATTTATGAACAGCTTTATTCCGCTTATCACTGATATATCACTCGAAACAATGATGAAATTTAATACCGAGTTTCTGATTTTTGATATGGTGATGATTCCGATAATTGGCCATCTAACAAAAAAATTCCATTACCTTAAAATATTAAAGGGTACTCTTATTATAATGAGCTTAAGCATAATTCCTTTATGGCTGTTCTTGAATAATTCGTCTATATGGTATGTTAATTTTATGCGTATTTGGATTATAATACTTGGTGTCGGCTTCTTAGCACCTTTAAATTGCTGGTTAAATGATCTATTCAAAACTGCCGATAAATATATGTTAGTAGGTATCGGCAGTAGTATAGGCTCTTCATTAATCGGACGTCTTACCCCGTCAATCTGCCTAATACTATGGCATGTAACAGGTAACTCTTTATCAATTGCGGTTTATATAACTGCAATCTCGATGGTAACACTATGGGCTGTGAGAGTAAAAACTTAACAAAATGCTAAGCCTAAAAGTACCCCGACATAATTATTTGCTCTGAACCTTGTCATACAATCAACAGGGTTTTCAATATCAAGAGTTGCTACTTGCAATACCAACAGAATTAAAGCAGTTACAATAGGTAGGTAGTCGATATTATGATTAGCTATCTTTATTGATAAAATAAATAACAATATAAAACCTATATAACATATATAAAGCCAAAACTTAGGATGCTTGTTCTCTAAATATATGCTTAAAGATTTCACTCCTATTTTCTTATCATCTTTTATATCCATATATCCGTAAATCGTATCATAGCCGGTTGCCCAAAAGCAGCATGCTAAATACATAATAATCGCTGCCATATCAAGTTTATCCTGAACTGCCGCATACGCTATTAATGCCCCTAGCTTAAAAGTAAATCCCATCAATATTTGCGGAAAATAAGTAATACGTTTCATTAACGGGTATAGGCTAATCATTATTACAGTAAAAAAACCCGTATATATGGCTGTTTTACTTAAAAGTAGCAAAATATAAAGTGAGATAACGCTAAGAATAAAGAGTATAAAAATAGCATAAAAAACAGGTAAAGCACCGCTTGCTAAAGGTCGATCTTTAGTTCTTACGACATGCTTATCAAATTTCCGATCAAATATATCGTTAATAATACATCCGCTACTCCTTGTCGTTATGCTACCTAAAATAAATAACGGTAATAAATGAGCTAATTCCGTGTTAGAAGGATTTGCAAGCAATAATCCAAATGAAGCAGGGAAAAAAACCAGCAAATAAGCTACCGGCTTATCTGCACGCATTAATTTTAAAGTAAGTAACAGTTTGTTTAGCATTTCTATTTTCTTATTAATTCTTTAGCGAGTTCTGCTTCTAATTCCTCAATGGTTGGGAGTTCATTTTTTATCTCTTTAGGTAAATTTTCAGTTATTTTGTACTCTGCAAGTCCAATAGGTTTACTCATATCACGTAATGCATATTCAGCAAGTACATTATTCTTTGATTTGCATAAAATTAACCCTATAGAAGGATTATCGTTTGGATGCTTTAAAGATCATCTACAACCGATAAATAAAAATTCATTTTACCGGCATATTCCGGTTTAAAATCCTTATCTTTAAGCTCAATTACTACAAAACAACGAAGTTTTAAATGATAGAATAATACATCAATATAGAAGTCTTGCTCTCCCACTTCTAAATGATATTGTCTGCCAACAAAAGCAAAACCTGCTCTAAGTTCAATTAAAAATTTTTCTATATGTTCAGTTAATCCTTTTTCTACTTCCCTTTCCTGTGCTTCATTCCCTACACTTAAAAAATCAAAAATATAAGGGTCTTTAAGTGTATAATGAGCTAAATCAGATTGAGGAGAAGCTAGTTTACTTTGAAAGTTTGTTATTGCTTGTCCTTGCCTTTTATGTAACTCAAGTTCGATTTGCATAGTTAAGTACAATACGTGACCAACCATGTTCAACAGTTTTTTTCATATAAAAGATTTGGTGTTTTCTATCTTTTACTTTATCTAGTAACAGAACTATATGAAACCATGGCAATTGTGCAGCAACCTGCTGCACAATTTCTAAATCCCTATACTCTTCAGCAAAACGTCTCATATATTTAAGATTTCTGTTGCTAAATCCTTTCATTTCAGGAAATGCAAAATGTAGATCACGGCTTAAATTATCTATTACTTTAGCACCCCAGCCATATTTTTCTTGTCGTTTAAGAATTTCATTACCTATATGATATAGAGCTTTATTAGCTCGTTATTTACTGACCTTGCAGCTTTACAACGACTTTCAGATACTCGAATTTTTAATTGCTCTACAAATTCTAAATATTCAGAGGTAATAATATGTGTATTCATAGAATTTTTATTAAATAAGATTTAATTATAGGACTGTTAATAAAGTTAATTTCAATTAAGGTTGAAATTTTTTCTAATAGATACTATACATAATTTATAAAATATGCTACGAGATAAAGCTACTAAATATTTTATGGTCAAAAAATTAAAACATGATTCATTAGTAAAAATAATTAATGACCGATCTGGTAGCAGCTGAGGAGTTTTTAGAATATTATTTGCCTAGCGATTTTAAGAAGCTAGTAGATTTATCAAAAATAACGGTAGAACAAGAAAGCTACATAGAAGAATCTTTAAACAAGAAATATAGTGATATAGTATATAAAATTAGCACCAAGAGTAAAGAAGTGGCATTTGTTTATATATTAATAGAGGCCCAATCAACAATTGATTATTGGATGGCTTTGCGGCTATGGAAATATACGCTATTATTGTGTGAAAGACATAAGAAAGAAATAAATTGCCGCTAGTTTATAATTTAGTTATTTACAACGGTAAAGAAATTTATAATGCTCCAAGAAATCTGTGGAGTTTATTTACTGATAGTGTGATGGCAAAGAAATTAATGACGGAAGATTATCAGTTAGTAGATTTGCACACTATGTCAAATGATGAAATCGTCAAGAAAAAGCATTAGACCTCTTGCATAACTTGCTTCTAAAGGTAATTTGAAGGGAACGCGGAACGCAAGCACCGCAGCGTACACTTTAGTACGTGAGGATGCGAGTATACCGGATTGACGCACAAATTACCTTTAGAAGCAAGTTATGCAAGAGGTCTATTAGGTATGCTAGAATATATGATGAAGCATATCCATATGCGAGGTATGATAAAATTATGGGAGAAATTTTTAACAGAGTTTAAACATATTATAATATTGGATAAAGAAAAAGGTTATATTTACCTTAGGTCATTCTTGTGGTACACTGACGCAAAATTATCAGAACAAAAACAACCGGAATTAGTACAAGTATTTACTAAGCATTTATCATCTAAAGATAAGGATAATATTATGAGAACAGTAGCTGGAAAATATATAGATAAAGGAATGGAAAAAGGCATCGCAATAGGCAAAGCTAAAGGTGAACATAATAAGGCAGTAATTATAGCAAAAGAAATGTTCACTCAGGACTTTAAAATTCCTGTTATTGCCAAAATTACAGGTCTTCAAGAAACTTTTGTTCGCTCAATTGTAAAAAGTAATTAATCGTGCAAGCACCACTTGCACAAATCCTAGATATCCATATCCTCCCAAAGAAAAGCATATATTGTCATAATCACATATAACCTTTATAATAACATTCTTGAATCAACTACAAAATCTATGCAAGAATTTCCAAAAAATTATAATTTTACCGAAAATGAAAAAAAATGGCAGCAAATTTGGCAAGAGCAGCAAATTTATGCGTATGATCCAAATATTTCAAAAGAAGAAACATTTATAGTAGATACACCGCCTCCGACTGTTTCAGGACAACTACATATCGGGCATGTTTACAGCTATACACAAACAGATTTTATTGTACGCTTCCAGCGTATGATCGGTAAAAATATCTTTTACCCTATGGGTTTTGACGATAACGGGCTACCGACCGAGAGACTTGTTGAAAAGCAGAAACAGATCAAAGCTTATAATACGGGAAGAGACGAGTTTATAAAAATTTGCGAAGAGGTAGTAGCAAGTGAAGAAGAAAAATTTAGAAGTCTATTTAACCAAATAGCTTTATCGGTTGATTGGAGTTTAGAGTACCAAACTATCAGTCCGTTATCACGAAAAATATCGCAAATGTCTTTTCTTGATTTAGTACAAAAAGAGGAAGTTTATCGTGCTAATCAACCGATTTTATGGGATCCAGTAGATGGTACAGCTCTTGCCCAAGCCGATATTGAGGATAAGGAAAAAACCTCTTTCATGAATTATATTACGTTTAAAACCAAGCAAGGAGAACCGCTTACTATAGCAACTACAAGACCTGAATTATTACCGGCTTGCGTAGCCGTATTTTATCACCCTGACGATAGACGTTATAAGCATCTAGCAGGTAAATCAGCTATAATCCCGCTTTTTAATGAGAAAGTTCCAATGCTTGCTGATCCTTTAGTACAACAAGATAAAGGTACGGGGCTGGTAATGTGCTGTACGTTTGGCGATCAAACGGATATTACTTGGTGGAAGACACATAATCTACCTTTAAAAACAATTATCACTAAAAAAGGTACAATAGACTTCCAACATGCAACTTCTATAGACGGATTGAAAATTAAAGAAGCTCGAACAAAAATAATAGATATTTTAAAAGAACAAGAGTTGCTTATTAAACAAGAAGAAATAACTCATACCGTTAAATGTGCCGAGAGGTCAGGTTCACCGCTTGAAATTTTAACCGTCCCGCAATGGTTCGTTAAAACGATATCACATAAAGAAGTATTACTTAACAGAGCAAACGAGTTAAACTGGCGTCCTAACAATATGAAAATTCGCTTAGAGAATTGGATTAATGCCATTAGCTGGGATTGGTGCATAAGTAGGCAACGTTATTTTGGTGTACCATTTCCTGTTTGGTACTCTAAAAGAGTCGGTGAGGAAGGTAAGATTTTATATGCCGATATTTCGCAGCTACCTGTCGATCCGTTAAAAGATTTACCTATAGGTTATAGTAAGGAAGAAGTAGAACCTGATTTGGACGTTATGGATACTTGGGCAACAAGTTCTGTTTCACCTCAACTTTCTACTCATGGTATTTCTGATGATTTCGCTGTTAATAAAGATAGATACGATAAATTATTTCCGATGGATTTAAGACCTCAAGCACACGAAATTATCAGAACTTGGGCATTTTATACTATCTTAAAAGCTCATTTACACCAAAATACTCTACCGTGGAAAAACATCATGGTAAGCGGTTGGTGTTTAGCTGAAGATCGAAGTAAAATGTCAAAATCTAAGGACAATGTTTTAGTTCCTGAAACACTGCTAGAACAATACGGTTCCGACGTAATACGTTATTGGTCAGCAAATTCAAAGCTAGGTGCTGATACCGCCTATTCTGAAGACGTTATGAAAAACGGCAAAAGGCTTGTTAACAAGCTATGGAATGCCGCTAAATTTGTTTCTATACATTTTGATAAACTGAAAGGTGAAGATAAAAAAACAAAGCTTTTAGATATTAAAGAAAAAATCACTAACGAATTTGATCAGTGGATGATTAATAAACTAGTGGAATTAGTTAATACGGCAAAAAATGAGTTACAAAACTATGAATATGCAAATGCTATGCATCTGACGGAAAAGTTTTTTTGGGCGGTATTTTGTGATAATTATTTAGAAATAAGCAAAACAAGAAGCTATGACGAGAAAAACAAAAATCCACAAGGACAATATAGTAGCATATTAACTTTATATCATGTTATGCAAACGTTACTAAAACTATTTGCACCTTTCATGCCGCATATTACCGAAGAATTATACCAAATATTATATAGTGAAAATTCTATTCACGTTAAAGGTAACTGGATTAATTACGGTGACTTAAACTATGAAATCGATGCAAAAGGAGCAGAAGGGCTGCTTGAAATACTAGATATCGTCAGAAAATTCAAAGCTGAGAAGAATCTATCTATAAAAGCTCCAATAAAATTGCTTGAAGTTAGCGGCATAGTATTATCTGCAGAATTAGCAGAAGATTTAAAAAACGTCACATCGGCAGAAGCAATACAATTTGAGATGAAAGATGATAAAATTAAAGTCAATGTTATTCTTTAAAAATATTACAGGTTTAATATTACTTATATTTGCCGGTATATTTTTTTATGCTTATATATTAGAACATGACTGGCGATATGTAACCTTAAGTGATGAACAAGTAAAAAAATACAGGATTAGCGAGAAAAAAGCTATTGCCCTTTATCAGCTAATGAAAGACACTCATGAGCTACTTGGTAAGAATAATATTAATTATTGGATAGAAGGCGGCACTCTGCTTGGAGCCGTTAGACATCAAGGCATAATTCCTTTTGACGATGATTTAGATATTGGTATTATGCATGAAGACGAAATATTTCTGCAGCAAATATTACCACAATTTGAACAACTAGGTTATACTGTTTCCTACGAGAGAGCTTATAATATATGCAAAAAAGCTTGTTTAGATATTTTCATTGTTCATAAAGAACAAAACAAATTTATATATACTAATTTAGCGGTTCGAGATAAGTATCCAAAGAGTTTATTTTATGATAATGAATTATATCCTTTAAAAAAATATAAATTCGGTAGTATAGAGGTGTACGGTCCCGCTGATCCTATAGGAAATCTAAATAGGCAATATCCGGAATGGGATAAGTATGCAGTGATAGAGCATTCCCATAGCTTACATTTACCTTTTTTATCGAATATCGAGAAAAAAACCAAATTTATATTAACGCCGGAATTGTTAAAACCGGCTCAGCCTTTTAGTCCTTTAGAGGATAGAATAAGCTTTTAAACAAATTGAGATAAAGAAGTAATAGCCGGTTGTTTTAAACAGATTAAAAAAATATTATATCAGCAGGGAAAATGTAATTTAAGGTTCAAGGTGATAAAATTAAAGTCGATATTATCCTTTAAAAATATTTTACGCTTAATTCTTACTATTTTCGTCGGTATATTGTGTTATGCTTATCTACTAGAACATAATTGGCGATATGTATTCTTAAGCGATGAACAAGTAAAGAGATATAGAATTAGTGAGAAAACAGCACTTAGCCTTTATCAGCTAATGAAAGATACTCATGAGCTACTTGGTAAGAATAATATTAATTATTGGATAGAAGGCGGCACTCTGCTTGGAGCCGTTAGACATCAAGGCATAATTCCTTTTGACGATGATTTAGATATCGGTATTATGCATGAAGACGAAATACGCCTACAGCAAATATTGCCGCAATTTGAACAATTAGGATATTGTGTTAAACATAATAAAATTTATGTAATTTGTGGAGGAAGATGCTTAGATATTTTCGTATTTCATAAAGAAAATGATAAATTTGTTCATTTTAATCACAGTATGCGTAATAAATATCCAAATGATTTTTTTTATGATTATGAGCTATATCCTTTAAAAAAATATAAATTTGGTAGTATAGAAGTATATGGCCCATCTGAATATAAAGAGCATTTGAATAGACAATATCTAGAATGGGATAAATATGCAATAATATACAGCCCTCATAGCTTACATTTACCTTTTTTATCGAATATCGAGAAAAAAACCAAATTTATATTAACGCCGGAATTGTTAAAACCGGCTCAGCCACTCGGACCGCTAGAAGATAAAGTGAATATAATCAATTCAGCTACATTTACTGGTATGTGCGAGGATACAGCTTATAATTAAATGTCGAATTGGTAACGACTCTTTCGATATAAGCAACGAAATAGTCATATGATTTACATATGTAAACAAAGACAATTTCTTTATACGTTTAACCAGATTACTTTTTTGCAAAAATTCGTATTAAATAAGTTGAGATAAGAAAGTAATAGCCGGTACTATCCATAAACCCGATTTATCAAAGCAAGAAGTAGAAATAGCTTGTTTATTTTGAATTACTTGAAAACTAAACTCAGGTTTAAGTAATTCATGGAAATATTTTAAGTTTGAAGAAACGGCTGAGTCACTTACTTGTGCTTCCACTAAAATCCAAGGTTGGTTATCTTTTGTTATTACTAAATCGACTTCACGTTTTTGTTTATCACGAAGATAGTATAAACCAAAATCACCAAGCCCTGTTTCGTTCCAAAAATATACGGCTTTTAAAAGGTGAGAAGCTATAAGATTTTCAAACCTCGCTCCTATATCTTTTATTTGCGACCAATCCCAAGGTAATATTTAGGCTCTTTTATTAAGCTTTTTACAACATGTTTAGACCAAGGTTTGATCGCAAAACAATAATAATGTTTTTCTAGCAAAGAGAGCCATCTTCTTATTGTTTGGTCTGAAACCCTAACTTTGTTAGCAAGATTTGTATAGCTTATTAATGAACCGGCTTGTTCGTTTATAATGCTAGCAAGCAATTCTAATGCATAAATATTATTGATATCTTCAGTATTTCTTACATCTTCTCTAAATAATTGCTCGAATCTTTGATTACTCCATATTCTATGAAATTGAGCAGTTGCTTTTAAATAGCTTTCTGCAAATCCTCCAAAATTTATTAGAGCTTTAAATTCATCTATGGTGATATTTTTTGGGCTTTTTATATAATCAATGTTATTATCAAAATTTTTAGCTATTTCAGATACCGATAACGGATGCACGGTTAAATTTATATAACGCCCCATTAGGCTATCGCCGCCTTTTTTGTATATATTTAATTTGGCACTACCTGTTATAATAAATTCAATATTTTCTCCGAATTTATCATAAAATCTTTTTACAAGATTTTTCCAATCTTTATATTTATGAATTTCATCTAATATTAAGCACGGTTTCTTATCGGATATAGTAGAAAGTAGATTTTCAAAAAGTTCTGTGTGTTTATTTAAGATTTTATTTCTATCTTCTAGATAATCCCAATTTAGGTAAATTGAATTAGGATTAGGCTTAATTACTTGTTTTGATATTGTAGTTTTTCCTACTTGTCTTGCTCCGCTTATAAATACAAGCTTACCGTAATTTGTTAGATATTCTTCAACTTGCTTTTTATATAACCTATCCATTATAATATCTCTATAAATTTATAAAAATATTATAAGCAAATATCGAAATAGTCTTATTGGTAGCATTGAAATTGAACAGCTATACTTTATTATGACTGATCACCTATTAGATGAATTGCATTTATATACTCATTAATATCTGGACATAAAATATTACTACTCTCCTGATGAGGCTCAATACTAACATCAAACGGCGATTGTAAATGCTTAGATATTATTTCAATAACCTCAAGCTCACCTGTGCTATTTGCTATTTCCATATACTCACTTTTTTTAGGCATATATGGAGTAAGCTTTTCAATATATTTTAAATAGCCTTGTTCAAGAGCCTTACTAAAAAGACTTTCCTTTGCTTCCTTAACAGAGGAACGCATAAATACTTTATCAATAGTCTCTGAATCCCCATTGTCAAGCACCATTCTTAAATAAAATTCGTTTTCTACATTTTTAGGATGACTAAGTACTTTATTGAGAATATCCTTGTTCCATTTTTTCCATGGCTCATAAAAACTAAATCCAAAATGATCCCTCATGCTTATCTTGTCTAGTCTCTCAAGGAACATATCAACAATCTCTGGGTCTCCTATATTACAAATAGGACCTAAAGAATTAGCACTAATCTTCAATGTTGAATCATTAAGTATTATCTTAATCAATTCCTTATCGTTAGCTTTTAGAGCATGAGAGAAAGCGTTAGTACCTAACATAATTGAAGGATATTTAAAAATCATTTCATTAAGTTTATGGCTTTGGATAGAAGATAACTTCTTATCTCCATTTGCAAAATTACTAATACTTATTTCTGCTATATTTTCATTGAATAATTCATCAAGGATAGCTTAATTTATTATCATCCATAGCTATAGCTGTTTTAAAAAGAATATCAGTTTTTAATAAATCTTTCATAGAAGGTTGCTTAAAAAGCATTCTTAGAGTTTCTAACTTCTTACCTTCATATATTTCAGGATAGTAACCTTTTTTTAGTTTAGACAAGAGTTCTTCAAACTCAATTTCAGAGGTAGAATTTTTCCACCTAAACCAACCTTCGGAATAACTATTTCTATGTTCTTCATATTCTTTTCCACCCTTAATTTGGTAGTCTTCAAAACGCCAATTTGCTACCTCTTTGCTTTCTTCTAAGATATCTTGATAATTTTCTGAAGTGTTTATTTGTTTCAATATTTCCTTTATAGCTTCTGGCTTGGATTGCATAAATTCTACAATTAGTTTTCGTGTATTATGAGTAGTAAGAAATTCAGCTTTTTCCGTATTATCGGCATATTCATCTGCATTTTCATATTTTCTATATTCCATACTTTGTACTTCAGTATTTACAGCATTTCCTAACTCAAATAAAATACTATGAAAAACTTTGGTTACATCACTCATGTCTGCATCAATAATTTTTTTTGCTGGCAATATACAACAAGTACCAAATTGTTTAGTACTAAGATATTGCGGCTCATCACCTACATCACCTGCAAATTCTATAGTATTAATTCCTGCTCTTGCCGCATCCGTAATAAGCTGGAGTATAGGAGTAAAATCTCCAATCACATTTTCTATACAATCTATAATTTCTTTTAACTCTTCTTTTCTTTCTTTAGCAACTTTAGTAAAAACAAAATTGTAATTTTTAGATAGCATATTATCCCCTTTATTTATTAAAAAATTTACTAAGATTTTGTTAATTTTCTTGAAGTTGTTATAATACAGTATTATTAACAAAATGTCAATTAATTATTAATATTTTAATGTATTTAAAATAATTAGTGCAAATTATGAGGTACTTTAGTATTATTTATTTAACATTAGTCCTCTTGCATAACGCAGCTAATAAAGAGGAATTTGAAGGAAACACGGAACGCAGAACCGCAGCGTACATTTTAGTACGTGAGGATTCGAGCACCGGATTGACGTATAAATTACCTTTAGAAGCAAGTTATGCAAGAGGACTATTTTAAAAACTCAAACTTATTTTATGCCTTATCTATTATCAGTTACCGCAGCTACGCTACTTATTTTATTAGCTTTAATAATTTGGTTTTATGTAAAAACTAAAACCTTAAAAATGCAGCTACAATTCTTATCAGAGCAGAATCTAGAAATTAGCAATAATAATCAATTATTGAACCAAGAAAAAATAGGATATTTACAGAAAATTGAGCAATTGAAGTGTAAAGTAGAATATCAAGAGCAGACTATTAAGGATTCGGAAAAAATAAGAGAAGAGTCGTTTTCATCAGCGAAAGCTGCTTTATTTGATCTTGGAAAAGATTTGTCCAAGCAATTAATAGAGATACATAAAATAGAAAATACGGCAGCAAGAGAGCTAGCTGAGAAAAATATTGCTACTGCTTCAGGAAAATTTAATAGTGAGTTTGAGCGGTTGATTACTATGGTAGGGGCATTAAATAAAGATATAGAACAATCAAAAGGCACGGTTGATTTGATAAAACAGTCGCTGCTTTCTCCGATCGGGGCGGGGCTGCTTGCCGAAATTACGCTTGAGAATATCCTAAAATCTTCGGGCTTACGTCCTAATTTAGATTTTATCATGCAATACGGTCTAACTACGCTAGATAGCGGAAAGCTAAGACCCGATGCCCTTATTTTTCTTCCTTCCGGTAATTTAATGGTTATTGATTCCAAAGCTTCAAAGTTTCTAGTTGATGAGCAGGATAATAGCGGGAATCTTAGCAAAACTATGAATTACCATTTAAAATCTCTAGCTAATAAAGACTATGCCGAAAATATTTTAACTAATCTAAACAAAAAGGATCAGAGCTTTAACAATGTTATTACTTTGATGTTTTTGCCGACTGAACAAGCCGTTGAGAAAGTTATTGCTGCTGATTCTGAATTTTTACAAAAAGCTTGGAGTTGTAATATTTTTCCAGTAGGTCCTAGCGGACTTATGAATATGCTATCATTTGCAAGATTTCAAATTACTGATCATCGCCGTTCGGAAAATTATAAGGTAATTATTGAAGAAGTGAGAAAGCTGTTAAGTTCTATCGGTACTATGACTGATTATTCTCAAAAGATCGGTAATAACCTGCAAAATATGGTTACTAATTATGATAAATTTGCTGCCTCGTTTAATCGTAATTTTATGTCAAGAGTGAAGAATATTCAAAAACTCGGTATTGATTCAGGAAATAAAGCCATGCCGGCTACCTTAGAGCGTTATCAAATCGTTTCCTCTAAATCTGAAATTATTGAAGTGGAGGCAGAAAATCCGCCACAAATAGAAGAAAAATTATAAATAAATTTTTCTCGTAAACCTAGATCACAGCACTGATAGATATAACAATATTAGTAAACAATTTGATAATAATAATTTACCCTATGAAATTTAATACAGTAGACGGTTATAATTTATCTATAACAGATGCAGCGGGAAAAAGGTTTACCGGCTTAGATGTAAAAAATAACCCTCTCTTTTATCCCTTGATAACGGTTATACTGTACTTTGTCCTTCAGAAAATATAAATTATCGTTCCGATAGCAAAATATTAAATCATACTTTAACGGCAGGAGAACTAGGTTGTTATTGTAGCCATAGAGAAATTTGGCTTAAAATGGTTAAATAAAATATACCTTATGCCCTAATAATAGAAGATGATGCTATACTCAATGACGATTTCCGTAATAAATTTTTAACAATGCTGAAGCATTTACCTACCGACTGGGATTTAATTTATTTGTCCTTGTCACATTCTAAAAACAAAATATTTTATAATATTTACAATAATCCGTATTTAAAGAAGATAGGTCATAATGGTTACTTTAATACAACTACAGGTTATTTGATACACTTAAAAGCTGCTCAAAAACTTCTTGAATATAGCAAAAACTTTACTTTAGAGATTGATAATGTAATGCACCAAGCTTTTATATGCATAACGAAGTGCAAGCGCCTATGTCACTTCGCCTTTTTTAATATACATGCAACATTTAATTCTGAAGATTCAATTTATATTTGAAATAGGAAGAGCACATTAAATAACGTAAACTTTATAACCTTAACCTAAGCATGGTACTTCTTCTATAGGATCAACATCAATAACTGTATCATCGTTTGTGCCTGGAGGCAACCTTATTAAGCCAAGTAAGGGTAGTAGCGGTTTTCTCGGCAATATTCTTGCCTGCACTACTAATTGCCTTGCCAACATTTAAATCCGATATAGCAGTTGTTAAAACATCTATTAAAGTTGCAAGACTTAAGAATTTTAAATCTTTAATAGACTCAAAAATTATTAAAGGTACTATCACTACAGTCAGTCTTGCCGCATCATTATAGTAAAACTTTTGAAAAAACACATCATTAGTTATATTTGTCGCCGGTGATATTTTCTATAACTTTATTGCCACAATATGTTGATACTAATAAAGACGCATTAATTTAATAGATGTTGATGCATAAAACATTGGATCTTCATAAAATTCTAATTCTGGATTATGAAAGTAAAAACAGATATAATCCAAAATCAGTGTGGCTATTGCCGAACACATAGCAGTACTCTTCCATCCATGATAGGTACTAATGTCTGATTCAATATTGTTAAAATCTATATCTTGATTGGTAAGTTTATTATATATTGCCTGAAGTGTTATTTGCGTATTCTTATCTTTTGTGGAATGTTTATATAGTAACTGACAATATGGTTTAATTCCTTCAGCTGTAAATTTCTTATTCTCAATTAAAGCCGGTACAATTTTATCATGCAAAAATTTAATTAATTTATTTTGCATAAAATTTGTAACTTTACTTTGTTCTTCTACTACTCCTGCAGCTGCAGTAAAGCCGTATATACAATTATATGATTAATAATATCATTATTTAATAAATCAATAGGCTGCAACCCTAAATTAGCAGCATATCTAAAACAAAGCGCAGTTGTATTTACGGCATCATTAGCAAAGCTTGGAGTGTGATCAAATAAAAATTTAATATCTTTAGCATTCGAGTTCTTCCCAAACTCTACTTCTAGAGGTAATTTGTACGTCGATCCTCGCATCCTCACGTACGTTTATGTACGCTGCGGTGCTGCGATTCCGTGTCTCCTTCAAATTCCTTTCTATAAGCGTCTTTGGGAAGAACTCGATTTCTAGTGTTATTTTCTAATACTTGAAACATATTATTATTAATCTCTTTAGTTTGTCTATTTGATAAGACCATACCGGGAAAAGATAATAAAATTTGTAGCATCGCAAGGCTAGTGGTCGGTAAAGCACATAATTCATACCAAGGATCCTGTTCGTCAATTACATATGAACATAAAGCAATTACACCCACTATAAGAGAAGCATAAATAATTGCTATTTTACCTGAATGATTACTAACTAAATCTGATTTTTTGGTTAACCAAGAAGCAATTTTGTGATCTTCATTATACTTATCAGAGCTTTTTCTATTCTAGTAAGACTTTGCTCTAATGAATTAAGATAATTTGCAAAATTTAAATGAGCTTTTTTTACCATATTAAACTCGATTTCATAAGAGGAAGATACACTTAAAGTATTTGTAAGTAATATTGCTTTAGCTATATAGCGATATAAAAAATACTCGCTCGTCAGAGGGTATGCTATAGCATCGATTTTTTTGGCTGCTTTAATCAATTTTTCAGATTGATCTAAATTATTTTTTAAAAATACTTGGGCTTTAGTAACCAGGGTACTAAACTCTAGTGAATGTATATCCCCTATATCATCTAGCATAGAATCAATAATATTCTTGTTTTCTATTCCTATTAGCTCCTGTAGCTTTATACATAAAAAATGATCTTGATTATTTATCTCTTCAAAACAATTGCTCCATTGAGAATGATCAATATTCTTATCTTGATACTTTCCTATAGTAGCTACTTTACTTAGCATTGTTTCTAAATATTGAGTATAAATAAAACTTTGATCTAGTGTCGTTAAATCTTTAAAATTTTTATCACAGAATCATATTTTCAATACCTCACCTAAATTAAAACTAGCAAGTGCTTTAGTAGTTTTCCATAACCTTACGCCTAAATTTGATATATCATTATAATATTTTATTATTACTTCTAGTTTATTACTCATAATTTTAATTAAATAAATATTAAAGTTAAAATAAAAAATATAGAAACCTCTTAATATTTATTTAAATCTTTTATTATGTAATCATTGATAATCTTCAATTATTTTATTATGAGATAACATTAAAACCACACACGGTCAACGCCAGTTTATGATAAGAGAGAAGAGTGCTGGGTTACAAAAGTTTTTAACCAAAAAAACAATAGTTGTGGACATAACATACCCTTTTTTATCTTCTATTTGCAACAGGACCTGATTAATGATATAAAAAATGTCAGTACCTGAATCGTTTATATTATAATGAGAATACTAGTAACAGGAGCTAACGGCTTTATTGGATCATATATTACAGCTGAATTATTAAAGAATAATTATGAAGTAATATGCTGTGTTAGAGATGTTGAATCTACCAGGAAAAAATTCCCTACTGCAGAAGTTATACACTGTGATTTTAATATAGACTTAAAACCACAAAGCTGGATAAATAGACTAAATAAAATAGATATAGTTATTAATGTATCAGGTGTATTAACGTCTAGCCATGCTAATAATATTGAAAATGTTCATGTCAATGGTCCAAAGGCTCTATTTAAGGCTTGCACCCTTACTAACGTAAAAAGAATTATTCATATTTCAGCTCTTGGAATAGATGATGAAAAAAACACTGCTTATGCTTTAACTAAAAAAGCAACTGAAGAATATTTAAAAAAATTAGAAAATATAGATTGGGTAATTTTACAGCCATCTCTTGTTTACGCAAGCGGTTATTACAGTGGTACCTCGCTATTTAGGGCTCTTGCAACATTACCGTATTTTATTCCTTTAATAGGTGATGGTTTACAATAATTTCAACCTATTCATATTGATGATTTAACGAAAGTAATTATTCACTGTATAGAAAGGGAAGGAAAAATCCACAAATTATTAAAAATAGTTGGACTAGACATAGTTACCATGAAGGATATCTTGCTTGGATTTAGAAGATGGCTTGGAGTTAATCCTGGAAGACTAATAAAAGTTCCTCTAATATTCATTAAAATAGCAGTTAAATTAGGGGATTTTCTAAAAATAGGACCCATTAATTCTACTGCGTATAATATGTTGCTTCAACCTAATATTGCTGATAAAAAAGATTTTATCGATTTTACTTCTATAATCCCTAGAAACTTGCAACAAGGTTTTGCAATCGAACCTTTAACCGTACAATCCATATGGCACGCTAGGCTTTATTTTTTAAAACCTATAATAAAAATTGTCTTAGGGCTATTTTGGATAATGACAGGAATTATTTCAAGCATTTTTGCTTATAATGCTAGTATGCAAATTATAATACCACTAGGATTTGATAAACAAATAGCACCTTACATATTATATGGAAGCTGCTTTACAGATATTATTCTTGGAATTCTACTAATTATCAAAAATAAAATAAGTAGGATATGTAGTTTACAAATTTTATTAATACTAGCTTATACTCTACTATTAACATATCCTAAGCCAATATTGTGGCTAGATCCGCTTGGTCCGATATTTAAAAATATTCCAATAATATTACTTACTTTAGTATTAATGGCTATAGAACGAGATAAATAATGGATTATCTTTTTATAAAAACTATTCATATTATTAGTTCTACCATTTTATTTGGTACTGGAATTGGTACTGCTTTTTTTATGTGGTGGGCAAATAAAACTGGTGATTTGAAGGCAAAGGCCTATGCAGCTCGCACTACAGTTATACTGATCTTCTTTTTACTACTCCAACTGTGATAATTCAACCGGTTAGCGGCATAATATTAGTAAATATGCTTGGCTATAATTATTCTGATTTATGGCTTACCTTAACTTATATCGGATACATAATTGCCGGTAGTTGTTGGCTTCCAGTGGTATGGATTCAAATTCAACTACGAAATATGGCACTTGAAGCATTAAAACAGTGAACTCCCCCTACCGGAAAAATATTATAAATTATTTAAATTATGGTTCTACCTAGGCTGGCCAGCATTTATCATTTTTTTCTTAATGGTATTTAAACCATTATAACACTAGTTTAGGATAAATTTTATTCTAAATTAGTGTTGTGTTGTCCCGTGGTCAAGCCGGCGTTGTTGCGTGGATACTACCCCGTCATTGCGAGCAGTCGTAGACTGCGTGGCAATCTCATGAAATAATAACAAACTCCTGAGATTGCTTAGTCAATTGCTATGCAATTTCCTCGCAATGACGAAAAAACCGATCCATGCAACAAAGCCTCGCAGGAATGACATAGAGAAGAAATAATATTTACGCCGGTATATCTTCAATAACCGGTTGTTTTTTGTTTGATCTTGTAGAAATGAGAGAGGTCATTATCGGTTCTACTAAGCCGTTAACTACCTCTTTTGCAATAGTAACACGCTGTTTTTTTAGCTCGGCAACTTTATACATACTATCAAGCAAAAGATGCTCAAGTATTGAACGCAGTCCCCTTGCTCCCGTCTTTTTAGCTAGAGCTTGTTCGGCAATAGCTTCTAGGGCTGAATCATCAATTACAAGCTCAGCATCATCAAGCTCGAATTGTTTCTGATATTGCTTTACTATAGCATTCTTAGGCTTAGTGAGAATTGTAATTAAAGCTTCTTTGTCTAGCTCATCTAAAGTAGTAATGATGGGTAACCTACCGATAAATTCAGGAATTAAACCGAATTTAGTTAAATCTTCAATCTCCAGGGATTTAAGAATCTCACTATTATTTTTCTCTTTATCTATATTTACGTTAGCTGCAAAGCCTATAGAACTATGATTAGTTCTTGAGGTTATAATGCTATCAATCCCCATAAAAGCACCACCGCAAATAAATAAGATATTTGAAGTATCTAACTGTAAGAAATCTTGTTGTGGGTGTTTCCTACCGCCTTGAGGAGGCACGGAAGCAACTGTTCCTTCCATAATTTTAAGTAATGCCTGCTGTACTCCTTCACCCGATACATCCCGTGTAATAGAAGGATTCTCCGATTTACGGGCAATTTTATCAACCTCGTCAATATAAATTATACCTTTTTGTGCTTTTGCTATATTAAACTCAGCTGCTATCAATAAGCGTAGTAATATATTCTCAACATCTTCACCGACATAACCGGCTTCCGTTAAAGAAGTAGCATCCGCCATAGTAAAAGGCACGTCTAAAATTTTAGCAAGCGTTTGAGCAAGTAAAGTTTTTCCTGAACCGGTAGGACCAATCAATAAAATATTCGACTTATTAAGTTCAACGTCATTATTGCCGGATTGTACATATTCAAGTCTCTTATAATGGTTATAAACCGCTACTGCTAAAATCTTTTTAGCTTGATCTTGCCCAACTACGTAATCGTTTAGAATTGCACATATTTTTTGCGGGGTTGGAATTGAAGAAGTAATTTGCTTTAAGGCAATTTTACTTTCTTCTTTCATAATATCCGCACATAAATCTATACATTCATCACAAATAAATACTGCAGGCCCTGCTATCAGTTTTTTCACTTCATGCTGTTTTTTACCGCAAAACGAGCAAACTAATTCTTTTTTATTAACTTCTACTACCATTAATTTTCTTTATTTATGTTTATACTTGTTGTCATCCCGCGACTTGATCGCGGGATCTTGTGTTATAGATTGCGTCCTGAGATCCCGCGATCAAGTCGTGGGATGACAAATATAATTCATAATACTCTTGCGTACATATAATAATCTTTATGCTCATTTGCAACTATTTCGTATTTTTTAAGGATTCCCTCCTTAGCGAAACCGCATCTCTCAAGAAGATTAATCGAACGCAAATTATCTGTAATAACTGTTGCTTGGACTCTTACAATGCCTATATAATCAGCAAATTTCAATATATTTTTTATAGATTTTAACATTATACCTTGACCCCAAAAATTAGGATCTAGATCATAACTTATTTCTGCTCTATGATGCTCTAGATTTATTATATTAAAACCGGCAGTACCTATTAATTTATTATCGTCTTTAAGGGCAATTCCCCAATAAAAGCTTCTATGATTTTTATATAAACTAGACCAATAACGTATTTCTTCTCTCGCTTCTTCTAAGTCTTTAGGTCTATTACTATCAGTTATATAAATAGCCATTTCCGACTTACTCATATAATTAAAATAATCTTGTGCATCATCTTCGACTAACGCACGTAAAACTATATCGTTTAAATCAAGTATGGGAAAAGGAACATATAAATATTCTCTATTTATCATACATATTCTTCTTTTCTTTGAAAAGTAGTATTTTTAAAGAAGAGTTAAAATAATGAGTAATACGAGAGCAACTTCAAAAAGAGCAAGGAATCCACAAGACGAGGAACGGAAGCCGTTACTTAATACGTGAGTACCGCAGTACTTGTAGTATGACATAGCCAATTTTTGAAGTTCTATCTAAGTATTAACATATTTAATCGGGTCTTGTATATTATTCTTTTTAAAAGCATCAAGCCTTATCATACAAGCAAGGCAATTACCGCAAGATAAATCATCTTCAGTAGGTTCATAACATGATATAGTATTTTTGTAATCTACACCAAGCTCAAGACCGGTTCTAATTATTTGCTCTTTAGTCATATCAATTAAAGGCGTATGAATAGTAATTTTTTTACCTTGTATTCCCATACTGGTTGCTAAATTCGCCATTTCTTCAAAAGATTTAATATATTCAGGACGACAATCAGGATAATTTGCCGAATCGCTTGTATGCACACCTATAAAAATGTCTTTTGCTCCTATTACTTCTGCAAAACCGAGTGCATAACTTAGAAACATCGTATTACGGGCAGGCACGTAAGTAACCGGCACATCTTCAGGTAGTTCGTTTACACCGTGATAATGCGGAACATCTATATTATCATCGGTTAAAGCAGAACCACCGAAAACTCGTAAATCTATATCAACAATCTTATGCTCCTTGACGTTATATTCTTTTATAAGCTCCTTAACTTTCCGAAGTTCTGCATTATTACGTTGTCCGTAATTAAAACTCATAGCATGAATTTCATAACCCATTTCCCTAGCTATTGCAAGAACCGTAGCAGAGTCCGCCCCGCCGCTAACCAAATTAACTGATTTTTTCATTGTTTACCGATAAAGTTAATTTTTGGGATACTAAAGCATTTAAACTAATTTTTGCTCTAAGTGCTTCAAGTGCTAAAGCTCGATGCACACGTTTATCTACTCTAACATTAAACTGCCCACTATACTCTTTCCTAGACGGTGCTAAGGGAATAGATTGATTATGACTTATATAACTTTCTTTCATTAAAGTCCAAGCTTGTTGTAATTCTTGCAGTGCTTCCCCCGGTGATCTTCCAAAAGCCGATACATTTGGTAGCTCTTCAAATCTTGCTATCCAATCTCCATCCGTATCTTTAAAAAGCTCTATAGTAAAACCGTCAAATTCATCATTTGTGTTCATCTTCATTTCCTTTTTCAAAGTTTAAAAATTGTCGAACTTGATATTCTTTTGCCATACTTCCAAAAGTTTGAATAGACAACCTATCTCCTTTTGGTGAGTACCAAATCTGATGACTACCTTTTTGCCTATCTTTAACCCAACCGCACTTGGTCATTAAAGTATGAAATTCAGAGAAACTTAATCCTTTAGGATTTTGTTTAGCTTTATTTATAAGTTTTATATACTGATTCATATTGTAACTATATATAGTTATAATATATAAGTCAAATATATATGTTAATACAATAAATATTCTTGACTAAATCTTTCTGATAATCTAAATTTACGTTGTTAATTTATGGCGGGTGTAGCTCAGTTGGTTAGAGCATCAGGTTGTGGTTCTGAGGGTCGCGGGTTCGAATCCCGTCACTCGCCCCATATTTTAGGGTTCCATACAATAAACTCCTCATTTTTTTCTTATGGATATCAAACTTTTATATAGACTGGCTAAATATTTAAGGTTCTATAAAAAAGACTTGATCATCGTTATGATCTCTTTACTTAGCGTATCAGCTTCATTATTACTAATCGGTAGTGTTTTTAGAAATTTAGTTGATAAAGGCTTGAGCAAAGACCATATTTTATCGGTTGATAAATCTATATTATATACTTGTTTATTAATTATCATCTTAAGTATTGCCAGCTTTTTCCGTTCATATTTTATCAATAATATTGCTGAAAAGGCAGTTAATCAAATAAGAAAAGAAGCTTATAGTAATTTAATTAATTATGAAATTGAAGAGTTTGAAGAATTAAAAATCGGCGATATAATTTCACGTTTAACAAATGATATAGATCAAATATCTACCCTAATTATTAATTTCTTATCTTTTTTTATTCGCAATTCAGTGATGCTAATCGGCAGTATTACATTAATGTTTTTTGAAAGCTTTAAACTCGCTTCCATAGTAATTATTACCATTCCTATCTTATTAATTCCTTTAATTAAATTCGGCAAGCATGTTAAGTCTTTATCTAAAAAAGCCTTGGAATCTAAGTCACTTTTAGCATCGGATATTGATGAAACTTTCAATAATATTAGAGCTATTTATGCTTTTAACCATCAAATAAACAAAATTGCCGATTTTGATACTAAATTACAAAACTATTTAATATACTGCAAAACCCGTTTAAAAATTCGTGCTTTATTCTTTGCGATTTCAATAGCCGTTATATTTCTTGCAATTACTTTAGTTGTGTGGATCGGAGCTTTGGATATAGTTAAAGGGAATTTATCCGCAGGTCAAATTATCTCGTTTATTTATTATGCAATCATTGCCGGAGTTAGCTGCGGCGGTATTTTTGAGCTGCTAAGCGAAATGCATTTACCTGTTACAGCCCTTGAGAGAATAATTACAATTATAGATAAGACACCTATAGCACATAATAATTATTTAGAATTAAATAATTCCGATCCGATCTCGATAGAATTTAAAAATGTCGATTTTACCTATCATTCAAGACCTAATTTAAGAATTATCAATAATATGTCTTTGAAGATAAATGCCAATAAGTTTGTTGGTATTATAGGTAGATCAGGTGCAGGAAAAAGTACTTTGATGCAGTTACTGCTGCGTTTTTACCGGCAAGAAAGCGGCACTATCCTTATTAACAATCAAGATATAACTCTTTTAAATCCTGCCAAAATTCGTAAATTAATTGCCTATGTTCCTCAAGAGGCTAGCATTTTTTCCGGAACTATAAGATCAAATATTGTATTCGGTAATAATGAAGCAAGCGACGACGAAATAAATGAGATAATAAAAATTACGGGAATAGAAGAATTTGCTGCTAAACTTCATGACGGGATAAATGCTAAAATCGGTGAAAGAGGGGTTAGATTATCAGGAGGACAGAAACAAAGAATAGCTATTGCTAGAGCATTACTACGCATGCCGCAAATTTTGCTTCTTGATGAGGCAATGAGTGCTTTAGATACGATGAGCGAACAGAAATTATTAAATGCTATAAAAAAAATAATGAAAGGGGAAATTATTATATCAATTGCCCATCGAATTAGTAGTATAGAATCAGCTGATTGTATTTTAGTAATAGATAAAGGAGGAGTAGTCGCTGAAGGATCACATAATGATTTATCTAAAAACTCAGAAATCTATCGCAATATTTGCAGAGAGCAGTTAACAATATAAAATATATAGATATACGAAGATCAATTTCAAAAAAGAGCAAGGAGTCCACAAGACGAGGAACGGAGCGTATACTTGATACGTGAGTACCGGAGTACTTGTAGGACGGACGTAGCCAATTTTTGAAATTCATCGAGTAGATAATTGATATATTTGTTACAATAAAAGTTCCTTAGTATAAAAAAATTTAAATGTTTAATATAATTTAGCTTGAAAGCTGCCGTGGCTTTGTTATAATTGTAATTACAAAACAAAAAAGGTTTACAAAATGAAAAATTTATTAAAGATTTTATTAATTCTAGCTTTCGCAAGCCCAGTATTTGCTTCATCAACGCAAATGCCTGACCCAGCTTCAGTTACAACAACCCAAATACAAGCTATGAGTACTGACGATCAACAAGCTTGGGTTGCGAGTTTAACAGCAGAGCAGTATAATATGTTAAGTCCTGATGTTCAAAAGTGGGTAATGGAGAATACTACCGATGCTCAAAAACAAGCTTTAGGAATTAATCAGTAATATTTTAATTAATTTTTAAATTGATATGACACTGTTAATAAAATAGCTTTAATTGATAATTAAAGAGATTTTTTAGCGAAAGTTAATAAGATTTTTGCAGGAATAGTGTTCCTATTTCAAAAAAATCTTATAATTTTGCAGCAAAAAAGAATTTAGTTAGCTTTAAAATTATTTTGTTAACAGTGTCATATGTTAGGAATAATTATTCTTAATATATCACTAGAGGTTTCTGCTTTCACTTCCTTTCAGTCTTCCTGTTATCGTGTCATGTATATACTCCTGATAAATAAAAATTGCTAGACGGGTATAAATATTCATTTATTCTTTCTTTAGTAAAACAATATACTAATTATTGTAAGCTATAAGAATATAGAAAGCTAATTTATTGTGTGGCTTTGCTGTCATTCCCGCGTCCTTATTTATGTCATTCCTGCCAAGGTGTTGTTGCGTGGATCAGTTTTTTCATCATTGCGAGGAAATTTACAATAATAAATTGACGAAACAATCTTGAGAAGAATTCCTGAGATTGCCACGCTCACTAATGTTCGCTTGCAATGACGACTTGGTATCCATGCAATAATGCCTAGCAGGGATGACATCGAGCAGGCTTTCGGATTCAACAATACTTTGCTAAAACAACCTAAAACTAACAATTACTTATGAAATTACTTATTACCGTAATCATCATGGAAATACTCGCTGGAGCGGAAATAGATTTATTTGTTCCAAGTTTCCCTGAAATACAAGATACATTTAACCTTTCAACTTTTATGACGGAACTACTACTCGGTGTAAATCTAACCGCTTATTGTATTACTTCGCTTATAGTCGGTAATTTAGGAGATAGGTACGGACGCAGACCGATTATTATACTCGGTTTACTGATTTTTAATCTTGGTAGTTTATTTTGTGTATTTGCAAATAATTATGAAGCTATATTATTTGGAAGATTTTTGCAAGGATGTGGGATATCATCGGTTGCAGTGCTAATATATGTTGTTCTTGCCGATATTTATTCGGTACAAGAACAGCAAAGATTAATGGGCATTTTAAACGGCACTATTGCCCTTTCTATGGCAATAGCACCGGTTATAGGTAGCTACGTCAATTTATTTTGGGGCTGGCGTGGCAATTTTGTTTTGTTGCTTATAGTAGGCTTGATCAGTCTAATTCTTGGTATATTATTTATTCCAAAAAGAGCAGTTAATAAAAAAATACGTATTTCTTTAAAAGAATATATACCTATCTTCAAATCGCCAAAAGCTATATATTATATACTTACAATGATATTTCTTGCACAAGGATATTGGATATTTATCGGGATTGCTCCTATTTTATATATGCAAGATTTAGGTGTAACTTTAGAATATTTCGGATTTTATCAAGGAGCAATGGCAGCTCTATTCTCAATTATGAGCTTTTCAAGCGGTTATTGCTTTAAAAAATTCGGTATTAGAAATTGCTTCTATTTTGGAGTTATGTTTATAATACTATTCTTACTAGGAAATAGCATATTAGTTGTATATAATATTAATAATCCTTTAACCATAACAATAGTTACTTTATTATTATCTCTTGGCGTGATATATCCGATTAACATATTATGGCCGTTGCTTTTAGAAGCTATTCCGGACGGTAAAGCTCGTATGACGGCTATTTTCACTGCGGCTAGATTGATTTTAACAGCATTTGGGCTGCAATTAGTAGGATTTTTATATAACGGTACTTTTACCCCTCTTGGCATTACTATATCCATTGTTACGCTATTTGGGTTAGTAACATTACCTAAATTATTTAAGTACGATAAAGTCTTTGAGATTTCTAGTAACGTGTAGATGTCTTTATGTCATTCCTGTGAAAGCATTGTTGGGTGGATACCAAATCGTCATTGCGAGCAGCCATAGGCTGCGTGGCAATCTCATAAAATAATAACAAACTCCTGAGATTGCTTCGTCAATTACTTTGTAATTTCCTTGCAATGACGAAAAAACTGATCCACGCGGGAATAATATAGAAACGGATGTAAGAAAAAATAAAAAAATGATCAATAACAATTTTATCTTCAAGATAGCTTTCAGATATTTTAGAGCTAAGAAAAACGAAAAGTTTGTTTCTATTATTTCTGCCTTTTCTTTAGTAGGCGTAATGATTGGCGTTGCAGCACTGATAGTCGTAATGTCCGTTATGAACGGTTTTCATATAGAGCTTACTAAAAATATTATCGGGTTAAATGGGGATATAGTGATAAATCGGCAAGGTGGTAGTATTGATAACTATGAAGAGATTAAAGCCAAACTCCTAAAACAAGATTATGTAAAGCATGTAACATTCATTGCTCACGGTCAAGCTTTAGCTATTGGTAAAAGTAATAATAGCGGTGTGCTTGTTAAAGGTATGAAATTAAAGGATCTAAGTTTAAGAAATGAAATTTTTAAAAATGTGAATTTCGGTAGTTTTGATAATTTTCATGGCAAAAACGTAATAGCACTCGGAGAACAATTAGCAAGCAATTTAGGCGTAACCGTTGGGGATAAGATTAGATTAATTTCACCGAATTCAGTTTCTACCGCCTTTGGCAGTATGCCAAGATCAAAAGAATTTAAAGTTATCGCAATTTTCAATAGCGGTATGTATGATTATGATTTGACAACGATATTAATGCCGCTTACCGCAGCACAAAATTTCTTATCTCTTGGCGACGATATTAATTTAATCGAAATTAATAGTCTAGATCCTGATAAAGCTCTCGCATATTCATATAAAATACAATCATTATTAGGTCCAAACCTATACGTATTTAATTGGCAAACCTTAAATTCACAATTTTTAAGTGCCCTTGCTGTTGAACGTACGGCTATGTTTACTATTCTATCTTTAATTATTACGGTTGCCGCATTTAATATTATTTCGAGCTTATTTATGCTTGTTAAAGATAAAACTTCAGATATTGCAATTCTTAGAACTATGGGAGCAAGCACTAAGCAAATAATGCTTATTTTTATCTATAACGGAATGTTTATAGGATTGCTTGGCACAACACTAGGTGTAATCCTTGGTGTTACCTTTTCTTATAATATTCAAACTATCAAGAATTATTTGGAGCGTATAACCGGTACTAAAATTTTCGAGGCAGCTATTTATTTTCTTTATAGTTTACCTTCAAAAGTAAGAGCTGAAGATATTATTTTAATTACCTCTTTATCTATAATATTGTGTTTTCTTGCGACAATTTATCCTTCTTATAGAGCCTCAAAATTAAATCCCGTGGATGCCCTAAGATATGAATAATACAGTCCTCATTCTAAAAAATATCTCAAAACATTACAGCCAAGGCAAAACTATTGTTAGAGTACTCGATGATCTTAATTTAACGGTTAATGAAGGTGAATTAATCGCTATAATAGGTTCTTCAGGTAGCGGCAAATCAACTTTACTACATATTGCCGGCTTGCTTGATAAACCTACAAACGGTCAAGTCATCATACCAAATAGCAAGTATCAGAAATATCATCTCATTCGTCTTCATTATTTAGGTTTTATCTATCAACAACATCACTTACTTAAAGATTTTACCGCTCTTGAAAATGTTATTATGCCAAGGCTTATTAGCAGTCTTGATCAAAAAGAAGCAATAGAAGATGCAACAAAGATATTAGATGATCTAGGGCTTGGGACAAAACTCTATAATATGCTCGGAGAATTATCGGGAGGAGAACAACAACGGGTCGCTATAGCTCGAAGCTTAATTAATAAGCCGAAAATTATTTTAGCAGATGAGCCGACAGGTAATTTAGACCCCAAAACTACAAATGAAGTATTTAATTTATTTTTAAAAGTAGCAAGAGAACAAAATACCGCCGTTATTATGGTAACACATAACCATGAGTTAGCACATAAAATGGATAAATTATATAAGCTAAAGCACGGATTATTAAATATAGCTTGATTTAAAGCTCGAAAATTCTAATAATTATATTTAATATTCTTTAATAAAGGTTAGTAATGGCTGAGCCTATTATATTTACTCTTTTACTTGGCAATAAAGATCAGATATTAGAGAGCATAAACAATCAGGAAGCTCAAAATAAACTGCCTATTATCCCGCTACAAGTTAATAAAGAATCGCATATATCCGATAAAGAACGTATTTTTTCGGAGATCTTAGAAAAATCTCACCAAGAGGACAAAACACCGATTTTTAACATTCAACTTAACAATAATAATGTAAAACCAATTTTTCGGGTCCAAGATTTAATTAATTTACAAAATTTAAATATAAAAACTACTATTACTTTTGATCAATATAATTCATTAACCCAAAATCCTGAACTAGAAGCTTACTGGAAGCAAATTATGGAAAAAGTTGATCATGTTTTTTTTACAAATGAAGCAGATCAAAATTTAGCTATAGCCGATGGTATAGTACCAAAAGATAAAACCACTACAATTACGGATATAAGTTTAGTAACATCTGTTTTTAATAATCTTGTATATGATCGTGAAATTGACTAGTTGCTCTTCGGTACGATACCTGACAAAGCAAAATTAGACAAACTAATAAAAACAGCTAAAAATCAAGGTGGTAGAGTAATTATAGAAACTTGGCCTATCTCCACGGATGAAGCAATAAATCTTATAACTGCTAAATTCGGTATTAACTCTGAAGATCAAATTTACGGATTGAAACTCGAAATTCATGAAATCTTAAAAGATCCAAATAATACTGCTGAAAATTTTAAAAAATATGTATCACAAATATCCAGGCAATTTCAAAAAGATTTAGGTAAAGCTGAGGTACAATCCTATTGACTTTAATTTTAATACAAAGAAAGTTATGAAGAATAGACCTGAGGATATACAAAAAGAACAAGCAACGTCATATGAACCTCCAAAAGAAAACTAACCACAACTGCAAAGTTTTTTTAGAAGAGTTTTTAACTATTTTAAAGATATAGTAACTAGTTTTCTTGACACAAAAGAAGAACCTAAAACTCTAGTAACCCCAACCACGGAAGCAAAGCCGACAATAACAGAAGAATCACTAACTACTGTTGCATCTTCTATAAATCCACCGCAACAGCATGCTTCTAAAAGCTCTCCGGTTATAGGTTCAAGCTCAAGTCAAAAAGCACAAAGCAAGATAAGCCATTTGGTATGACAGAGCAAGACTATAAAGCGATGAGGGCTGCTAGTACTACTTTGCACCATGATAATCCAAGTAATGATATTAATATTAATGATTTTAAATATGATCTTTCACAAGAAGATCTCAATAACATAAAAAAACCTAAATATTGGTATACTGAGAATGATATTGTAAATATCTTGACAGCAGCGTTAAATGACAAAAAAGTTTCAATACAACCGGCTATAACTTTAGCAAATACAGTAGTTAAGGAAGAAATGTTTAGAGATCTTACCATAAAAGGTGAAGAGAAAGAGAGAGTCTTAACAGACCAAAGCAATGTTTAAAGATGCTCCGGAAGTAGAACGAAACAACGTTTTAAAAGACCTTGAGGCTAGAGAAAAAATAATTACTCTACCGGGGGGGATGAGGAACGTGAAAAACAGAGTAATACACTATTAAAAGAAATAGAATCTAAACAAAAAATTAACACGGATGTTTTAAAAATAGAGCTGCTAAAGATATACAAGAAAATAGGAAAGAATGTGCAGTGATACCGGTAGAGATGGGTACCAGACATTGGTGTAATTTATTTATGACTCATAGTAAAGAAGATAATCAAACTGTTATAACTTTTAATGATTCTTTCGGGCATCCTATAGGTAGTAATAATAATATATTACCTGATACAATAAATAAAGCATTTGAAAATAAAAGACCTCTGCTTGTTATTGATAAACAAATCAAGCAGCAAAATAATAATTTTGATTGTGGTCCTTATTCCGTGGAAACTATGATTAGAAAAGCTAACGGTCAGCCAATTCTTACTGAAAGCGATCGGAGTTAAGAGAAAAAGCATGCACAGATCGTTATCGATAAACAGCAAGCTAGGGAAGCGGCGAGTCAAGCAAAGGCAAATCCTTTACATAATCAAGTGATAAATTTCAGAATATGGTTAGTCAAAGAAAAAATGATCCATCGATAAGACGCTAATATACTCGTGTGAGAAGAGATAATATACGAAGATCAACTTCAAAAAGAGCAAGGAGTTCAAAGTCCTCGGAACGCAGCGTATACTTAATACGTGAGAACCGAAGCTCTTGTAGAACGACATAGCCAATTTTTGAAGTTCATCGAGTATATTAAAAAAACATTAGGCAAAATCTATAATTACTAATATAATTATTTATAGTTAATTTATATTTTAACAAAGAATGACTACCATACTTGTGATCGTTATTATAATAATGATCGCCTTATCTGCTTTGTTCGCCGCTACTGAAACTGCTATTACCGCTTCTTCCCCAGGGAAGATTCATAAGCTTAAAATCGCCGGTAATAAGCGTGCTAAAACAGTTTTAGAGGTTCTTAAGAAAAAAGAAAAGGTCATAGGAACTTTACTAATAGGTAATAGTTTAATCAATACTGTTTGTACCACTATTGCTACTACTCTCTTTATTAGCTTTCTTGGAGATAATGGGCCCATTGTTGCTTCCGGCGTTATGGCTTTTATAATTATTGTTTTTGCCGAAGTAGTACCGAAAGCAATAGCCGTTGCTAAACCTGAACAATTAGCATTAAAAATGGCTTCAACTATCGTAATATTTTTAAAGCTTTTCAAACCTATTAATATTGCTCTTGATTACATTACAAAAATATTTTGCTTCATATTTCGTATTAATTTAAATCCTCAAATATCAGGAACGGAAGAAGTAAGAGGCGTGATTGAGCATTACCATCAAGAAGGCGGAGTTTATAAATCCGATCGTAATATGCTCGGCGGGATATTAGATATACGTAATATGACGGTATCGGAAATTATGACTCACAGAAGTAGTATTATAGCCCTTAATATCGATCTACCTCATGAAGTAATAATTAAAACTTTATTATCGGGTACTCATACACGTATACCTTTGTGGCAAGATAATAGAGATAATATAATAGGGATTCTCAATCTAAAAGATTTGCTTAAAGCATTATACGAAAATAATAATGATGCAAAAAAAGTTGATATTAATAAACTTCTAACCCCACCTTGGTTTATCCCTGAGAATGCACTTGTAGTAGACCAGTTACATGCATTTAGAGAACGCAATAATCATTTTGCTTGTGTTGTAGATGAGTATGGTACTCTACTAGGTATTATTACTCTTGAAGATGTTATAGAAGAAATCGTAGGACCCATTACTGATGAACATGATAGGCTTAATAATGAAATTATCAAGAAGTCTAATACCGAGTTCATTATAAAAGGAACTACGACTATTAGAGATATTAACCGAGAACTTGATTGGAATTTATCGGATGAGGATGCAAACACTATAGCAGGATTAATAATCCATAAAATTGCTAGAATTCCAAATCAAGGAGAAGTAATTGAAATATTTAATTTAAAGGTAATTATTTTAAAGAAAATTGCCAATAAGATTGATAGCATAAAAATTACCGTATTACCTACTACCGAGGAAACAATAAGCAGTGAGTGAAATCGGTAATTTTTTACTGCTAACAACGATGTGTTTAAGTGGGATGTTGGTTGTTGTTAGTTTATCAAAACGTCATTGCGAGCGACTAAAAGGAGCATGGCAATCCAGGAAAAATAACTTTACTGGATTGCTTCGTCAAAACTTACAGTTTTTCCTCGCAATGACGGATGCGAATAATCTCTGCTACCCTTTCTACATGGCTGCTTCATGTGCTATACTTGCCTTTTTTACCCTAGTCTATGCTTTTATTATCTCTGACTTTTCACTACAAAATGTTTTCTTAAATTCCAGTACTTTAAAACCTTTAATATATAAAATAGCCGGTAGTTGGTCGAGCCACGAAGGCTCAATGTTATTATGGTTTTGTTTATTACAAATCGTTAGTTGCTGTTATATATTTTTACTTGAAGATAACCGGCTTAAATTTTTATCTATTATTATTCTATCAGCCATACAATTATTTTTTAGCAGTTTTATTTACTTTACCTCCAATCCTTTTAACGTGTTTTCTTTCGTTCCTAAAGAAGGGTTAGGCTTAAACCCGATGCTACAAGATATTGCCTTGAGCATCCACCCTCCTCTGCTTTATTTAGGCTATGTTAGCTATGTAGTACCGTTTACTATTGTTTGTGCCTCTATGTTATTACGTCTCTCTATGTCATTCCCGCGTAGGCGGGAATCCAGTAAAAATTTTATAAAAGAAGAGCTGGATTCCCGCCTACGCGGGAATGATATAGGACTTCTCAAAACATTTTCCAATATCGGCATCTTATTTACTACTATCGGAATTAGTCTCGGTTCTTGGTGGGCATATAGAGAACTCGGCTGGGGTGGATTTTGGTTTTTCGATCCGGTAGAGAATATTTCGCTATTTCCTTGGTTATCCGGAATTATGCTTCATCATTCTATAATGGTTACTATCAAAACAAACTGTATAGACTGCTTGCAGAATGAAGCTAATAAAGAGGAATTTGAAGGAGACACGGAACGCAGCACCGCAGCGTACAAAAAAGTATGTGAGGATGCGAGTACCGGATCGACGTATAAATTACCTTTAGAAGCGAGTTATGCAAGGGGGCTAATGCAAAGTTGGATGATAATTTTATCTATCGTTACTTTCCTATTGGTAATATTTAGTACTTTTTTAGTACGATCCGGTTTTATTACCTCAATTCACTCTTTTGCATTCTCACCTGAGAGAGGAATATACTTGCTTGGAATATTTTTGATTATGGGAATTGGTAGTATTGGGCTATATACTACAACGTCATTGCGAGGAAATGCATTAGCATTGACGAAGCAATCTCAGGAAATTAGCCGAGATTGCTACAGCTACTTTCGTGGCTTCGCAATGACGGATTGTGGAAACGGCATACTCCTCGGCAATATATTTTTCCTACTTAGCCTTATTGTGCTAATAGCTGCCACACTTTATCCGCCAATTCACTCTTTATTCGACGATAAACCTATTATTATTAGTGAAACATTTTTTGTTAATAATTTTATTATATTCGTTATCCCTATTCTTTGTACCATAGGATTATTTACTACCAGAAGCTCTATTAAAAAACATATTATAATTCTAATATTATCTCTAATAATTACTTATTTAATATCATTAAAAGTAATATTTAGTGTTATATCGATTTTAACTATAATCGCATCTATATTTCTTATGCTTCATAATGTTCATTATCTTTTGGTCAAAACTAATTATTTTAGAAATAGACTTAAAGCAAGTAACTCTAGTATGATACTTGGGCATTTCGGTTTTGCACTGATTAGCTTTAGTATCACTATGAATGCATTATTACAAAGCGAAATGGATTTTACCGGCAGAGTAGGAACAAGTAAAACATTTAACGAATTTAAAGTAACATTGCAAAATGTTAAGTTTGCTCAAGGTAAAAATTATTATAGACAAATCGCTGAATTTTGGCTTGAGGATCATAGCCGTAATATAACTATATTAAAACCGGAAAATAGGCTTTATATAGTTGAAAAGAGTTTATCGCAAGAAAGCGATATATACTCTTACTTATCATATGATCTTTACGCAGTTTTAAGTAATATAGACGGCGATATAATCCATGCTAAAATATATTATAAGCCAATGATGAGCTTTATTTGGCTTGGAATTATTCTTACCGCTTCCGGCTTTTTTATTGCACTAATCAGAAAAAATTCTAGCTAATGTGATATTTTGTTGCATGGATTGGTTTTTCCGTCATTGCGAGGAAATTACATAGTAATTGACAAAGCAATCCAGTAAAAAATTCTGATTTACAGAATTTTTTTATTATTTTTTATGGATTGTCACGCTCCTTACAGTCGCTTGCAATGACGACTTGGGTATCTACACAACAACATTAATAATTCGAGTCCTCACTTTAAGGTTTAAAATTTTTATACTATTTGGATGATCAGCTCCGAATTTTTCTATTTGATTATTACGGAATTTTTCATATTTTCTTTATAGTGATTCCAATATATATTTTCAGCAGTAGCATAAGCATCTACCGCCTCCTCATTTTGATTAAGTAACACTAGTGCATCCCCTTCAGCAACAAACGTTTTTGCTAAATCTATATCCGGTGATATAATAACCTCTTTATTAGGTCTAGTTGGATCATTAAAGAAAATTGCTTTAGCTTTTTTGGCGTATTCTAGAGCTTCGGTAACATCACCTAAACCTAGTTTTGCTCTTGATTTTTGAGTAAAAATGCGTCCAAATACTTGGTTTTCTTCTTTTTTACTTAGTTTATTCATGTCATATACTTGTTCTAATAAGGAAAGAACTTCCTGATATTTCTTAAGATTATTTAATATATCTACTTTAATGAGATATGAACCGGTAAGAAATAAATCTTGAGGTTTCATCCCATTTTCGATACAAACATTTATAGTATCGTCAATTCTTCTTAATGCTTCATAATTTTTACCTTGGATATTAAATAATTTAGCTTTTGCATAATATATAGTTGCTATGTCAGTTTGATCTACTAGATTTTGATTGAATATATCTTCCATCATTTGGATATTTTTTTCTGCCTCCTCTAGATTTCCTAGCTGAATATTGGATATAGCCAAGCCGAAAACTACATTACATTTTATGGAATCATATCCTTTCACTTCATCAAACACCTGCTTAGCTTTCGTGTCATATTCAATTGCTTTTTTAGGATCTGATCAAGTTCTATAATACCACCCTATGCGTCCTAAATATGCAGCATAAGCAAATTTTTCTTCATTATTCATTGTCCATAATTTAAATTTACCTTTTTGATCGTTTTTATCAAACCAATTTACTAATTTTTTTGAGTTATATAAATCGGAAGAATTAGCATATTGTATTAATAAATTTAATTTTAACTCTAAAATTTTATATATCGATATATCGTATTTTTCTGCATTTTTTGTAATTATCTCAATATTATCCGATATAGTTTTAGCATTTCTAAAAATACGCCCCTTTACTAAACTTTTAGGTATAGAATTTAAAAGATTAGTAACACTATGTTCAAGATATTCTTTATTTCCTTTATCTCCATTTATTTGTAATATTTTTTTAGCTATAACATCATGCATTTCAAATATCGGATTAACTTCATTAGGCTCAATATTAGAGATCAAAGCAAATTTAGAAAGCTGATAAATATCATCATCTAGACTATTCTTATCTTCAGTAATAGAATTTAATAATTCTTTTGAAAAACCTTGATTATTAAGCAATGCTATCCCATCTAATAATCTCTTGGCACTAGGCTTTAATTCATTGCTAACAAGTTTTATATTTATCTCAATTTTGTCCTTAGAGGATTTTATCTTTTTCTTGTATTCCTCTAAGTTTAAACCTTGTATTTGATTTAATATTTGTGCTCCTTGAACTACGAGAATCGGATAACCTACAAATTCTTGAGTCAAAACATTTATTAATTCCGGATTTTTATTTTCCAATATATTTTTTGCAAGTAATGCAGCTTCCGGCTTAGTGAAAGCGTTTGCTTTGATTATGTTAGACAATAATTCAGCATCCTGGGAGCAAACTATAATATTATCATTATACTCCCAATTAATAAAATCCTCTATTTTCTTATTCTCACCTATTTTTAAATTATCAAACACCAATAACCATTTATCTTTATTTGCTAGATAAACCATTAAATCTTTCCTCATCACTGCCATATCTTCTGAAATCACCGGTGATTTTACCCCGGTATTAATAGCTTTAGATAATTTGAACAATTGCTGCTCTATATTTAGATTACAATTTACAGAATTTTTTTATTATTTTTTCTAGATTGCCACGCAATCTTAGACTGCTCGCAATGACGACTCGGTATCCACACAACAATGCCTCGCGGGGATGACATATAAGCCGTCGTCGGAATGTCTACGAAAATAAACAAAAATTGGGATATAGAATAGAAAAAAGCCCTCTTTTTTCAAAGAGGGCTTTTTTCTTGAGGAACTTATAAACTTGCTAATCGGGAGCGATTAGAAGTTTACACGGACTTTTAGAGTACCTTGATGTGCAGTATATTTACTTGCAATCTGAGCATCGTAACCGATTCCGTATTCCATCTTAGCATCAGGTCTTATGCTTGCACTTAAACCTAAATTATAAGATGTTTTAGCAGTTCTGTCAGGCTGGCTGATGAACGGAGTAACTTGTCCGTCTAACACAGACTGAGTTTTAGATAATCTACCGTTTACTTTGTGAACCACAAAAGCGTGAGCTTCCGGATATACCGCAAGATCAGTTATGTTCATAGTACCGCCAGCTACTTTAGCACCTACTATTAAATCAGTTCTATCGCTAAACTTGCTGTTAACTTGCTTGTTTGCAACTGTTGTACCGGTTTCTTTATAGTTTTCGTCAGAAGACTTTAAGTAGCTAAGTCCTGCCATTGGAGTTACTAACACACCTTGCATTGCATTGTAATCATAACCGACCATTAAGTTACCGCCGAATGTCATGTTATCGTAATTACCGGCAGCAATTTGCTTGCTCATATTACCATTAGCATCGAAGAAGTAACGCTGACTTTTGTTCTTCACTTGGTTTAAGCTAAATATTGCACTACCTTGAGCAAAGAAGTTCTTAACAAGCTGCTGGGCACCGTATAGAGAGAATGAGAAACCGTTAACGTCGGTTTTATCACCTTTCTTATAATCTTGGTGTTTTATATCAGTTTTAGTGATACCGACAGCAGCACCGATCATTAAGTTATCGTTAGCTAGCATATCTAAACCGATTACGACACCGGTGGTTTTAGCTTTATAACCAGCTAAACCGCCTTTCTTACTTTGATGTGCATCAGTATAGAAAGGTTTTGCCCATATACCGTAAGCTACATTGTCAACAGCTTCATCACCTGCAGCAACCGCAGCCGGTACTGCTCCAGCTTCAGGCCCAGTCATTTCAGCAGTTTCAGGAGTACCTAAATATCTAAGCGCACTTAATCTGTTACCAAGTTGAGCTTGGATATCTTTAGCTATATCTAATTGTGCATTAGTTACGGCTGCACTTGTATCGGTAGTAATAGTTCCGACAAAGTTAGCAGAATCAGCACTATTTTTAGCTAAAAGAAGATTATTATATGCTGCGGTATTAGTTGCATTTACAAATGTTGTAACGTTCTGACCTACACCAGGTGCACCTCCAAACGGACCATTTGCGATATCATTAGTAACTACGTTTGCTGCATCGTTAGTACGGGTTACCACATAATCTTGATTAGCAGCACGTATTAAACCGTAATTTACGAAACGATTACTTCCGGTTACAGCAAAGTTAGGATCTCTTAAAGTACCGTTGAAACGAGCACCGCCTTCAATTAAGGTATAGTATTTTGTACCGCTGAAATTTGCACTGGCATTATCTTGTACGTTAATGGTTGTGGTTCCTATAGTTGTTACATTAACTTGAGCACCTTCCGCAATAACGATATGACCTATATTACCGTTTGATACTGTTAACGTTGTGCTAAGAGAAGTATTACTTCCCCATGTTGAAGTACCGCTTTCAAATGTTAAGGTATTTGTTACAAGATTAATATTACCATTAATAGCAGTTGTGTCGCCACCTAAAATTATATTCGACCCAGCAACATTTAAGTTAACATTACCAAAATTGGTGGCTGTAGAATATATATTTCCTTGTAATTTTTCTAATGAACCGGCAGGACCCGTAAATTTTACAGAAGCTACAAGAGCATTAGAGCTACCGATATTACCTACAGCTGCACTACCTAAATAAGTTACAGTACCGTTATTAGCTTTAGCTGTAGCAACCATACTTGTAGCAGTAGAGTTTGTACCGTCAACAAAAATTACATTAGAGTTACCATTAGCACTTCCAAGGGTAATTTTACCGTCGAAATCTTTTCCGGCTATACCGCCTGTAGTAACAGTTAAACCGTCATTAATTGTTGCGTTGGTTGCAATAATACTACCTAAGTTGTTATAGTTTGTAGTAAACGTTACTTGTTTTAACTTTGGTGTACCGTTACCAATACCTAAACTGTAAATTGTACCAGGGGTATTAGGAACACCGCCGCTAAGAGTCACAGTACCTTGATTATCGTTTACAGTACCGATACCTGCATATAATGTAGTAGCATTAACGATTATGCCGTTATCACTTCCAAGACCTAGACCTATGATATTATCTTGATCACCGATTACTTGACCGTCAGCGATTACACTATCAATACCTGAAACAATCACTCTAGGAACATTAAAGTCACCTTCCGGACCATTACCTACTGTACTTTTAATTGTTAAAGGAATTGTGTTGCCTGCGTCGTTAAATGGAAGACCGCTAGGTAAGAATAAACTTGTACCTAAACTTGCATCTGCAAAAGCAATTGTATCAGTCACCACACCAGGATTAGCTGCATTACCGGTTTGATTAATCACTACATTACCGGAACCAGACACTGTTATTTGCTTTAATGCATCAACAACCCCAGCTTGTTTTTGTACTGTTACGGTAATAAGATCAGCATTAACGAACTTTACTATACCGGTATTATCGGCAGATGTGACAAAATCTGTAGTATAATTACCACCGATTTGTAAGGTAGAATTAGCTTCAATTGTAGTTTCACCGTTAAATATTGCGTTACCTAAGAAGTAAGCCGTAGTACCGTTATCTAATTCTACAGTATTAAACTTATTACCTTGCTGCCCACCGACTGTACCGCTTACTATATTTGTTCCACCGGCATTAAAGACGAAAGAACCTGTGTTAGCATCGGTAGTAGTAATATTAGTAGCATATAAATTTACACCTTTACCAACATTTAATAGAGTATCAGCATTAGCTCCTTTAGATCCAAAATTAATTTCAGAAAGTGGGTTTGCAGCACTACCTAAATTTGTACCGTCTGCAAGAGTTGTATTATTAGCTACAACAGGATTAAATGTTATTTTACCTTGACCGGCAGCATTTGTAGTTTTTGTTATTAAATAAGTGTTGTGAGCGAATTGTACTGAACCGTTATTTCCAATAACTAACTCATTAATAGCAACATTACCGCTATTTAAAGCTGTTTTACTTGAACCAATCTTTAATTGACCAAGAGCCACATTTTGAGCTGGATTATTTATAATATCAACAATACCGATTTTACCTGCGATAGTTAAAGTTTGATCATTTGTTAATGCACTTCCGTCAATTATACCTTGCTTATCGGTAGTTATAATATCAGAAGCAATTAATATAGGATCTGTAGTATTAGTTAAAGATAACGTCTCATTAGCTGCAAAATTAATACCGTTATTAGGAGCACTTTGAACCTTAACAGTGTTTCCGCCGTAAGATAAATCCTTACCGCCTAAATTAATATTTTTGATAGTTTTACCAAGATTACCACCAGCAGCAATATCAACACCTATACCGCCGTTAATAGTTGCATTACCGGTTAAAACGATTGTACCATTACCATTTCCCTTTGTATTTATGATATCACCGGTTATGGTTGTACCTTCTTCTAAGGTGAGAGTATTATCTTGTATATCAGCTAAAGATATATTTTGAGCCTTAATTGAGCTACCTTGCTTTAAAGTGAAGTTTGTAGCAGCACCATTATCGTCATCTGCTAAATCAACAAGTTTTAAAGCGTTATTAGCACCGATATTACCGTTAATAGCGTAATTTGTACCATGTAATTTTAATATACCGGTATTAGCTGTAGCAGTATTGACATTTTGAATAAAAAGAGCGTTTGTAGCATTTATAGCTGCTTTATGTACTATTAAACTATCATCGGTTTCAAAATTAATTGTAGCTAAACTATTACCGTCAGCACCGATATTACCGGTAACTGTTACATCACCGCCATTAACACTGAAACCGCCTTGGTTATTAGTCCCGCTAGTATTAAGTATATTACCTGTTACAGCATGATCTTGTGTTGTAAATTTAATTAAGGAACCAGCACTAGTTAAATTAATAGCTTGAGCAGTAAAAGTACCGCCACCGCCATTGTTTCCACCTTGGAACGTTAACTCTCCAGCAACATTAACCGCAGCTATAGCATTATTAGCACCTATATCTGTACTAACCGCGGAATCACCTAAGAAATTTACCGTACCGTCATTAGCAGCTTTACCGTCAATAGATATATTATTCACTGCAGTAATACCGGTTATATTAACTCCATCTGCAACATTTAATATAGAACCGTTGTCCAAACTTACACTACCGGCTCCAACAGTACCATCAAACTTAGTATTTGCGTTCAAAGTAGCCTGTGCATTTCCAGTTAGGGTAAGACCCTGTATACCGTTATTATTACCGATTGTACCGTTAAATATAGCTATATTTCCGTTATCAATATTAATTATACCTTTACCTGCAGCAGTACCATTAAAAGTAGCAGTATTACCGAAAATAGCTGTTTTAGTACCGTCTGCACCGTTAGCGGCAAGGCTAACTTTGAATACAGCAGCAGCATCTACAAAATTAACAGGTCCGAGGTTAGTGTAAGTATTTACAGGAAAAGCTGCAACTCCAGGAGCACCATTTAAAGTTAAGGTATTTCCTGCAATATTAACTGTTAATAATTGACCTGCAGTACCGGAAACAGAACCAATAGCTATATCTGCACCGTTAACTGCAAAAACACCGTTTTGTAACATGTTAATCGAACCGAAAAGTACTGTAGCATTACCACCGTTATCATTTCCTCCGGTAGCCGTAGCAGTGCAAGGACCGCCTGCTTGTACAACATAAGTTAAAGAATCACCTGTTACTATCCCAGGAATACCAACAACATCTAGATTAACGTTTGCGTTAATATCGCGATTAGCAGCACCCATAGCTGAGCCTGCAAAGCCGGCTACTATGGTAGCTGTGGAAGCAGTTACCAATCCTGCAGAAATTAATTTTTTTAGAAAATTTGGTTTTTGAGCCATATTTTTTTCCTATATTTAAGTTAAAAATTTAGTACCTAGTATTATACAATATAACCGGCTACAGGCAAAAATTACCCGCACCGAACAAGAAAATAACCTAATATTTTGTTTCAATAGTTTCTAAACTATGGGCTGAGCATACTATATATTGTATATAATTACAAGCATCGCCATAGTTTTTTTATAAAGTTTTAATAAATGTTATATTTTTATCACAATTATGTCATTCCGTGGTCTCGGGGTTGTCATTGCGAGGAAATTGCATAGCAATTGACGAAGCAATCCAGTAAAAAATTCTGTAAATTAGCATTTTTTATTATTTTTATGGATTGCCACGCTCCTTGCAGTCGCTTGCAATGACGGGTTGGGTATCCACATTGGCAATGCTTGCTCGCAATGACGAGAAAACTACTCTTCGTTAAATATTAGCACTTCAGCAGTATTTTCCCATTTTAGCATTTCGTCGTATTTAGTATCCCAAATACGCATAATTTCTTTTTCATATTCTACAATTTGCTCTTCTAATCCTTCAAATTGTTTCACCATTTGACATGCTTTAGAAAGTATCATGTCATTAGTAACGTCAAAAACTTTTTTCAAATGACGGTCTTGTTCTGCTTTGTAATTTAAATGAGCTGCTCTACCAAGCTCGGCATCTTTATGCATATCTTCACTTCTTATCTGTATTTCAAAATTACGTTTAGAGTGTAAAAGCTGCATTATATTATGAAGAGACTGATAGCCGTTGCTTTTTGGTCTATTGATATAATCTTTGGTGTATAACCAATCTAAATGCGGAGAACTCTTAACTACGTCCAAAGCATTATAGCATAGAGCTTTAGATTTAACTATAATCCTACATGCAATTAAGTCTTTCAATGCATCAATCGGCACTTCTTTCCTTTGCATCTTTTTTAAAACAGAATAAGGTTCTTTAAGACGCAGATATATCTCATTTGCTATATCTGCTTTATTTAAATCTTCTTTAAGCAGATTAGTAATATCATACATCAAATCCCCTCCTACTACCTAAAATTCTATATATCTCTATTCTTAGTAAATATTACCTATAGCTTTTAGAACTTAAATCCACAAAACTGTTCATTGAATACTATTCAAGTGATTTATAAAATAAATTCTTTAACTAAAAATTAAAAAACAGATTAATAGTAAAAATAACTTTTTTCAATATAATTGTTTAATTAATTTTAACTTAGATTAATTGAATAAGTTCCTTAATAGCCATTTTACAGCTAAATACCTGCCGTTGTGCAGTTCCGTTGTCATCCCGTGACTTGATCACGGGATCTTGCATCACAGACTATGTCCGCGGTATGACATTAAATGAATAATAGCATTAAGCAATAAATAAGTCAGAAAATTTATCTATAGAACCTTCCAAAACACTACCTAAAACTTCAGACATTTTATTAAATTCTCCGGTACATTCAAGTACTATATCTACGCCTGCATCTAAAACTCCTTTAGTAATATCTTTCATATTACCGCTTAAAGCTTTCATATCTATTGCATCGGCAATAATAAGCCCTTTAAAACCAATATTACTTTTAATATAATCAATAACTATTTTAGATAGAGTCGCGGGGTTGTTTGGATCAAGAGCTTTGTAAATTATATGTGCCGTCATAGCGAGCTTAATATTATCGTGCTTCGCTAACTCTTTAAATACTTTAAAATCTGTTTTTTCTAACTCTTCTATACTAGCATCGACAATCGGTAATTTTTTATGGCTATCCACCGTAGCTCTACCATGACCAGGAATATGCTTGATGCAAGCCCTGACTTTCTCTTCTTGTAATCCGTCTATAGCAGCTAAACATAAAGGTACGACTACTTCCGGCTCTGAGCCAAAACTTCTATCTCCGACTATCTTGTCTGCTCCTTCATGGATCAAATCCGCTACCGGTGCAAAATCTAAATTAATTCCTACTTCTCTCAGCTCTTTGCCTATATTGCTATAGTTTTGTTTGCACTCTTGCACATCAACAAAAGTTTGAGCAGCCGGAGCGTCATAAAAAGTCGGTGCTATGAACCTTTTTACCCTACCGCCCTCTTGATCTATAGAGATGATAGTATTTTCCCCTAATACTTCTTTTATATCTGCAATAAGCTTAATAAGGGCTTCTTTATCCTGCTCACCGTTATCATTCTTTCTAATATTACGACGGAATAAAATTACACCTAAAGGATTATGCTCTTCAAATAATTCTCTTTCGGCATCGGTTAATTCAGGACCTGATATACCTATAATTACCGGCTTTACCATTTGTCTTATTGTCATAATATGCTCCTTTCTTTTCTTTAAAACGTGATATGACAAGTACTATACGCAAGTCATCGAAGCATCGGCAAGAATTTTTTTATTTGAAGAGATAAATTATGGAAGTTGGTAAGTAATACATCGATTCTAGCGGTAGGAAGAGATGTAATATCTTTATTTAAAGATTTTTGAAGTAGATCAATATCATTAGCAGTATAATATTTTCTATTATTTATTTTATAATTAGATAAATCAGGGATTTTTGTCTCTAGATATCTTAATTGATGTAAAGTAATATTTAAATGCTTAATCACTTCACTAGCAGAATAATATTTTTTTGTTAATTTATTGCTTGTCATATTCGTTAATTAAAGCTTTTAATTTAGAAGAAGGGACAAAACATAAATTCTTTTTTGATTCTATAATTATCGGTGATTTAGTATGAAAATTTATTCCGGGACGTGGATTTTTTTGTTTAACCTCAAAGCTACCGAAATTCTTTAAAGTTAATTTTTGTTTCTTTGCTATTTCTAAAACGTTAGAAAAACCATATTAACTGTTTCTTCACATAAATTATTTGAAAAACCCAATTTGGAGCTTAACATAGCTGCAATTTTTTCTTTGGTAATAGTCATAAATAATACCGATTTTTTAATGGTATATTATCATACCGTGGCTTGACCACGATTACAGTTTGTATTCTGAGATCCCGCGATCAAGTCGCGGGATGACAAGCTAAATAAAATTACGAATTTGCTTTTTCTTTATCGTTATTATATTCATTAATATTTTTATTTAGCTCTTCTAATTTATCAACAAGGTGCTGATGTATTTTTTCTTGCTTCTTGCTTCCCGCTTTTTTATAATCTTCCATCTTTACTTTTATATCATCTATAGACTTTTGCAGTTCTTCACTTTTTTTATCTTTCTGATCTTTCATGTTTTCTTTTATCTCTGTAATACTTTGTGCTATCTGATCATAAGTATTGCTTAAGGTCTGATTAAATTTATCAGTTCCCATTTGGGCTAGGTTTGTTAAATTGTCTTTTAATTCCTGTAAGTTTTCGGTAATTGTTTTTGTACTGCTTGTAGCTACTTCTTCAGTTTACACTTCATTTGCTTTTGTTTCGTCCTTGGTAGGCGAATCTGCAAAAATGCTAGGCGTTAATAATAAAGTAGCGGTAGCACCTAATGTTATTAAAAATTTTTTCATTATATTCTCCTAATTAATTTTTGTGTTTATTATTATACTGTTCAACTTTCTTACTTAAATCATCAAGTTTTTTCACAAGAGTTTGTCTATATTCTTCTACTTATATCATCTTTAATTTTCTGATAATCCTGCAACCCTTGCGTTAAATTTTTATATTGCTCTTTTATAGTTTCTAAAGAATGATCTTTACTATCCTTAGCATATTTCTCTAAATCATTAATTTTGACAGATAATTTATCCGCCACTTCATGACATTTTTTATTAAAATTGGCAGTAATAATTTTAGCAGAACCTTTAAGATTATTATGTAATTCTTCAAGTGCTTCCCCTATAGTTCTCATAAAACCTCTTTTTGAAAATAGTTAATAAAAATTAAACTTAGGTATTATATATCAGAATCATAAATATATATAACTTTAAAAAACAATTTTAAAAAATACATATTTAATATATAGTTATTTGTATCAAATAAATTTGAGGATGTTATGACATTAGAAGTAGGAAAAAAAGCTCCTGATTTATCTTTACACATAGGTAAAGATAAAGTAATTAAACTATCGGATTTAAAAGGAAAATTCGTAGTATTATATTTTTATCCGAAAGATGATACACCTGGATGTACTATTGAAGCACAAGATTTTAACAAGCTAAAACCGGAATTTGATAAACTTAATACGGTAATTATCGGAGTATCCAAAGATAAGCTTGACTCTCATGATAAATTTAAAGAAAAATATAGTTTAGGATTTGATTTAGCCTCTGATGCAAATTCAAATTTATGTGAACAATTAGGGGTATGGATAGAAAAATCAATGTTCGGTAAAAAATATATGGGCATTGATAGAGCTACATTTTTACTTGATAAAGAAGGCGTTGTTAAGCATATTTGGCGATCGGTAAATGCTAAAAATCACGCTCAAGAAGTACTTGAAAAATTAAGGAATATGTTTTCTTAATTATTGTTACGTGGTTCAGTTTTTTTCGTCATTGCGAGGAAAAATTAAAAATTTTGACGAAGCAATCCAGTAAAAAATGCTAAAAATTAGCATTTTTTACTGGATTGCCACGCTCCTTGCGGTCGCTCGCAATGACGTTTCATTTCTTCCATCTATTGTGAAACCAAAACCATTGAGAAGGATTTTGCTTAACCCATTTTCCTAGCATTTGATTAATATTAAGCATAATATTATAGCAATCGGCTTTATTATCACCGGTTTGTTCAAACTTTAATTGCGGGTGAACTATTACTTTAAAATAACTGCCTTTAGTTCTAATGATTTGACAAGGTATAATTGGATATTTATACTGCAAAGCAATTTTAGCAATGGCGTTTGCAGTCATAGCAGGATGCCCTAAAAAAGGCACTTCAATTCCATCATTCATTTTTTGATCAACAAGCATAACAATAGATTCGCTCTCCTTGATAGCCCTAACTAAAGCTCTGCTACCTTCAGGACCTTTCGGTATAAGTCTTAATTTATCACCGGCACGGCTTTCATTAACCAACTTGTTAACATACGGGTTATTTGCTTTACGATAAATTACGGCAACTTTCGGATAAGATTTATGAAGAATCTTAAGACTAATATCCCAATTGGCAAAGTGACCGCTAAATAATAAAAAGGGTTGTCCTTCAAGTTTTTTAATATTTTCTATACCGATTATTTTGATTCTACGCTCTAACTCGGCTTCATCCATCTTGTCGACATATGTAAATTCACCGATAAACCTACCGAAATTATCCCAAGTCTGATCTATGATTTTTTCAACATCACACATATCGCCGAATACTGCTTTAATATTGCGTCTAGCAATTTTATTAACGGCAAATAATATACCGACTTTTCTTGCTATAAAACTACAAATATCTGCCGCTTTATCTATACCGAATATTCCTACTACTTTAAGGAATATAACGACGATAAAATACTCAATTAAATATCTGAGCTTTTTTAAAAATTTTTTCATTTAATAAATCAGAGTTGTTTATAGATAGTTCTACATCTAGACAGACAATATTATTGTTTAAATCATTAAACTTAACATGATCTTTTCTTGTAGTAATTAAGGTAGTATTATGCTCTTTAGCTAATGAATATAAATTTTCTAAATCTGCTTGTAAATAATTATAATGATCAGGAAAAATTTTGTAACCGGTTATATTTAATCCGTAATTTTTTAAAGTAGAAAAGAAATGCTCAGGATTACCGATGCCGCTAAAAGCAAAATAATTTTTAGTTTTATCTATATTATTTGAAGGAACTATTTGAGCATTTATTAACTTATTGACATAAGGAGTTAAAATATTTGGTATTTTATCATTGGTGCTACTGACTAAAAAAATTAAATCAGCTGCATCAAGGGCTTTATTTGGATATTGTCTTAAAGGACCGGCAGGAATTAGAAAGCCGTTGCCGAAAAGCCTTTGGCTATCTACTGAAACTATAGTAAAATCTTTATGAAAATGAGGATTTTGTAGGAAATCATCAACTATTATTACATCAGGTTTAAACTTGCTAATTAACGGTAAAATCTCTTTGATATTTTTAGTAGCAATAACTGTTCCATGCTTTGCAAGTATTACTCCCTCATCTCCTACCTCTGTAGCAGTATGTCTTGCATTTACAATAGCTGAGTTTTTAAGCTTGCTACCATAACCCTTAGTAATTATTATAAAACTTACATTTCTAGCTTTTAGTAATTTGGCTAGATACATTACTATCTGCGTCTTACCCGTACCTCCTACGCTACAATTACCGACACAAATAACTTTAGCAGGCAACATAATAGGACGGGCTAAACTAGCTCGTAAATAGCCTAAAAATTGATATATCAAGCTTATAGGCAAAAGCAAATAAGCTATAATATTTCGCCTCTGCCAAAATTTAGGATATAAAAGTTTGATCATAGTTTAACATTTACAGCAGTTAAAAATAAAGTCAAACGGATCGATTGCTTTATTGTCTAGTAGAATTTCAAAATGCAAATGTTCACCCGTTGCATTACCGGTTCTGCCTTATATACCGATAAATTGACCACGCTTAATTTTGTTTCCTTCTTTAACTTGTATTTCTTTTAAATGAGCATATTTCGTAACAAATTTGCGTCCGTGTTTAATCTCAACAAAATTCCCGTAATCAGGTGCTCTAGCGGCTTTTATAACAATTCCGCTTGCTGCTGCATATACCTGTGCTGCTTTTTTAGCTTGTAAATCAATACCGCTATGGAAATATTTCTTTTTTCTTTTCTTTTTATGAGGACTTTTCCTAGTTCCGTAATGGCTAGTAATTTTCGGTTCATATTCCGACATCATAAGCGGTATTGTACTAATTATTTTATCAAGCTTGGTTAATTCCGAGATATTATTCCTATGAGTTTGTTTTTTTGCAAAATAGCTAGCTTCCGGTTTAGAGAGAAACTTATATTTTGAATTTAGTTTTGTTACAACTGCCTTTATATCAGCTATTTTTACTTCGGCTGCTTTATTAAATTCTGCTGGGTTTTTATTATGGAATTTTTGTAAAAAAATCTTATTTTGTTTAGGGTTATTAATTATTAGACCTAAGTTTTTTGCATATATACATTTGCTATTTTTGTTTGTTAAATCATACTGTACTACTAAATCCGCATGGCTGATTTTATATTTTTACTTTAATTGATTTGATCAATATTACCTAAAATTCCTTTAAAACTATTGTCTCTTTCAACTCCAAATAAATTACTTATTTCCACATCCTCTTGTTTGCCTAATGCTTGTTTTAACTTTTTAATTGCTTCTATAGATTCTTGATAGCTTATAATTCATTAGTTTCTGACTGTAATTTTGTCGGTGGATTTAATTTGTCTTCATCATATTTAACTAATATCTCCCATGTTTTAGAGTAATTCCTTATAAGATTAATTAATTCTTGTCCTGTACTATTTACCAAATTTTGATTTATCAAAGTATTAGTTAATAGTTCTACTGTTTGTTGTAGATTATTTAATTTCTTTTGAGTAATTTTATCTTGATTAATACTATAACCTTTAATGAGATATTCTTTAAGTAAGTTAGTAGCCCACTTTCTAAAAGCGATCCCTCTCTTAGAATTTACTCTATATCCTACTGATATTATTGCATCTAAATTATAGTATTCTACTTGTCTTTCGACACTCCGCTCTCCTTCTATTTGAACTGTTGCAAAAAATGCAACAGTTGTGTTTTCTTCTAATTCTCCTTCTTTAAATGCCTTGAAATTGCTGATTTATCTCGGGCAAATAGTTCTGCTATTTGATTAAAGATAGCCAAACAGTTTCGTCTATTATTTTAACCTCAACATTAACTTCCCCATTTTCGTCTTGATAAATTACTACCTGACTTTTTATTTCTTTATTCATTAGTTCTTATTCCTATAGATATGCTTTACCGTCAGCGGCAACATGTGCAAAATTTGCACATACTATATTGTCTAGCTCTCTTTCATTCAGAATTTTATTAATATGTTTTGTAATAACTGTTCTATCTCTGTCAAAAAGTTTAGCATTGCCTAGAAAAAGTTGTTTTATGGTGTAGTTTAGCCTCCCGATGTCATTCCCGCTTCTGCGGGAATCCAGGAAAAAGCGAAATAAATTGAGCTTTTAATATTAAAAATTCAATATATTTATACCTTTTTATTACTGGATTCCCGCAGAAGCGGGAATGACATCGGGTTTTTTATTTAGTTAGCAATGCCTTGTTTTAAACATTTTGTATAAGCATAAGCCATTCTTCTTCATCAATAATTTTAATTCCCAGCTCTTTAGCTTTTTTAAGTTTACTACCTGCATCAATACCAGCTATTACTAAATCCGTGTTAGATGATACGCTAGCTGCAACTTTAGCTCCAAGCTTTTCAGCCATTGCTTTAGCTTCCGCTCTAGATATCATCGGTAAACTACCGGTAAATACTACTATCTTGCCTATTAAACTACTTTGTTCTCTAGTCTCTTTATAATCTTCAATATTTAATATTTCACCAAGTTTTTTGATAAGCTCAATATTTTCTTTAACATCAAAAAAATCAATAATATCTACTAGAATCTTATCGCCGATCCCCTCTAAATCGTTTAGTGTTTGATAGATATCAGGGTCATTTTTGCTAAGCAATTCCATTTGAGTTATAAAATTATTATAGCTGCCAAACTCTCTAGCAAGCAATTTAGCGTTTTGCTCACCGATATGCCTTATACCTAATGCATATATAAATCTTGGCAAGCTAACGTTCTTTGATTTTTCTATATTTTTAAAAAGATTTTCTACTGATTTTTTACCCCACCCATCCATATTTTCAAGTTTTGTTAAACTAGCTTCATTTTTTTCTTTTAAAAAGAAAATATCGAATGGATTGTTAATTAATCCCTTATCTATTAAAAACTCAACTTGCTTACGTCCAAGTCCTTCAATATCCATAGCATTTTTCGAGACAAAATGACGGATACGCTCATAATTCTGAGCAGGACAATTAAGACCGTTATCACAGCGTATAATAATATCTTCAGGAACATAATGCAATTTAAAATTGCATGACGGGCAAAATAAAGGAGTATAAAATGCTGTTGTATCATTGGAACGCTTTCCTATATCAACTCCTGTGATTTGAGGAATAACGTCACCTGCCCGCTGCAAGAATATATAATCGCCAATACGCACATCTTTTCGTATAATTTCTTGGAAATTATGCAAAGTTGCTCTGCTAACGGTTACCCCGCCTATTTCTATGGGTTCAAGCTCGGCTACAGGAGTTAACGTGCCAGTTCTACTGACCTGCACAGTAATAGAAAGTAACTTTGTTTGTCCTATTATAGCCGGAAACTTATGAGCAGTAGCAAAGCGTGGACTTCGTGTAATAAAGCCCATTCTATTTTGTAGTGCAAAATCATTTAGCTTATATACTACCCCATCAATTTCATAAGGTAAATTTTCTCTATTTGTTTTGAGATATTCATAAAAGATAAATATTTCTTCTTCAGAACTCGCAAGTTTAGATATTTCATTAATGTTAAAGCCGAGTTCTTTTAATTTTGTAAGTAATTGATCTTGTGAAGAAGCGAGATTCTGTTCAGTTATCCCTCCTGAATAAACAAAATATTTTAGCGGTCTTTTAGCGGTAATAGAAGAATCAAGCTGACGAAGTGATCCGGCAGCAGCATTACGGGGGTTAGCAAATTTATCTCTGCCCTGCTCTTCTTGTTCTTTATTTAGGTTTAAGAAATCTTGTTTTTCAATATAAATTTCCCCTCGTACTTCTAAAAACTCCGGAGCATTATCTATTTTATGAGGAAAATTTTTGATTGTTTTAATATTTGCCGTTATATCCTCACCGACATATCCATCACCTCTTGTAGCTCCCGTTGTAAGCAGCCCGTTTTTATAAATAGCAGAAAAAGACAAACCGTCTATTTTAGGCTCGCAAAAGATAGGAGCAAACTCATCAAGACGTAAGAAGTTTTTTATACGATCTACAAAATCTTTAACGTCTTCTTCATCAAAGACATTACTAAGAGATAGCATTGGTGCTTGATGCGTAACTTTTGCAAATTTATTTGCTATTTTAGCCCCTACTTTTTTGCTAGGACTATTTTCTAAAATTAAATGAGGAAATTTTTGTTCTAACTTGAGATGGGTATTAAATATCTGATCATATTCAGCATCTGAAACTAAAGTATTATCTTCTATATAATAAGCATGATTATAGCGTTCTATTTTATCAGCTAACTCTTCTAGTAATTTTTTTGCTTCTTCTTCAGATATTAAATCAATATTTTGCATTAGTAGTTCATACTTTTATTTAAAATTCGGATTTAATAATGATATTTACATTGTAATATATAAACGGTTTTACCTTTAATAGTATATATTAGCCTATGTTCGTGATTAATCCGGCGAGACCAATAGCCTGATAAATTGTACTTTAAGCCTTCAGGCTTACCGATTCCCGTAAAGGGAGAACGTGTAATATCTTTAATTAGCTCATTTATTTTTTCTAGAATTTTTATATCATTTTTTTGAAAGTACAAATAATCTGCCCATGCATCAATGTGAAATGATATTTCCATTATAAAGACATTGTTTTAAAGTTTTTATTTGCTTCAAAATCATTAATTGCTCGTTTTAGTCTTTCAGCATTTTTAGGGCTTTTTAATAAATATAAAGTTTCCTCCATAGCATTATAGTCTTCAAGAGACATAATAACCACCGGTTTTTGTTTTTGTCTAGTTACAACCACTGAAGTGTGATCTGCACAAACTCTTTCCATAATATCTGCAAAATTATTTCTTGCTTTAGTGTAAGATATTGCTTCCATAATATGACATATTTAAGTACATGTACATATAATAAGACATATTTTATAATTAGTCAACTAAGAGCGTGTTAAGAACTAAAATCAAAATCTTTACCTAGTTTAATATATTCTCTAATACGGCTCATGAGGTTTTGAAAATATGTTAGATTATGCCACGTCATTAACATTGCTCCAAGTATTTCACCGATTCTAACTAAGTGATGTATATAAGCTTTACTATAGTTTTTACAAGCAGGACATAGGCAATCATGTTCAAGCGGCTCGTTATCATCGGCATATTTGCTATTGCGGATATTTACCGTGCCGTATTTGGTAAAAGCCTGACCGTTACGACCTGAGCGTGTCGGGATTACGCAGTCAAACATATCTATACCTCTACTAACCGCACTGATAATATCAGCAGGCTTACCAACTCCCATTAAATAGCGTGGCTTATTTTGCGGCAGAAAATCAGGAGCATAATCAAGTACTTTAAACATAAGCTCCTGCCCCTCACCCACTGCAAGCCCACCTATAGCATAGCCCTCAAAATCGAGTTCTACTAGATCCATAGCCGATTGCTCACGTAATTCTTCATAAACACTACCTTGCATAATGCCGAATTGTGCATAGCCTTCCCGCTTAATAAAAGCTTTTCTTGATCTATTCGCCCATCTAGTCGTAAGCTGCATAGAAGTTTTAGCTTCTTCAAAGGTTGCAGGGTAAGGCGTACATTCATCAAAAGCCATAGTGATCGTGCTACCGAGCAGATATTGTATTTCAGTAGAACGCTCAGGAGTTAACATATATTTATCGCCGTTAATATGAGAGCTAAAGCTTACTCCCTCTTCGGTTATCTTGCGTAACTTCGATAACGACATTACCTGAAAACCGCCGGAATCGGTTAATATCGGCTTATCCCAATTCATGAATTTATGCAGACCGCCAGGACGTGCTATACGCTCGGCAGTCGGCTGAAGCATTAAGTGATACGTATTACCAAGCAGTATATCCGCCCCCGTTTCGGCTACCGATTCAGGTAGCATTGCCTTAACCGTTCCTCTAGTTCCGACCGGCATAAAGGCGGGAGTACGAATCTCACCGTGTGCAGTTGCAATAATACCGCTTCTAGCTTTTTTATGCTGATGATGAATATTAAAAGAAAATTTTGACACTGATAATCACTTATTTTTAAAAGCAATATCTTAACACACTATGGGACTGTTAACAAAATAATTTTAAAGCTGTTTTGTTAACAGCCCCATAATTTATCCTGGAATATAAAAATTAAGATTAAAGGTCGCAATACTTAAAAAATCGTCAAGTATTGATCCAAAAAGTTTTAACTCAGTATAAGATTTATTATATATTTCCGTTTTAATCAGTCCAAGTAAATATAAAGTCCCAATTACTGAAAAGAGAACTATACTATTTGGAGTGTTTAATAATTTATCTTCAATAAAAGCAGTAATGGTTCCTTTAGGCTCGTATACGATTTGATCAAACTAGCCCTCTTAAAATACCATGATCAAATGAGCTTTATTCTAGGATTTTTAATATAGTGAAATTATTTTGCCGACAATATGAATTAAGGAGTTCTCTACGACGCTTACGATTTTCAGAATTTGAGAGTGGTGTTAGAAAGATTATTATTTTTTTGGTGTCAAGCATATTGGTTCTACCCCGTTTAGTTAAACTTAGATTTTTAAGTTTTAACCACCACAAAATATTTTATGGTGGTTGGGGAGTTAGAAAAACCGCTACTAACAGTTCACAATAGATTTTAAGCTCAAAGTAACCCTTATAAGCTCTGGACATGTCTATCCGTCATCCCCAACCATAAATGCTGAGGATTACACCATATAATGGCTGATGCATCACCATAATAGCAAGAGGTTTCTAAGCCCCAAAATAACATTTTGCCATTTCGGTTATGATTCTATATAACTTCCAAAAAGTCAATTAAGAACATTATTGTTTTGACAGTATTGCCTAAAAAGAATTGCTTTGTATTGGAGCTTAACGCTTTGATGTCATTCCTAGCTAAAAGCGGCTTTGTTGCACGGATCGTATGTCATTCCCGCGGAAACAATGACGATCTTTTCAACTCTAAATAATTATATTTATAGGTGAATTAAATTTATAAAACTATAATTATTGATTGTAGTAATTATAGTCATTGACTTATTTTAATTACTTCTATAGATTACTTCTCTTAAATGATAATTAAACTCTGTCATTCATAATATAATTTAATTTTTAAGAGTTAAAATATGGAAAATAAAGAAGAAGAAATTTTAACCTCTGAGTTAAATTAGTAGATGAAGAGGAGGCAAAGCGTTTAAAAGCTCAAAATGCAAGGAAAAAGCTTAAGTTAATATTAATAATATTTGCTATTATTCTTACTAGTTTTTTAACTTTTTGTTATTTCTTTTTTAACTATATAGAAGAAAAAGCAGCAGAGTATAAATTACAGCAAGAACAAGAAGCAAAAGTAAATAATAAAACAGAATGAAGTTGTTTAAATACAATATAACCAAAAGTTATTAATCTATTTAAAGTTAAAAAATTATTTGTTATTGCAATTTTTTAACTTTTGCTTTAATTATAATCAACTATTATTAATATAAATAAAATAACTTTTATGGAAGATATAAGCTCTTGGAAAGAAAAGTTTGAAATTTGCGTTTACGCTAAAAAGCTAATTGATAAACTCGAATATTTAAACACTAAAGTAAAAAATCCTGTTGATATAGAGGAAGTCAAAAAAGGTATCTACTACGCCCGTAAATATCACGGCTTGCAAATTTGCGTCAATCGGATCCTTACTACTCTCACCCAATTGAGGTAGCGATTATGCTTGCGGAGTTTGTAGCAGACGCAGCCCCTAAACTTTATACTTCTAACATGATAAATGCTGCTCTACTTCACGATACTATTGAGGATACAGAGCGTACTGAAAAGATGATCATCGAAATTTTTGGCAAAGAAATAGCAAAACATGTAGAAGGTTTAACTAGAATTAAACCTCACGGAAAAATCAGTGCCGAAGAAAGCCTAAACCTATTAATTAAGCAAAAAAGATATGATACCGCACTTATAAAATTATTTGATCGTATTCATAACGTGCAAACCTTAGGAGCTAAATCACCTGAAAAAGCGAAGAAGATCATTGTGGAAACATTTAAGAAGTTTCTAGTTGTTGCTATACATTTAGAGTGTTATGAAATTGAAGAAAAGTTTATTGATGATTTTATGTCAAAATCCGATAAATCAGTTGCAGTAAATAAAGCGTTTAGTATACAAGATGAACATAATAATACTCATAAATTATATACGTTTTTAGAGAAAAATAAAATATCGGACAAAACACATCAAATGCTTATATATGTCAAAGTACCTTATATAATTGACCAAAGACGATGAAGAAAGCTTAAACACTTTCATATACTTGGTTAAGATAATGAGATTTCCCAAAAACAAAATCAGAAACTCAAATAACAAATTTAAAAGTGAGCTTAATGAAGCGTATAAGCGAATCTTACAAAATTCGGTGTCAAGAGCTTAATATTGAAACTATATTTTTAAGTAAGATAGAGTTATTTAAAACTCGGTTTAGAGTTACCTAAACCGAGAAATAAATTACTACTTACCTAAAAGTGGATATGTAACATTTTTTAAGAATTTTCTTTTAATATAAGTACATACTAAAAATGTCAGTACGGTACTTGGAATATAGCGAATTATCGTAGGTAAATATCTTATTAAGGTCTTATTGAAACTAAGTCAGTAAACGGCGTACTTATGCTCTCTACTAACTCTCTACTTTTTGATCTTAAATAATCTAATAGAAGATATAATAGAAATTATTCCGCTTTGCATAAGAAAATAAAATTCCGTACTATCCGAACAATAACAATAATTAGCAATAATTATTAAAACTAAACCTAGAATATTAAAAAAATAGACAAATGGTTTGCCATAAGATTTCTCTTCTTGCTTAATGCTACTGTTTAATAATTCATATATTAGAGATTTTAACATTGAATTACCTATTTCATAAGAATAGCGAGCAATACGCCTGCACCAAAAGCGTAGGCGAGACTCCACAAAGGGTGGTCACGTGTCGACTCACATAAATCCGCTACATTAGCTTTACCTTTATCCATTCCTTTATCTTTATAATATTCCATAACGGATGATAAATTACCTAACTGCTCATCAAGAATATCTCCGGATTTACCTTTTAAATTACGTAATCTTGACACTAAGCTTTCAATATCTTTTTGATACCTTCGACATCTTCTTTAGCAGAGTTTGAATTTGATTCTTTCATAATTTACTCCTTTATTAGTTTATATTTTGTTAAGCAAAGTAATTTGCTTACAATTATAGGATACTCCTCTTATAAGCACTTTACAATAGCTTAAATAACATTATTGAAATAAATTTATGAGATTTTAAAATAAAAAAAACCGAATCCAGAATAGATTCGGTTGAATTTTAGAGAGTTTTTACTTACTACCAAATGAAGAAACAATTTTATTAATTAATGATTCAATATTAATTGTTGATTGAGTATATCTTATCTCTTCATTAGCCGCTAAATTTTCATCGTCATTACCCGGTACAATTGAAATATATTTACCTCCAAGTAATCCGCTGGTGACTACTTGGGCTTTAGAATCTTTAGGTATTTTAACATCATCATTAATATTTAGATATACACTTGCATAAAAGCTATTTGGATCTAAAGTAATTTTCTTTACACTACCGATTTTTATACCTGAGATCATTACGTCGCTTCCGACTGCTATACCCTCTGCACTCTGAAAATTAGCAGTTACCTGATAACCTTTTAAGCTAGTTATAGAACTACCTGTTTTGTAGGCAAAAATCAAAAATAGCAAAGCAATAATTAATACTACAAAGCCAATAATTGTCTCAATAATGTTCTGTTTCATTGTTTTTTTATATTTTATAATTAATTACGGTTGCCATCTATTATATTTAAGATTTGATGTTTTAGATGCCTTTTTAGCTATTTTATTATTAGACATTCCAAACTTCGCTTCTAGAGGTAATTTAGACGTCGATCCAGTACTCGCATCCTCACGTATGTCTGTCTCTCCTTTAAATTCCTCTCTATAAGCTGGTTTGGAAAGATATCTATTCTTTTGCCACGGAAAAAGCTGAATATTTTTTGGTATCTCATTTACTAAATGATGTAACCAAGCGTGCCAACTTGGCGGAATTTTTGTAGGTTCATTTACATTTTTATAAATAATAAACCTCCTTGGACGCCTTAAATAATCAACATTACGGCTTTCATAATATTGATTCAAAAACTCATCTTCTCCTACTTTTTTGTGAAAAAAAGTAATAAAAAACTTATCTATCCACGACATTTTAAAATTTCTATAGCAGTTTCTCTTCCTTGCGCTGCAAGTTTATCGGCAGCAATATTACCGCTATTATTTGCATGACCTTTTACCCATTTCCAAATAATAGTATGTTTACTCAATTCTGCGTATAATTTTTGCCATAAATCGGCATTTTTAACGGGTTCATTGTTGCTTTTACACCAATTATTTTTTACCCAATTATGAATCCAAGCGGTAATTCCTTGTTGCAAATATTTACTATCGGTATAAATCTCAACGTTACAAGATTTTTTCAAAATCCTCAATGCTTCAAGTGCTGCCATAATTTCCATACGATTATTAGTCGTATCTAACTCATACCCAAATATTTCTTTGCTAGTATCATTAAATTGAAGCAAAGCTCCCCATCCTCCGGGACCAGGATTACCTGCACATGCACCATCAGTATATATAACTACTTTTGAATCCATATATGGGCATTAACTAGGCTTAGGTTTAGAAGAGTTACGAAACTTATCTAACATTATAACATTTGGATTTGGAGATAATGAAGTTTTATAACTTTTATTATTACTTATTTCCTCTTCATGTTGGTGATTTTCTTGTATATTTAACGACTGATTAAAAGTTAGACTGTAATTATTATTGGAATCAACAAAGCTAATAAGTGCATCAAAAGGTACGTAAATTATTTCTTTAACACCGTCAAAACTTACCGTTAAAGAAAAGCCTGTATCATTTACTATTAAATTTTCAAACTGATATTGCAGTACTATTGTTATCTGTTTTGGATATGCCTGTTTAACTTTTGAAGGTAAAATTACCGCAGGGTTATCGGTTCTGTACGATATGTATATTAACTGATCCCAATATAAATTTTCATGCTGAATTTTTGTTAGAATTTTTTTCACAAATTCTAGTATAGATTCATTCACAAATTTTTTATATTCAATATTCATATGAGAAAAATAAAATATACACTCTAAAAATAAAAATAGGTAGACGAAGTTTAATTTGAACAGTTTACGTCATTGCGAGGAAAAACTGTAAGTTTTGACGAAGCAATCCAGTAAAAAATGCTAAAAATTAGCATTTTTTTTATTATTTTCTGGATTGTCGCACTCCTTTCAGTCGCTCGCAATGACGATATCAACCGTTTTTAGGCAATACCAATTTTTCAAATTAAACGAGTATACGCGAGGGTTTTTCTGTTGCCCGGCAAACCCCCAAGCCGCGTAGGATTAAGCTGCAGCTAAAGCTGGAGCACCTACATAACGATTATTATCGTTTGCATTTCTTTGTTTTGACCCATATGGCAAAAACCATCGGCGGAATCATCCCGAGTAAAAGCAATTTTTTTATTAGGCACGTCGATCCTATTTCGCCCCCATAAAATACTTGATGAACTTCGTATTGTCTACTCTTTAAGAATTATTACATCTAAATGACGCAGCTAATTAAAGAGGAATTTGAAGAAGACACGGAACGCAGAACCGCAGCATACACTTAGTACGTGAGGATTCGAGTACCGGATCGACGTACAAATTACCTTTAGGAGCAAGTTATTTAGAAAGTTTTGGTGGAGGCGTCGGGTACTGCCCCCGAGTCCGTAACCTCTATTCTAAATTACGTTTATTACTATAGCTATATTAGCACCAAATATTATGCCTTAATTTGATTAAAATGTAAAGGTCAAATAAGAATTCTAGATTTATATTAAAAATGGACTTATATTATTTGTATACTTATAATAAATATTACTTTTTGAAAAATATTTTATGCTACCAAATCTTGGAATTATCGCCGGCAGAGGTTCATTACCTTACTTAATAGCAGGTAATTATACAAAGCAAGGCGGCAGTTGTTATATAGCGGCAATTAAAGACGAGGCCGATATAGATCAAATTAAAAATTTTGAATATAAGCTTTTTAAAATAGGCATGGTCGGAGAAGCTATTAAATATTTTAAGGAGCATAACGTAAAAAATATTATTTTTATCGGCGGAATTAATAGACCGAATTTTAAAAATTTAGCCGTAGATAAAATAGGCGGTTTATTGCTTTTCACAATAGTTGGACAAAAAATTCGAGGAGATGATAGTTTGCTAAAAACAGTAGCAGATTTTTTTGAAAGTTACGGTTTCAAGGTAATTTCAAGTAATGAAATATATAAAAATCAACAAGGTGACTCCAATATTATAACCGATACTAACCCTACAAGTTCAGATAAAAATGATATCGAGCTTGGAATAAAATTATTAAATCATCTAAGTTCATTCGACATTGCACAATCTGTTATAGTTGAAAGTGCCTACATACTTGGTATAGAGGCTGCCGAAGGAACGGATAATTTAATAACGAGATGTGCAGATTTGCGTAAAAATCCTTATGGAGGAGTATTAGTAAAAATACCGAAATTAGGTCAAGATAATAGGCTAGATATGCCGACGATCGGTCCTAATACTATAAAGAATCTTGCTCAATATAATTACAAAGGAGTAGCTATTCAGAAAAATAACGTAATTATAGTCGAAGAAGAATTAACTATAAAACTCGCTAATGAATATAAAATTTTTATAACAAAATGTTAGCAATAGGTATTACCGGTAGCTATGCATCGGGCAAAACTTTTATTTTAGATTATTTAGCAGAAAAAGGATATAAAACTTTTTGTGCCGATAGATGCATAAAAGAATTATATCAAGATATAGCTTTGCAAACTCAAATCTTAAAATTACTACCTGAGCTTGAGTATTTCAATATTGGAAAAATCAGTAATTTAATTTACAATAACGACCTATCTAGAGAGAAATTACAAAATTTTATTTACCCATTACTAATAGATAAACTCATTTTATTTAAAAAAGAAAACGTTAATTCCAAATTTGGTTTTGCTGAAATACCTCTGCTTTATGAAGCTAAATTTGATAAATATTTTGATTTTGTCGTAACAATATACTGCTCTGAAGAAATAAGAATGCAAAGAGCGATAACGAGATCTTCGTTTGATATAGAAATTTATAATAAAATCAAAGAAATTCAACTATCACAAGAGAGCAAAATAGCAAAAGCAGATTTTGCTATAAATAGCGGCGTTGATATGTTAGACTTGGAAAAACAAATAGCGAAGCTAATAAAGGATTTGGAAGTAAGATAATTCTTGTCATTGCGAGGAAATTACGGTCTTGTTGCATGAAACGAAAAACGCATTCGATATCATACCGTGGCTTGACCACGGTATCCAGAAAAATAACTTGATAATACTAATATTATTAGTATTTTTAACTGGATCCTGCGATCAAGTCGCGGGATGACAGAGGGGGAAGTGAGCCATGCAATAACATCCGCTCACAATGACGATTTTAAAGACTAATAAAGGATTTGGAATGTCGAGTTTAAGAGAAATAATTTTAGATACCGAAACTACGGGACTTGACCCACGACAAGGTCATCGAATCGTTGAGATCGGTGCTATTGAGATGGTAAATAAGGTATTAACAGGCAGGAATTTTCATTCTTATATTAATCCTGAGCGAGATATGCCGTTTGAGGCTTATAGAATTCATGGCATATCCGGCGAATTTTTAAAAGACAAACCTCTATTTCATACAATAGCCGACGATTTTTTAGAGTTTATTTCAGATAGCAAACTTATTATTCATAATGCTCCTTTCGATATTAAATTTCTAAATCACGAATTATCATTATTAAAAAGAACCGAAATTAAACTCTTGGAACTAGCAAATACTATTGATACTTTAGTGATGGCTAGAAGTATGTTTCCAGGCTCAAAATATAATCTTGATGCATTATGTAAAAGATTTAAAGTTGATAATTCAGGTAGGCAGTTTCACGGGGCTTTGAAAGATGCGGCATTACTTGCAGAAGTATATGTAGAGCTAATGGGCGGTAGACAATCCGCTTTTAAAATGATTGATAAATCTGCCGGAATAAATAATTTAACCACTAATCAAGTAAATAACAAAACAGAGCAAACGACTATCGTTATTAAACCTACAAAAGAAGAGCTGCAAAAACATAAAGAATTCCTAAGCAAGATTTTAATACCGGCTTAAAATTGGGGTTGTTGTAACCCTTGTCATACCGCGACTTGATCGCGGTATCTAATAAAACAATCAGTAACGGTATATTTCTAGAGATACCGCGGTTGTAGCCGCGGTATGATAAAAGGACATTAAACTTAACCATGACTAACAAAACTAATTTAACAAATTTCTTTGTACTTATAACTTTTACAATACTTATCTCCTTAGGCTTTTGGCAGCTTGGTCGATTAAAAGAAAAGAAATTATTCTTAGCCTCAATGCAAGCTAATCTAACCTCACCTGCAATTAATTTAGCAGAAATTCAAGACGGTTTATCTTATCACAAAGTAAAAATTACCGGTCAATTTTTGCCTAATAAAGACATATATTTATATGGTAGAAGGTTAATGTCGAGTGAAAAAGACGGATATTATTTAGTGACTCCTTTTAAAACCATAGAAGATAAAGTTATTTTAGTAGCACGAGGTTGGTTTAGTAATCGCAATAAAAATATTATCACGCAGGCGACCAATGATCAAAAACATGAAATAATCGGCGTTACTATGCCATCTGAAAAAACTCGTAGCTACTTACCTGCTAATGATATAAAAAATAATGTGTGGCTAACGTTAGATTTAAAAGCAGCATCCGACGCTTTAGGGTTAAATCTAGAGAATTTTTATATTATTGAGGAAGGAAAAGATATTAGTAATCTAGATATTGTACTGCCGCTTTCGATCAATCATTTAGCAGCTATTAGAAACGACCATTTAGAATATGCCTTAACTTGGTTTGGACTTGCTATTGCCTTAATCGTAATATATGTGATTTATCGGCGTAATGTCATTCCTGCGTAGAGATCAGTTTTTCGTCATTGCGAGGAAATTACGCAAGTAATTGACGAAGCAATCCAGTTAAAAAATGCTAAAGATTAGCATTTTTTTAATTATTTTCTAGATTGCTACGCAGGAATGACATCAGATCCATACAATATAGAAAAAAGAAATAATGAGTGATCTACAACAACAAGCATCCGATCCCAATTATTCCGTTTGGGTTTCGGCATCTGCCGGTACCGGTAAAACTAAGATCCTAACCGATCGGTTTTTACGTCTATTAATAACGGGAGTAGAACCTTCAAATATTTTATGCCTTACTTTTACTAATGCTGCTGCTGTAGAGATGCAAGCAAGGATTAATAGCAGACTTAAATATCTTTCTCTTTGCAACGCCGAGAAACTAGAAAAAGAACTTTTCTTAATGAGTGGCGATAAGCCATCGCCGCAAGAAACAGAAAACGCAAAAACTTTATATAATAAAATACTAAATAGCAATGAGCCTTTAAATATCTATACAATCCATGCTTTTTGTCAAAAAATTCTTAAAATTTTTCCTTTAGAAGCCGGCATAACGCCGGAATTTAAAATTCTTGAAGAAACCAAGCTACAAGATATCTTCCTAAATATCAGAAACGAACTTTATTTAAGCGATGAGCATAATGACCTAATTAAAGTTTTGTTGAACCGCTTTCATGAAATAACCCTGCAAGATATTTTTACTGAAATAATCGAGCAGAAAATTAAATTCAAAAAGTTATTTACTCATAAAACTATTTCAAAAGAAATATCTAATAAAAGACTAGCACTTGGTCAGTTAAACAATATCTATGACGAAATAGAAAATTTATTTGCAGAATATGATCTAGAGATAAAAGCTCAAGAAATTTTTTTTACGAAAGACGGAAAAAAACGTAAAAGCCTTTTATCGAAAGAATTAACAAGAAAATATCCTAAATTATTGCTAGAACTAGAAAAAATTACCTCTGAAATTTACCGATTAGATGAGCTGCGCCGTATAGAAGAGCTAGAATATCACACGAATTTACTTACTAAACTTGCTCATATTATTTTAAAAAAATATGATTCATATAAGGAAGAAAATAATTTACTCGATTACGACGATTTAATTTACTACACCGAGAAATTACTAAATAATAAAACTATGCACAAATGGTTGCTGCATAAGCTGGAGAGTGAAATAAATCATATTTTGGTTGATGAAGCACAAGATACAAGCCCCCCGCAGTGGAATATTATTACTACTTTAATAACAGAGTTTAATGCGGCAGATAAACAACAAAATGTCATACCATGGCTCGTCCACAGTATCCAGGAAAAAATAAAAAAAGATTGGATCCCGCGATTCGATCGCGGGATGACAATTTTCATAGTAGGTGACGATAAACAATCCATTTTCAGTTTTCAAGGTGCCGATCTTCATAATTTCAGCTTAGTAAATGAGCAACTAAAAGCAAACCTTACAAGTACTAATAAGAAATTCAAAAATATCACCCTTGAATATTCTTATAGATCATGTGCAGAAATTTTACAATTTACTCACAATGTTTTGAAAAATATAAAATCTGATTATCCAAGTTTATTCCTTTCGAATAATCCTTTAATATCCTCATTGCGTACACATCAAGGCATCATAACGGTTTGGCCCTTAGTAATAAGTGAAAAACAAGAAGAGCTTTTTTGGGCGTTACCTGAAGATTATGAAAATTCTAAATCTGCTGCCGATTTACTCATAAAAAAAATCGTAAATTTTATAAAAGAACAAATAGAAAGCAAAGAAATTTTACCGTCCACTGCAAGCAGAATATACGAGAAAGATTTCATGATATTAGTAAGAAAGAGAGATGAATTTAGTAATAATCTGATAAAAGAACTTAGCAGAGCTAAACTTAAAGTTGAGATAAGTGATAGAATTAATCTTAAAGAAAATCTAACTATAATGGATTTAATATCCGTGGCTAAATTTGTGTTATTACCTGACGATGATTTAAACCTTGCCGGTTTACTAAAATCGCCGATTATCGGCATGAATGAGCAACAATTATACGAACTTCTTGTAAATAAAAACGATAATAGTTTATGGGATAATCTATCTGCTTATGAAGAAATATATACTAAATTAAATTCTTTGATTGAAATTTATAAAATATCAACTGTTGAGAACTTCTTTGATTTAGTGGTGAATAATTTAAATTTACGAGAGATTTTTTACGCTTATAACGGCGATGATAGCGATGATATGATAAATGAGCTATTAACGTTAAGCAAAAACTATGTGAATGATATAGATAATTCACTACAAGGCTTTATAGCCTGGTTTGAGAATAACGATATCTATATCAAACGTGATATGAAACATTCAGACAAAATAAGAGTAATGACTATACACGGCTCTAAAGGACTTGAAACTCCTATCGTTATATTATGCGATTCTACTACTTTGCCGATAAGCAGCAATAAATTTATTTGGGATGATAAAGGTGAAATGTTTTTTTCTGCTAATATTGTAGATACACCAACATTTTTACAAAAGCTGAAAGACGCTGAAAAACTAAAAGATTTGCAGGAATATATAAGACTACTCTATGTTGCAATGACGAGAGCTAAAGACCAGCTAATTATATGCGGTTTTAGTAATAAAGCTGCTATTCCTGAAAATTGTTGGTATGAAATAACCAAGAAAACTTTCAATTAATAATTGTTTAATTAAATATAATATGCTATTAAGACGCACTTATAATTTAAAATAGCGTCTTATGTTGAAGATTTTAGAAATTTTTTTTGAAAATAAAGCAAGAATTAAAATAGAAAGGTTTAAGCAATTACCGCCTTTACATGTAGCTGCTGCAGAAGGTAATATTTCTGATGTAAGAATATATTTACATAGAAAATGTGACGTAAACAAGCAAGATATTAACGGTAACACCCCTCTGCATCATGCTTATGAAAAAGGTAATAAGGAAGTAATAAAAATACTGTTTCAATCTCATGGCATTGATAAGAATATTCAAGATAATAAAAATTATATCCCTGCAGATTATAGCACTGAATTTGAAAATAAAGTAGATAAGCTTGGAGAAGTCATAGAATAAGAATAGCTTGACAAATAACCAATTTATCTAAAATTGTTAAAAAAGGAGAAGAAAAATAAATTTTTAGCAAAAATTAATAAGATTTTTTTGAAATAGAATTAACTATTCTTTCAAAAATCTTATTAATTTTCCTTCATAAAACCTAGAATTATTTTATACTTTCTAAATATAATGAACGCTGCTCTATTCTTTTTATCTCATCTATCGTTACCTGTTCTTCTAGCCTTTATTTAAACTTGGATCTCAGTTTTTCTAAATCTTTATTTTTCTTAGAAATTGGTAATATTTTAGATAATAATTTATTATTTTTGTTGAACATGCGGTTGCTCCCGATTGATTAAACTTAAGTTGCTCAAGTTTTAACCACCGAAGATTTTAACCTTGGGTGGTTGGGGCGTTAGAAGAACCGTCACAAAACAGTTATAATAGCTTTTAGGTTTAAAGTTTGTACTTTAAACCCTGAACATCGCTAAAATCACCCCAACCATGACAAAGTTGAGGAGCATTTTTAAATGGATAATGCTAACCATCTGTGATAAAGGACTTCTACACCTCGGAATAACGTTACCGCTATTCTTGCAAGAATTCTAGCTTACTACTTTAAAAAGTCAACTAGGCTTTATTATATTTTTGAGCATCAACTAAAATTCATTTAAATCTTCTCGAAAGGACATAAAATTAGAAGAAGAATTTATGAAGCCTTTAAATATAAGTCAAAATAGATTAGCTCGTGATATTGATGTACTGCCAAGCCGTATCCATGCTATAGTACATGGCAAAAGATCAATTACTGCTGATATGGCTTTACGGCTTGGTAAATATTTTCAAACTTCGGCTCAAATGTGGATTAATCTGCAATCACATTATGACTTAGAACTTGCAGAACGTAACGATTAGCCACATATTAAAGATCGTATTCGTACTATGGAAATAGCGAGAAGAGCAAGTTAATTATTTTTAACTCACTCCGAACCAGTATTAAATAACTGTACTAAATAGTATATAAATATCCAGCGTTTCAATTTCCTCCTTAGTAAATTTATAAGGAGATTTTATATAAATAAGTTTTTTGGCGTCTTGCTTCTTTATTTGGTCAGGCGGTAAATATATATAATCTATGTTCTTCTTAATCCTGATTACATGTAGCGTAACAATTGAAACACAGTTTTAAAATGCTTAAAATAATTTGACTATTTTAGAAAATTTTAATAAACTCTATTAATAAACTCAATCGATAATACAAAATATGAAAACAGCTTTTATCTTCCCCGGTCAAGGGTCGCAATTGATCGGCATGGGAAAAGATTTTTATGATAATTTTAAACCCGCCAAAGAAACTTTTCAAATCGTTGATGAAGTACTAAAACGAAAACTCACTGATATAATTTTTAATGGACCTTCTGAAGAATTGACCTTAACCACTAACGCACAACCGGCATTAATGGCAGTATCTATGGCAATAATAAATATTATCAAAGCTGAAACCGGTAAAAGTTTGGATAGTCTTTGCGATTATGCTGCCGGTCATTCGTTAGGTGAATATAGTGCTTTATGTAGCACCGAAAGTATTAGTCTTGAGACAGCAGCAAAACTACTTCATATACGTAGTACATCTATGCAGGAAGCATGTCCTGAAGGTGAGGGAAGCATGGCAGCTTGTATCAATATTCCACTTCAAAAACTTGAAGAAATATTAGAAGATATAAACAAAATAAATTTATGCCAAATTGCCAACGATAACATCGAAGGACAAATAGTTATTAGCGGCAAGACCACAGCTATAGATCATGCTATTAGTATAATTAAAGATTTAGGTTATAAAGCGATAAAGCTGAAAGTCAGTGCTCCATTTCATTGTAGCTTAATGAAGCCGGCAGAAGATAAAATGCGAGTAGCTCTTGATAAAGCTGTAATTAATAAGCCTCTGATACCGGTAATCCAAAATTATACCGCAAAACCTACTCTAGATCCTAAAGAAATCAAACAAAATTTAATTCTTCAGATATGCGGACGAGTTAGATGGCATGAAACTTTAGAACTATTTAATACCTTAGATATAACTCATATAGTAGAAATAGGTGCCGGAAGCGTACTAATAAATATGTTCCGAAAAATTAATTATCCATTCAAATTAAGTAATATAAGTAATTTAGAAGAACTACAGAATTTTTTAGATAACGTTAGCAAATAACTGTCTTTAATAACTTCTGACTTATAAAGTTTTTAAATTAACTTAATATTATTATATGAAAATTAGTTTTAGTTTTTTTAAGCAATTGCTAGAATTATTAACTAGTGATTGGCGAAGCTATTTAAATGACAGAATAACAGAGCTGAAAAATTTAGCTTTATTAGACGGTAATAATACATTTTTAAGAGAAGAATGTTATAGAAAAATTGCTCTTATTAAAAAGGATGCATTAAAGAAGGGGAATATCCATGGTATGTTGCTCCTTTTAATAAAATAGATCATGCAAGTTTACTACTTACCAACATTCATATATTAGAGCTTGATTATCTAAATCAAAATACGGTAAAAGCAGTAAAAAATATGCTACGAAATAATTTCAAAGATATATATAATCCGGAAATTTATATTATTGCTAACTATGAAGAACATACAATTACAAACTATACAATAATAGATAAAATAGCCAAAGGTAAAGTTATTACCTTTGAAGATTTAAATATTAAATATGTAGATCACACGGATGAAGAGTTAAAATATATAGGTGATATTAGAAAACTAGACAGCGAGAGTTAGTAGCAGATATATCAAATATCATCAAATTTATTTATCAATTTTATTTTGTAGATTCTGCTATTACTCAGTATACGATCATTTTTATGGCTGCACATTTTGAAGAACTACAAAATTTTCATCAAAATTTAGATAACCTCAACTTTTTAGTACCGTTACAAAAATATAATCCCGAATGCCAACCAAAAGACTATAAGAGTTTTGTCAATATTGAAGCAATAACTTGGAATAGATTTTTAGTTAAATATCAGAAATTATTTGATAATCTTAGCGAAGAACATTCAGAAATACTATTTAGCATTTGTAGTGATAATGATGATTTTGTAAAATCATTACTTTCAGACTTCATCTCTCTTGATTTAGAAAAGCAAACTAAAACCATAACCTATGTGATGGATAAATATAAAGGCAATACTGATTCTTATCATATAACTCGGCTTTTTAATATTTGTAATAATGCAATAAAGCTTAAAATAGTAAAATTATTAATCTTAAATTCTATCTCTCTCGATTTAGAAAAACGAATTGAAATTTTAAAATATGTGACAGATAGATATAAAGATAACACGGATTCTATTTGTCATATAACCACACAACTTTTCAATATTTGTAAAAATACGACAAAGCCTGAAGTTGTAAAATATTTTATTGATTATTTAGAACCTTGGAAAGGATTACCTATTTTTTGGTGTTATAATGATATGCTTCCTATAGGTGAAGTTTCTTCAAAACTACCGAGCCATGATTATGAATAATATTTAAATCAGTAATAAAAATTCTAAAATAATTCTAGAAATTTTATAATTTAGATGATATAAAGTTAAGCCATAACCGGAGAGATGGCCGAGTGGCCGAAGGCGGCGGTTTGCTAAACCGTTATATGGGTCATGCCGTATCGAGGGTTCGAATCCCTCTCTCTCCGCCAGATCTGGACAGTTAGCCAATTCTTGCAGTTCTATCTAAGTATAATCTTTATCACCAAGCATATTATAGATTTCTTTCATATGTTTATGCTTTAGCCACATCTCGGCATTCCCGATAATATAAAGGTTATTTTTAGCTCTACTAATACCGACGTTTAAGATGTTTGGTTTTTCGGTCATGATGGTTCTAGTCCCGACATCTCTAGGTCGTTGAGCTCCAAGCAACATAATAACCGTATCTGCTTCTTTCCCCTGAAAAGCGTGAATAGTACCGATATTTCTATCACAAAAATCTTTTATATATTTCGGTAATTTTTGATCTTTAGTTAAATTTAATATTTTATATTTTTGTGAATATAAAGTTTAAAACTTTTATACATAGTGATTACATAAATCTGCTCTAATAACTCCTTTGAATTAGGTTTATTTAAAATAGATTTAAGTAATTGATATAATACGTCAAATTCTGCCTTAGACTCATGTTTACCTTTTTTGCTATTATTATCTGCAACATTTATCCATCGTGAATTACCCAAAATATCACTAATTACAGATTTTGACACCTTCTATGGACTAGTAAAGGAAAACCAACTAGAGTTTTATTATATTTAGTTTGATACAAAGAGTTACGATCGGCTAAATGCTGCATGGAAACTTTGGAAGGCGACCAATCCGGAAATGAAACGCTAAATTTTCACATAGTTTTTCAATTAATTTTTGTTTAAGTGTAGAAACAGGCTGAGTTTGCATCGGGTCGCCTACTACTACAACATTCTTTGATTTATATATAGCACTGGCAGCATATTGTGGTTGTGCTTGTCCGGCTTCATCAATAATAAGCCAAGAAATATTATTATGATTGAAATACTTAAACATATTATCGAAAGAATGGAAAGTAGTTGATACTACCGGTACAACCATAAAAAAGTTTTGCCAAACTGTTTGCCAAATTTTACGATCTATATCCATAGACGATGTAGTTAAAATAGTTGCAAATAAATTCAAACTACACCAAAAAATATCAGCATTCGCATTTATAAAAACTTCATGTATTTTGGTAGCTTTAATAAATAGTTCTGATCTAAGTTGCTCAAACTTTTCGTTAAAATAAGGGGGGTTTTATGCAGTCTATTACTTTGTTCCTCCCAAATTTGCCAAAAATGGTCATCTTCAAAATTTTTAACGTCAAAGCCATATTCTTTCAAAAGCTCGGTAGGTTTTACTAGTATATGTAAAATATCTTGCAACTTCATTATTTCCCTTGAAGCTTTTAACTTATTTTCTCTTTCTATGAAATATTGATATTTTTTTGTATTAAAGAATTTATGAATTTTTTCAGATAATTCGGAGTTAAATCCTTTAAAGTTTCTTTTTTCTAATTCCAAATCAATATTTTTTAGTATACGGTTTAACTTAGAAATTACATCTGTAAATTCTTCATCATTAATTATAATCTTATGTGTATTCAAAATATTTTTTTGCCTGATTTTGAGTAATCACTATATCGATAGCATCATAGATACCAGTAATTTTTTTATGTAATTCTTTAAATTCTTGACATTCCTGAACCCATTTATTTTTTAGGTCTGAAGGTGATTTACAATATTCAGGTTTATAGTTTACAGGAGTATGATCCTTATTTAAATATTGACGCATCGTGAAAGTTTTGGATTTATTATTATCCTTCTCATTTCTAATATCCCAAAACCGTTCAATAAACTTTTTCCTATTTTTAGAATTTCCAAGCACTGCTGAAAATATACCCCAGCTATCTTTATTGGTTAAAAGTCGACTGAAAAAATCTAATTCATTTTGGTAAACGGGATCTATTTTAGTCTTAAGCGGTAACTCTTTAGAAATATTTTCAACGGAATTATTGTAAAAGAAGTGATAACAATACTATAATTTTGTAATTCCGTTTTTAAAGTCTTTATATTATGCTTAAAGGGTTTTTTATTTGAATTTTGTTGTTCGTGTACATGATTTTGTTTATCAAAACCATCCGGAGGATGGTTTAATTGTGATATTTTTAAAGCACGTTCAACATATAAAGGTTTGCGATTATATCAAACATTAAAGTGGTTTTACCGGTACCAGGCGGGCCGTTAACGGCAAAAAGCTTTTCTGATGAAGGTAATATTGAGTTAATTGCTGCTGCTTGCAAAGCAGCTAAAGTATTTTTCGGTGAAGAAGGCCAACGGCTAAGTTGCATTTCTTTTGGTTGCAGTAAGCGTTTAAAAGCTTCTAAGTCCTCTAAAATATCTATAGAATTTGGTTTGCTTTCTAATCCTAAATATTTAGAAATTGCTGAATCTTTAGTAATATTTTTTACATTTTTTCTAAGCGAATTTAGAGGCTTAAGAAAAAAACTATTAAACATTTCTAAAGACGGTGCCGATAATGAAGAACTAGTATTTTCTACATTATTTACTTCATCTGCCTTTGTTTCATTATCATTTTCTTCGCTCTCTTTTGCTTTGTTCTCTTCCGGCTTTTTCTTTTTTGATGCAATAACTCTTCTTACACAAATTTCAGAACGATCAATTAAATATTTTGACTTAATCTTTAATGATGCAACTAAAAAATCAATAATACAATTGATTATCTCTAAATCTAGTTGTACTTACCCTTCGTTTATAACTTTACCGTAACTAAGTGATTCACGTATTAAGCTATTATCTATGTCATCGAAATTAATTAATGTTGTAAGATCATCTTCACAAAAATCATCTTTGGTAATTTCGCCTAAAGCATATGCAGCCGTGGAAATAACCATTGAGTCTTTTTCATAAATCATATTTTCATTAATAGTTAATGCAGCAATAGGAGTAATGGTTGCAGTATCTTGATTTACGTGATCTTGTAAAATTTCTGTATTGATTTGTGTTAGGTTACTAATTTTTTTAAAAAATCAATTTTCGGCTTCTGACCATTTCAAGTATCCTAAATAAATATTCCAATAGACCGCTATGTCATTTTCATTTAGATCTATATCAAGGTCTTTTTTATCAAATTCTTCAAATGGTTTATCCCTCAATAAAAAAAGTGCTTCTTCATCCTTTAATTTATGGCTGAATTTTTCATCTAATAATTTCTTTTCTTTATATTCTTCTACAGCTTCAAAATATTGTTGCAAATTTTCATTCTTGAAGGGAGTTAAGTGTTCAATAGCTCTCCATACATCTAAAATAGATTTAATTTGTTCATCAGATTGATTGTACATAAAAAGAAGTTTACACTTAAAATAGAAATATCCTAAGTATGAAACTAGCAGAAGTAAACAACTTTTTAATGTTACTATTTATAGCATATAAAGATGTGTATAATGAACACAATTATTACCAGATTATTAATGATTTTTAATAAAACTTTATTATCTTTTATAAATTCATTTAATATATTTCCTTAACCCAAATAGGATATAATAAATGCACAATAATAAGGAAATTATTAAATATACAGTGTCTAGCATTTGGTCTTCTTGGAATCCTATAAACTAGTCACCAAGCATACAACTAGCTGCCTTAAGTTATATATTCTCTTGTTTAATTGATGGTAACGATGCATATCCGAAGATGCACAAATAATAAATAATGACCAGGAATGGCTTAAAAGCAATCAAACTTTTACCTTTTATAACACAATGTCCATCTTCTCGTTATATGGAACTTGCAAAAGAGATACCTATATGCCTAAAAAGATTAAAAATATTTCATAAATTTGATGATGAGAATTACGTACCCGATGAAGCCGTTAGCATCTCATAAACTCATAGATAACTTTTCTAATTTATTGAAGCATTTTAAACTAACTCCTCTTATAGATCCTACTGATTCTAATCCTAACTATTGTATGGTATGGAGTTGGGCAAAAAATTTAGGGAATATTCCTAAATATTTTGGTCAAAAGCTAAAGCGTGTTTGTAATAATATAGAAGCAGCAGAAAATTATTGGGAGAGTTATGAACCGGAGGCATTCTCTAATTTTTCTATCTTTCATGAGTTTATAAATACAATAACACATTGTAATGATGCATTATTAGGTTGTAGAGATATTAGATCCGATATATATTACAATGAACTGTAGTTAATTCAGATAAATACAACCTTCTTCTTTAGCAAATAAAGCAATTAATGCCTATATAGTCAAATGTATATTTAAACCGCTTCAACGCACATAGCCATACCCATACCGCCACCGATACATAAAGTAACTAAGCCTTTTTTAGCTTTAACTCTTCGCAAGCTGTGTATTAAAGTAATAAGAACACGTCCGCCGCTTGCCCCGATCGGATGACCGATTGCTATTGCTCCACCGTTAACGTTAACCTTATCCATATCCCATTTCATTTCACGGTTTACATAAATACTTTGGGCAGCAAACGCCTCATTAACCTCGATAACTTCCAAATCATTAACGCTCCAACCTGCTTTACTTAAAGCTTTTTTGGAGGCAGGAACAGGGGCAGTACCCATAATGCTTGGATCAACACTGGCTGAAGCATAAGAAACAATACGAGCTAGCGGCGTTAAATTATGCTTTTTCAAAGCTTCTTCGGAAACTACCATAAGACATATGCCACACCGTCATTAATAGAGGAAGCATTACCCGCCGTAACTACACCATTTTTATCAAAAGCAGGACGAATTTACTCAGAATTTCAAGGCTTGTATCAGGCCTTACTGTTTCATCATGATCAAACAAACTAGTAGTTTTTTTAATCGTTACTTCGATAGGTAAGATTTCATCTTTAAGAACTCCTGCTAGCTGTGCTTTAGCTGCTTTTTTATGAGAGCTTAAGGCAAATTCGTCTTGCTCTTGTCTGCTAATATTAAACTGTTTCGAGATATTTTCAGCAGTAATACCCATAAATACTCCTGAAAATACATCGATTAACCCGTCATACTGCATTAGATCAACCATTTTAATATCGCCGAATTTAGCTCCTGCTCTGATATAGCTACCGTGCATACCGAGCGACATATTCTCCTGCCCACCTGCTATAACTATTTCATTATCCCCGGTCATAATTGAATTTGCTGCAAGTGCTATGCTTTTAAGACCTGAGCCGCATACTTTATTAATCGTATAGGCCCGGCACTTCTTGCGGTATTCCTGCATGAATCAGAGTTTGTCTTGCCGGATTCTGCCCACTACCGCCTGTTATCACTTGTCCAAGTATTACTTCATTTACTAAAGCAGGATCGATTTTACTATTTTACAACATATCCTTTATTAAATGCGCAGCAAGCATAGGCAGGTGTTGTACTAAGGCTGCCCATAAACGAGCCGAAAGCAGTCCTTTTCGCATGAGTTATATAAACTGGTTTTGTCATGGTATATACTGCTTAAATAAAATATAAAAATTTAACAAGCACAAAAAGCTTTTTCGCATGGATCGAAAAACAAGTTCAGTATCATACCATGGCTTGACCACGGTATCCAAAAAAACAATTTAAAATACTAATAATTATTAGTATTTTAAGCTGGACCCCGTGACTTGATCACGGGGGGGGTGACAGTGGGAATCGATCCACGCAACAATACCTGCTCGCAATGACGATATTAATATTTATTCAGCGGTGTCAAGAATTTATACTCCTTAAATAATTTATCATTTATCAAATAACTAATATGTCCGTCTGTTACATTTATAAGCTTAGAGTTTTTTAATAATTTTTGCAAAGGTAAAATGGAAGATTTAGGCACTATTTGATCATCTTCTGCTGCTACTATATATACAGGACAATGAATTAAACTCGGATCAATAATAAAATTATCGATTTTCCATCTAAGATTTATAAACATATTTTCATCTAATATATTTTGTATGATTTGATTATAAACCTCCTTAGATATATTATTACCTGACATAAGCCAATTCTCTATTCTAAATGCTAATTCTTACTCCTTATCGGAAGTTATAGAGAAAATTTTTTTTAATTTAGCATTGAAATAATCAGAGAATAAAAGAAAAAATAAAATTTGAATATGAATTTTAGGAATTATCGGTAAATTTTCTATGCCACTATCTAGTTTTAAATATCGATGCAACATTCTTATATAGAAAAAATGAGAAAAATCCCACGGGCAGGTAAGTAACTAGTTAGAGTTTTTATAAATTTAGGCATAAGTACCTTTGTAGCTATCGCAAGGTTACCGCCAATACAATGTCCTATTAAATTAATTTCTTTAATTTTCAAACTATCTATTACTTCAATTATTTTATGCACATAGTCGTCTAGTAAATATTTAGGTTCCTCAATCTCTAGCCAATCTATTAAATAAACTTCACCGTAACTTCTCAAATTTTCAATAAAACTTTTGTCACAAGCTAAAAAAAATATTTCCGGTGAGTTGAAGATAGGGGGGATGATTAGGAAAGTTTTGATGTCATCCTAACTTCTTTCTATGTCATTCCCGGCTCCCCCTTTGTCATTCCCGCGAAAGCGGGAATCCATTTTTAATTTATTTTTACTGGATCCCGTGGCTTGTCCACGGGATGACGCCGAGTAATACAACACCCTATAATGCTTTGTTTGCATTACCATTTTACCGGATTTTAAATATTTATTACCTAAATTAGGTGTCTTTGTATAATTATTATAAAGGTCAAAATATTCCTGTAGTTTATTACTATCTAGCATTGAGAGTATCTAATCTTATATTAGTAATTCTTGACAAAAGGCTAAATAATATTGTATAAGTTCAGCACCTTTAGAATGTAATAACAGTATATAGGCTCTAAAGTTTTAGGGGAAATATCTTTTCATAAAATCTTGAAGTGCTTAAGTTTTTTTTTTGTCCTTAGGGATTTATAATGCTAAGTACCTCATCACGATCGTTTAAAAGCAAATTCAGAGCGGCATTTTGGCCTGTGCATAATTATGAACTCGGAAAGTTTATTCCGATGAGTGCCTTAATGTTTTGTATTTTATTTAATCAAAATGTTTTACGAATCTTAAAAGATAGTATTTTAATCTCCGAGATTAGTGCAGAAATAGCAGGTTTTGCTAAAGTTTATTGTGTTACGCCTGCCGCTGCTTTATTCGTGATTATTTATGCTAAAATGATTAATCACCTTACTTTTGAAAAGATCTTTTATTATTTAAGTGCATTTTTCATCAGTTTTTTTGTTTTATTTGCCTTTGTAATCTATCCTAATATTCATATTTTTCATGTACATCCTGATAATCTAGCTGGATGGATGGAACGCTATCCTCATTTTAAGTGGTATATCTCATTAGTAGGTAATTGGGGTTATATAGTATATTATAGTTTTGCCGAGCTTTGGCCTAATATTTTTTACGTATTATTATTTTGGCAGTTTGCTAATGAACTTACTAGTACCGAAGAAGCAAAAAGATTTTATACTCTCTTTTCGCTATTCGGCAACTCTTCTTTAATATTAGTCGGCTTTTTAATGATGAATCTATCATCGGAAAATACTATTATTAAGAAGTTTATGAGTATTTCGGATAGTAAAATCACTTTAGTTCAAGTATCCACGACAATTGTGGCGATTATTGCTATTATTTGTTGTTTGTTAGTTAGGTTTATTAGCAAGCACGTTTTCACTAACCCGTTATTTTACGCTAAAGCAAAAAGCAGCAGATCAACTACAGAACGTATGGGATTAATTAAGAGTTTGAAGTATATTGCAAAATCAAAATATCTATGGTTACTTTTAATTTGTTCAGCAGCTTTCGGCTTATCAATGAACTTAGTTGAAGCTGTATGGAAAGCAAAAATAAAAGAGTTATACCCAACAGTTAATACTTATGCTGAATTTAATAGCTTATACATATTATGGACCGGTGTCACAATAATGGTTATGACCATCATCGGTAATAACGTTATGCGTATGCATAATTGGTTTGTTGCTGCGGTAATTTCACCGATTATAATAATGGTGACCGGCATTTTGTTCTTTACACTTATCGTATTTGATCAACAAATTTTATCATTATTTGATGGAGCAATTTTAATGTCACCTCTTGCTCTTGCCGTTTCAATCGGCGGTATTCAAAATATTTTAGCTAAAGGTACTAAATATTCTATATGGGATACTTCAAGAGAAATGTTATATATCCCTCTTGATGAGGAGCTTAAAACCAAAGGCAAAGCTGCGGTTGACGTGATAAGTGCAAAAGTCGGCAAATCCTCTAGCGGTCTTGTGCAATCTATTATTTTTACTTTAGTTCCAACCGCTACTTTTACCTCAATCTCACCCATTCTAATGGTAGTATTTACTTTCGTATGCTTAGCATGGATTTATACAGTAAGAAAAATATATTTTGAATATCAAAAAATAGCATAATGATATCGACATTGCCCGCGTGGATCCCAAGCCGCCATTGCGAGCGGGCATTGTTGTGTGGATCGATTTTCTATTGTCATCCCGCGACTTGATCGCGGGATCCAATCTATAATACTAAAATTATTAGTACTTTAAGTTATTTTACTAGATATCGTGGTCAAGCCACGATATGATACATAGAACCTTTTATAAACTTTTCTATCATTCTAGTAACGGAACATTCTAGCTCAATATCTAATTTTGAATAATCAGAAAAGTTAAACCATTTAAGTTCATTCGATTCGTTATTTTTTATAAAATTATCATTATTTACTGTTTTTAGTAAAAATCGTACATCATAGTGATAATGAGCAGGCTCCTTATGAGTTTGCGGAATATAATGGGTGTCTATATCAAAAATCTCCTTATTTATAGTTTTGATCTCATTAATTCCGGATTCCTTCCATAGCTTCTTTAACTGCTACATTTAATATATTACTATCTCCATCACAATGACCGCCTGGTTGAAGCCACTTATCAAGCTTTTTATGGTGCATCAATAAAAATTTAGTTTTATCATTATTAAGTAAAAAAGCCGAAGCAGTGAAATATCCTATTTGTAAATCTCGGCTAAAAGGGTTTTCATATTCATTTAAAAATTCAAGCATTTTTGTTTTTGTAACAATTTCTTCAGGGTATGTACTACTGTAATTTAGTAGTTTAATATGTAATTCATTCATAACGATAATTTTTTATGTATTGAGCTTCGATATTTAACTCAAATTTCTCTGCTAAGTCAAATGAAAATAATGTCATATTTTACCATGTTTCATGGTAATTATTATTGACAATTGATTAATGTTTAGTTATATATTATGCTTCTAAGATTTAATATTAATTAATAAACTTATATTTATGCTTAAAGAAATAATCAATGTATAGTAAACGGTAATACAAACCCTTGGTGTGGTAAGCTTGCAGTAGTAGGAGCATGTGCTGTTGGAATTTATGTAGTAGTAATTGATCCACCTTTGAAAATTGCTATGGCATGTGCTGCCGGCATAATGGGGAACATTGGCTGCGATTAAAGTAGGAGAAGCCTGTTATAATTATTATATGGAAACAGATACTCAAGAAGGACTAATCGGGGAAGTAGAATATAATACTGAAATATAATAATAAAATATTTTTAATGAATTTAGAGGATAAGTACTTCTAAGAGGCTACCTGTAAGTTCATATCATTTAAGATCAAATTTTATCACTATTCAAACCGTTTTTTAGTCTAATTTTGACTTGTTTTAAAGAACGAGGAGTTGCATCCGTAACTTCAATTTCAATATTTTCTGAAATATCTATTCTAGTACCGATAGCCGGAACACTACCAACTCTAGTCAATACTAATCCACCTATCGTATCAAACTCATCATCATCATTTTTTAGCTTTTCTCCTATTATTTCTTCAAGCACTTCTACTTCAACACGTGCATTTGAAATAATTGTTGAGTTATCAATAACCTTGAAATTATCGCTATCTAATTGCTGATCATGCTCATCATCAATTCGTCCTACTATTTCTTCTATAAGATCTTCAATAGTAACTAAACCGTCAGTACCGCCATACTCATCAACAACTATTGCAATATGCGTTCTCTCACGACGCATTTTTGCTAGCAAATCTAATAATTTCATAGAAGGAGCTGCAATTATATGCTTACGTATAAGCTTTTTTAAACGACCATTTTGCTTTGTAGCCAATGCTTTAAATAAATCCTTGATATGAATGAACCCTACTACATTGTCCAAAGTACCGTCATATATAAGAGTTCGTGTATGTGGGACTTCTAACTTAATAGACTCACTTAATTCTTCTAGATTCGTAGTTAATCTTATTGCCGTAATATCGGAACGCGGTACCATTATATCTTCAATAGTTTTATCTTCTAGCTTCAATAAATTAGCTAAAATATTATGCTCGTCTAAAGTCATTTTTTGGCTATTAATTTTAAGGCGTTTTATGACACCAAAAAAATTATCGGGCGTTTTTGTTTTTCTAAAAAAATTTTTTATCGGAGAGAATAATTTTCGTACAGTAAAAATTAACTTATTATTTTGATTTTTTTTACTAGAATCTTCTTTTTTTGAAGATTTTAACATAAATTTTTTTATTTAGTTAATAAGGGGAAGAAATACCGAAACATGATAATATTTCAATTTCTAGATTTTCCATAATATTTGCTTCTGTGTCATTTTGATGATCAAACCCGATTAAGTGTAAAATACTATGTATTAAAAGATGAATAAAATGATTCTCAAAAGTTTTTTGTTGCTCACACGATTCATTATATATTACCTCATAACAAAATGCTATATCACCTAAATGCATATAATCAGAGTCACCTAAAAATTCAAGTTTAGAATATAAATCCTGCCAACTTAATTCGTTGCTTGGAAAAGAAAGAACGTTAGTAGCTTTTTCTATATTACGAAATTGTTTGTTTAAGGTCAATATTTCTGCAGTATTTGTTAGTAAAATTGATAATTCAAATTGTTTTATTTTACTAAAATTATCAAATCGCAATAAAACATTTTGAACAATTTTTTTGATCAAAGTCTTATTTATCTGCTTATGCTCACGCCATTTATTATAATTTCTTACAATTTCTATGTTTATCATTTTCTTATTTTTTAAGCTTTGTTGCATGGTTTGGTTTTTTCGTCATTGCGAGCGACTAAAAGGAGCGTGGCAATCTCAGGAATCCTGTACTACTTGCTTTAGAGATTGCCACGTCGATGCTATGCATCTCCTCGCAATGACGCTGCCGGTAATTCTCTTTTAATTTTTGAAAATCCTCATCGGCATGGTATGAAGAACGGGTTAGCGGGCTTGCCGAAACCATTAAGAATCCTTTTGTTTTTGCTACTCGCTCTAGATATTTAAACTCTTCCGGAGTAACATATTTTGCGACCTCAGCATGATCTCTGGTAGGTTGTAGATACTGCCCAATAGTTAGAAAATCAACCTTTGCTTCTCTTAAATCATCCATAACTTGTATTACTTCACTTATTTCCTCCCCAAACCCTACCATCATACCGGATTTTGTAAAAATTTCAGGAGATAATTTTTTGATATTATGAAGTAAGCTTAAAGAGTTATAATATCTAGCTCCAGGTCTAATCGTTTTGTATAAAGACGGTACTGTTTCGACATTATGGTTAAAAACGTCAGGTTTTGCATTTGCTATTATTTCAGCTGCTCCTTCTTTTCTTAAAAAATCGGGTGTTAGAATCTCGATAGTAGTATTTGGTGATGATTTGCGGATTTCGCTAATACACTGTGCAAAATGCGAAGCTCCGCCGTCCTCAAGATCATCACGATCGACGGAAGTAATTACTACATGCTTAAGATTTAGCTTTTGTATCGCCTCCGCTAACCTTTGCGGCTCATGCGGATCAAGTAAATCCGGTCTACCCGTTTTGACATTACAAAACCTACAAGCTCTAGTACAAACTGAACCTAAAATCATCACGGTTGCATGTCTTTTTGACCAGCATTCACCGATATTAGGACAAGCAGCTTCCTCGCACACAGTATTTAATCTCAGATTCTTTATTAAATCTTTTGTATTATAGTACTCTGCAGAATTAGGAGCTTTTACTTTTATCCAATCAGGTCGTTTGTTTAAATTAGTCATAAAACGGAAATAATTTAATTAATTTTGTCACTTCATTTAATACTTTCTGCTCAAACTCGCTATTATCTTCATTATTTTTTAAGCCGTCTAAAATATCTGCTACCATATGACCGACTAATACAAAATCCTTTTCTTTAAAGCCTCTAGTAGTGCATGCGGGAGTACCAAGGCGAATACCTGAAGTGATAAAAGGCGAAGTTTCATCAAACGGAATAGCATTTTTATTGCAAGTAATACCTGCTCTATCTAAAGAATTAGCAGCAAGCTTTCCAGTAATCCCGTCTTTACGCAAATCCACTAAAACAATATGATTATCAATACCACCTGTTAATATATCATATCCTCTTTCTTGCAAGCTACTTGCTAAAGCTTTAGCGTTACTTATTATCTGCTGAATATAACTTTTATATTCAGGCTGCAGGTTTTCTAAAAAAGCTACGGCTTTTGCAGCGATTACATGCATTAACGGACCACCTTGTAGTCCTGGAAATAATGCAGAATTTATCTTTTTGCCCATCTCTTCATCGTTAGATAAGATTAAACCGCCCCTTGGTCCTCTAAGCGTTTTGTGAGTGGTAGAGGTAATAATATGAGCGTAAGGAATAGGGCTTTGATGCTCACCTGTGGCAACAAGTCCTGCAATATGAGCAATATCTGCCATGAAATACGCTCCAACTTTATCCGCAATTTCTCTAAATTTTGCAAAATCAATATTACGAGGATAGGCAGAAAAACCGGCTATAAGTAATTTTGGCTTATGTAAAACTACTAGCCTCTCAATTTCATCATAATCGATTAAATAAGTCTCTTTATTTACGCTATAAGAAACGGCGTTAAACCATTTACCGGACATATTAGGGGCTGCACCGTGCGTTAGATGTCCGCCGCTATCTAAAGACATACCAAGAATTGTATCACCAGGCTGTAATAAAGCAAGATACACGGCTTGGTTTGCTTGTGAGCCTGAATGAGGTTGCACGTTTGCGTATTTGCAATTAAATAATTTTTTTGCTCGCTCTATAGCTAAGTTTTCAGCTTTATCGACTTCCTCACAACCGTTATAGAATCGCTTGCCTGAATACCCTTCCGCATATTTATTAGTCAGAATCGACCCCTGAGCTTCAAGCACAGCAGGACTTACAAAATTTTCTGAAGCAATAAGCTCGATTACGCTACTTTGACGTAGCTTTTCATGCTTTATTATTTCATCAATTTCTTTATCCGTTTCGTGTAAATTATTATTAAAAATATTCATTTATCCTCATATGGTTTGGTTTTGTTGTGTGGATATCTAATCGTCATTGCGAGGAAAAATTGAAAATTTTGACGAAGCAATCTCATGCCAAAATCCTGAGATTGCCACGCAGCCTACGGCTGCTCGCAATGACAGTTATTTATAAAATTAATCGCAATCTCAAGCCCCCGTCCGTCTATTGAATGAGCAAGAGACGTTAATTTATGTCCTCTAGGATCTATATGAAGCTTAGATAAATAATTTGAAGCATTATACATCTCGCTAACACCGAACACCTCATCTAATTCCCCATGGATCAAGCATATAGGAGTAAGTTTATTATTAACTTCCATAGGTGGAATTAATGCACCCGAAAAACCTATAGTACAAAAAAATGGCTCTTGCTGAATCAGAGTTAAATATAGACCAATCACTGTACCTTGAGAAAAGCCAATAATGATAGTATCTTTGTTAGTTAGATTTAATTCTTCTTGTTTTTGTTTTATTATATCCTCAAGTTTAGAAATATTATTCGCAATTAGCTTTGCCATAATATGCGGGTTACGATCTTGTAAACTAAACCATTGCCTACCGTACGGTGCCATATCGTAAGGCTGGATTCCATGCGGGGAAATAAAATGACAATTGGGTAAATCATTCTTAATGTAAGGGACTAACCCTATTAAATCGTGACCATCCGAACCGACACCGTGCAGTAATACTACTAGCTTCTTTGCCGGCTGCTCTTTACTTTCTACTTCGGGGTATTCTAAATGTTTAATCATGTTTTTTCATAAATTTGCTGTTTTTCCATCATTGTGAACGAGCAAAGCGAGTGCGGCAATCTCAGGAATTTAGTACTGCTTCATGAGATTGCCACGTCAAGGCTTCGCCTTTCCTCGCAATGACGTTAAGAATGACATCAATTCTTCAACATCTTCTCAAGTTCGCCGCTTTGGTATAACTCTTTAGTAATATCACAACCGCCTACTAATTCCCCATTAATGTATAATTGCGGGAATGTTGGCCAGTCGCTAAACTTTTTTAAATCTTCACGTAATTCAGCATCAAAAAGCACATTGATATCACGAAATTCTACACCTAATTTATTCAAGATAGCTACTACAGTTCCTGAAAATCCGCATGCAGGCGACTCTTTAGTACCTTTCATGAACAATACCACTTTATTATTTTTTATTTCATTTTCTATAAATTCAAAATTTTTATTTTCTAGCATTTTAAGACTCAATAATTTATCTTCTAAAATACACTTTCTATAACAATATATGCAAGCACAAATAGTTAATAAAATTTTTGAGATTTTTAGCAAGAATAATCCACATCCGAAAACCGAATTAATATATAAGAATGATTTTACCTTATTAGTAGCGGTAATATTATCTGCTCAAGCCACCGATATATCAGTAAATTTAGCGACTAAATCTTTATTTGAAACTTATGATACACCAGAAAAAATTCTAGGACTCGGTGAAGAAGAACTTAAAAAATATATAAAATCTATAGGACTATTTAACAGCAAAGCAAAAAATATTATCGCATTATGTAAAATATTGATAAGCAATTATCAAGCTTCAGTACCAAATGATTTTAAGGAATTAGTTAAACTGCCTGGCGTCGGAAGAAAAACCGCTAATGTTGTACTAAATTGCTTATTCGGCATGCCCACAATGGCAGTTGATACACATGTATTTAGAGTAGCTAAAAGAATAGGGCTTGCTAAAGGTAGTAGTCCTAAAATAGTTGAAACGGAGCTACTGCAAATTATCGATGAGAAATGGCTAATGCATGCCCATCACTGGCTAATATTACACGGCAGATATATATGCAAAGCTAGAAAACCCGATTGCGATATTTGTCCTATTAAAGAGTATTGTGAGTATTAGATTATATATACTCACAGTAAATGAAACAGGTATACGAAGATCAACTTCAAAAAGAGCTAGGAGTTCATAAGGCGAGGAGCGGAGCGTATATTAATACGTGAGCACCACAGCTCTTATAGAACGACAACGCCAATTTTTGAAGTTGATCGAGTATATTATTTTCAAGTTGACAATTTTTTACTTAATTCATAATATCTAAGCTCAATTTGATAAAGGTAAAATTTATGCGTTCAGCACTTATAACTTCTATATTAGTAGCTGTAGCTTTCTTAACAAGTGCTTGTAATACAATGCAAGGAGCTGGTCAAGATGTGCAGGCAGCAGGTAAAAAACTTGAGGATTCAGCAGAAAAAAATAAACCTAAAAAAGGTTGCTGTTGTCATTAATATACTTGCCGTATAATGTCATTCCCGCGAAAACGGGGCGTTGTTGTATGGATCGAAAAACGCACTCGGTGTCATACCGTGGCTTGACCACGGTATCCATAAAAACAACTAAAACTATTAACAATGTTAGTATTTTTAACTGGATGCCGCTATAAGCTCGCGGGATGACAATAGAAAACCGGTCCACGCAACAATAACGTAAGCAAGTTACTCTACTTACTCTCATTCACCAATTTATATATCTCTTTCTTACTATAAACATTTTTAAATTTCTCATAAGCAAGTTCGGTAGTGGTTTTACTACTTAAATTTCTATTTAAACAAAATTCTATAAATTCTTTTAAATCAAGTTCTAATCTTTCTTCTCTTTCTTGTATATTCCTTGAAATCAATAATACTATCTCACCTTTTAAAATATTATTTTGATAAAACTTTATTATTTCATCTATATCCCCTGTTTTTATTTCTTGATACAGTTTAGTTAACTCACGAGCTACGCATATTTCTCGATTTCCTAGTATTTCTTTAGCTACCGATAAGGTGTTTATCAAGCGAGGGGCTGTTTCAAAGAAAATCAAAGTAACCTTAAGATTTACTAGTTCAGAAAAAATCTTTTTTTTACTTTCTATCGTTTTAGGTAAAAACCCGTGAAATAAAAATCGATCAGTAGGAAGAGCTGATAAAGTTAGGGCAGTAACCGGTGCAGATACCCCTGGTACTACGTCTATATGACAATTAAGATCGCGTATATCTCTAACTAACTTATAGCCAGGATCGGAAATTAAAGGAGTCCCTGCATCAGAAATTAAACTTACTATATTGCCCGATTTTATTAAACTTATAATATTTTCTCTATCTTTCTCGTCACTATGATCATTATAAATTTGTAATTTTGTATGAATGTCATGTTTTGCTAGCAATTTTTGTGATATTCTAGTATCTTCACATAAAATAATATCTGAGTTTTTTAGAGTCGATATAGCACGAAGCGTTATATCTTCAAAATTACCGATCGGTGTTGAAACAATATATAACCCTGGTTTTAAAATCATAATTTTTAAATTTTAAGTAACATTATGGCTAGTATAAAACATAAACTACGAATCGTTCTATCATTTTTTTGCTTGATATATTTAACGTCCTGTCAAACTCCTAAAGAAGAACCTATAAGTTTTCCTCAAAAAGAACAAAAAGAAATTGAGATTGCAATTTTAATGCCAAATCAGGGTCCTGATAGTATCGTCGGGAAACAATATAAAGATTTAATTAAAATGGGACTTAACGACGGGATCAAATCTTACATACATGTTACTTCTTACGACGGTTCAGACGAAAAAAACGTTTTAGCTGCTATGGATAAAATAGTAGCACGTAAAACTAAGATTATTTTAGGTCCTCTATATTCTAACTTTACTTCTCTAATAGCCGAAAAAGCAAAAGCTAATGATATTATTATAATAACTATGTCAAATAATCCGGCTCTTGCAGAAGATAAGTTATTTGTATTCGGTCATGCACCTTTAAAACAACTGATACGCATCATTAATTATTACGCAAGTAACGACCATAAAGATTTTATGGCATTATTACCTAAAGGGAAGTATTCGCAAACTATTAGTCAAGTAATGCAAAATATATTGATTCAGAAAAATGCATCATTATCACGCACTGAATTCTATGAGGATAATCCTGAATCTATAGCAAAAGCCGCAAGAAATATTTCAGACAATACCGATATTATAAATGAACGTAGCGACACGACAAAACCGGTTATTTATCTATCAGACGATCCAAAAAATTTAAACCTACTCGCTGATAGTATTCGTAAATATAATTTAGATAAAAAAGCTATTTTAATCGGTGATAATCGTATTGATATCGATTACCCTGAAAATATCGATATTAGCTTTACCAGTCCTTTAAATTTACTCAATAGCAATGTTCCGGATAGGGCAAAAGACTTAGGTATTAACCATATGGGTTTCATGCATCTTCTTTCTTATGATTTAGGACGTATGACTGCAAACTATATAGGCAATGAGTTTACATCTGAAAGGTTTTTAAATAGAATGAACAGTAGACAACCTTATATAGGTTTATCCGGTAATATTCATTTCATCGATGGAGTAGCTCAGAGACGATATGATATTATTAGGAAAGAGAATGGTATATATTCTACTGTTTCAGGGAATTAGGGCGTTGCCTGCGTAGATGCCTGAGTCGTCATTGCGAGGAAATTACGTAGTAATTGACGAAGCAATCTCAGGATATTTGACAAGATTGCCACGCAGCCTACGGCTGCTTGCAATGACGGAAAAACCGATCCACGCAGGAATGACATCGAGTTAATTATTTGTTTTTATCATTATCACTACCGTCGTCTTTCATACCGTCTTTAAAAGCTTTAAGACCTTTAGCAAGATCGGACATGACTTGCGGTAATTTGCCGGCACCGAATAATACAAAAATAATTAATAAAACTATTAATAAATGGCTAAAGCTCATTCCCATGATATTTTTGCTGTATAAGTTAAAATTTTATTATATAAGATATTATAGCTCTAATCTAGGATAAAATAATTAAAGAAATGTTTACTAAAAAACAATTTTCAGAATTTTTTGCTACTTTTTTTTATATCGGAAAAATAAAATACTGCCCAGGCACTTTTGGGTCGATTGCTGCTTTCCCTCTAACTTACTTCTTAATATATTTTATTGTTAATAACAAAATAATCATTCCTTTCTCAAGTCTTACTCTCGGTGAAGCTCAACTTGTCAGTATATTTATTATAAGCTTTAGCATATGTTTGATACTCTTAATACTCGGCACTTATTTTACTAAAATATATTTAAATTATACAAATTCAGAAGACCCTAAAGAAATGGTAATTGATGAAGTAGTAGGGCAAATGCTAACTATCGTTTTAGTATTTTTTTCCGCTTTATTTGCTAATGAATCGCATTTAATTAAATATTTTAGTCCGCTAACAATAAATATTATATTACTTTTCATATTACCTTTTTGTCTATTCCGATTTTTTGATATAGTAAAGCCCTGGCCTATTAATTGGTTTGACAAAAATATTAAGGGCAGTATCGGCATTATGCTTGATGATTTGCTAGCCGCAATATTTGCTGCGGTAACTCAATACGCAATTATATTTGTGTTAATAGATATTCGACAATAGATTTGCTATTAAAAAAGATCATTGACTAATTTCTAATATAATAATATGATACGACAAATATTTATAAATTTTTAAAGAGATAGTTTTCATGTTCGCAGTTATAAAAGCAGGTGGAAAACAATATAAAGTAGACAGAAATAGTGTTATTAAAGTCGAAAAAATTGATGGAGAACTTGGCTCTAAAATTCAGTTTGATCAAATTTTAATGATTGGCGAATACTCAAAGCCTTCTTTCATTGGTACTCCAATAGTTAAAGGGGCTGTCGTTACGGCTGAAATTACTAACCAGCTTAAGGATAATAAAATTATAGTTTTCAAGAAAAAACGTAGAAAAAATTATCGTCGTAAAGCCGGTCATCGTCAAGAATTGACAGAATTAAAAATATTAGATATTATCAAACAATAATAATCACTTAAAAGGAATTATAAAATGGCAACCAAAAAAGCCGGTGGTAGTTCTAGGAACGGAAGAGACTCGGCCGGTCGAAGGCTGGGAGTTAAAAAAGCCGATGGACAATATGTAATACCCGGTAATATTATAGTTAGGCAACGCGGCACAAAAGTTCATCCTGGAACAAATGTAGGGCTTGGTAGAGATCATACAATATTTGCTTTGATAGAAGGTAGAGTAGAATTTTTAACTAAGCGAAATCATAAAGTCGTGAATGTTAAAGAAATTGCAAGTGCTTAAGTATTGCGGTTTGATCTACTAGTGTTACATGGAACGAAAAATGTTTTTTATGGCATTGTCGCATGGACTGGTACAATCCACTGTGTCACCCCGTGGTCAAGCCACGGGATCCATAAAAACAATTTAAAATACTAATATTATTAGTATTTTAAGCTGGATCCTGCGACTTGATCGCAGGATGACAACGGAAAATCGAGCCACACAACAATGCAGATATACTTCAAGTAAATGAAGAGTAGGTATACGAAGGTCAATTTCGAAAAGAGCAAGGAGTCTGCAAGACGAGGAACAGAGTGTATACTAATGCGCGAGTACCACAGAACTTGCTAGGCGCGACGACGCCAATTTTTGAAATTCACCGAGTATACGGCTTCCTATATAATCTATGGCCTTAATAATTCAAAAGTTCGGTGGCACTTCCGTTGCGAATATTGATAGAATAAAAAAAATCGTTCCTATCATAAAAGCCGAAATAGCTAAAAATAACCAAGTAATTGTAGTAGTTTCGGCTATGGCAGGTGTTACTAATCAACTTGTCACATTGTGTAATGAAGTATCAAGCCTTAATAACACTTCTCAATTTGCAGAATATGATGTAGCACTTTCTAGTGGTGAAATAGTCACTGCTTCATTACTTGCATTAGCTCTTCAAGAAGAAGACATAAAGGCACGATCATTTCTAGCTTGGCAATTACCGATTCTCACCGATAATAATCATAGTAAAGCTTTAGTAGAATCAATTACTACAGATTTACTAGAAAAATATTTACAGTTAAATACCGTCCCTATAATAGCCGGTTTTCAAGGAATTAACAAATCCAATAGGTTAACCACTTTGGGCAAAGGAGGATCCGATATTACTGCCGCCTTAATCGCTGCAGCTATGAAAGCCGATAGATGTGATATTTATACCGATATAGAGGGAATATTTACTGCTGATCCAAGAATTATTCCAAATGCCAAGAAGATAAAAGAAATAGATTTCTTAGAAATGTTAGAACTAGCATCAAGTGGAGCAAAAGTATTACACCCTAGAGCCGTAGAGTTAGTAATGCGGTATAAAATAGATATGCGTGTTCTTTCAACATTTTCACCGAATACAGAAGGTACGTTAATTACTTCAAGAGATACAAGATCTCTTTTGAAATTCGCTTATAGGGAGAAATATTTGAAGGAGACACGAAACGCAGCACCACAGCATACAAAAAGTACGTGAGGATAAGGGGGTAGGATCGACGTACAAATTACCCCTAGAAGTAGAATTTCAAAAGAGATCTAATATGGAGAATGGAATCATTAGCGGCATTACTTCTAATAAAAATTTATTAAAAATATCTGTAAAGAGCATTTCTTTAAGTTTTTTGCAAGTTGCAAATATGATTATGAAAAACAATAATCATATTGAGTTTATGCAAGAGATAAAAAATAATGCAGAATATAGTTTTATTACAAATTTAACTGATAAAAATAATTTACAAACTTTACTTACTAATTTAAAAGATGATAAGCAGATACAAGATTTTACTTTTGATACCGAAATTGCTACAATCTCTCTTATTGGTCATGGGATTAAAAATGATTGTAAATTACTTGAAACGATATTATCAAAGTTAACGAAAGATAATATAAATGTTAACATGATACAATTATCAGAAGTTAAAATTACCTTATTAATAAATGATCAAGATGCAGAAAAAACAATTTTTAATTTATATAATCTTTTTAAAATATCTTAGATTCTGTATCTGAAATTTAATTTATCTCTTAAGTTATTTTATGTTAAAATTATAAGATTTTGAAAAGACATGGCTTCTATTTCAGAAAAATTTTATAATTTGTGACAAAAAAAGTTAAAATAGATTAATTTAAATTTCATATATAAGACCTCAATACTTAATTAAAATAGCTTAGATTTATTATTTTCATTATAATTATCTTCTATTTACTATTTATTAGTTATATATTAATAAATAAGTCTTACAAATCATAAATTCTTATCATTTAAAAAAATTATTTTAACTCTCAATTTTTAGGAGTAAATTTTACAGGAAAAAATAATGAGCGAAGATATAAGGTCAAAAGAAAGATTTAATCGGATTAACGATATATCAGAAACAAATAAAGATGGTCCAGAAGAAATTAGAAATAATTTTAAAAAATTTGTACTGAATATATTAGAAACAGACAATATAACCCCATATAAGTTAAGTGAAAAAACAGGTACCCATGAAACAGCATGGAAAAATTTTCTAGATGGTCGTACAAAAATGCCTGATATGGGAGCAATTGTTGCTCTTGCCGATTATAAAAATGTTCCACTAGATGAAGTAATAGGCAGAGATATAAATAAAGAAAAAAAGACAATGGTAGAAATAAAACAAACTCCGGAAATATCGGCATCTATAACTAAACTACCAAAAGACATACTTCAAGAAGCCATGTTGATAGGAGAAAAAACTAGAGGATTTATGCATAAACCGACAACTAAAGAGACAAAATCTTTTGCTGAACAAGTTAAAAGCTCTAATAAACCGAAAGGAAGGTCTATCTAAATAAAAATATGTTTTTCAATATTGATCCTAATATAAAACCTTACTTGATATTCTAAAATGGAAAATAACTTCAAAACGACTAAAATGGCCAACAGCACTGCCGTTTACTTTCACTGGTATTCCACCATAAAAAATAACTAGCAACGAAAATATATACTTCTGTGAAATACAGAGTTGGTATACGAAGATCAACTTGGAAAAGAGTAATCGGTCTGTAAGCCGAGGAGTGGAGCGTACAGAAATACGTGAGCATCCGAGGACTTACAAAGACGACGCTGCTAATTTTTCAGGCGGAAAGAGTATAGTCAATTGATTTGGACTTGCCTACATTGTCGCTCGTCGCTCTCCTATTAGTTATAGGCTTTGCTCCTTGTATGCAAATCCAACTGAATTGACTATATACGGGTAAGTTATGTAGGGCATGTAACCTTTTTAATTCAAATAGACGGTTTAAATATCCTAACTGATCCGGTATGGTCGGAGCGGGTTAGTCCTTTTACTTTTGCAGGACCAAAGAGAGTGGTAAAACCTGGTATTAATTTTATCGATTTACCTAAAATAGATGTTATATTAATAAACCATAATCACTATGACCATTTAGACATCAGAACAATTAAAGATTTATGGGTACGAGATAAGCCTAAGATTATTACACCGCTAATGAATGACATAATAATCAAAAAACATATTACCGATGCAGAAATTATTACCTTAGGGTGGGGGAGAGTCATATCAAGAACAAGAAATACAGCTAAATTCAAAAAGTTTCTGAGAAGATGAATTTAAAGGCGATGTAGAATTTTATTTAGAACCGGCACAGCATTGGGTCGGCTAGAGGAATATTTGATAAAAATAAAGCATTATGGGAACTTTTATCATTAAAACTAAGATAGGAGATATTTATTTTATAGGTGATTCGGGTGTTGCATTAGTCCATTACCGCTTTTGGCTTCTACTATTCCTATAGACATAAATATATTATCTGCATTACTTACTGAACAACCAAAAGCACTCATTAAAAAGTCACGTGTACGAGCTCCGTTAGTTTTAATCATTTGTATATAATTAAGTAATACAAATATATCAGCTCCTGTTTTTTCTCCTAAAATTACAGCAGGCTCACCTATATTTTGAGTAATTGAGAAAGCTTTTTCTTCAGGCCATAATAAAGGCATATATATTAAGTAGTATAAGCATTATTATAGGAGCTATGGAAACGAGATACTAAATCACATCAAGCTTTTGTGTTCTAATATCTTTTTTGTGCAATAGCTTAACTCTTAAACCATTCTTCTGCATTGCTAAAGAAATTTCTTGCTTCAACAATTCTTCCAAATGATCTTCATAGTCATATTTACGTTCTTTGCAATTACCAATATCGAACGTATATACTTCCGTTTGCATCGGTAAAACTAATATTTCCTTGTGAGCGATCATATTTTATTATATCCGCTAACATGACGCACAGAAGTTACTTTTGTACAGCTTGAAGTAATAAAAACTAATAAAGGTACTTGCATTCATTATTTTCGTCAAGATTTATTTTTTACCTATTACGGTTAAATAATATGGTCATAGAATAAGCAAGTACGGCAAACATGCAAAGATATAAAATCGGAAATAGGTTAAAATCAAATGATTTTATTACCTTTGCACAAATATAATTAGCAGTACCGGACATTAACATTGAGCCGATATTATGCCCTAAACTTATAACACGATAGCGTTCTTTAACTACAAAAGACTTAATAACTATACTATGAGCAAGAGCATTAAAAGGAGCAACTGATGCAGCTAACATTAAACTAGCTGCAAGCCCTAAATTAGTCATTTGATATTTTACTGCTATCACAAAAAATACACTTGCTGTAATAGTACATATAAATGCAGTTTTTAATACTGAATTAACTCCTAAACGATCAGCAATAAAGCCGGCAATCGGCATGCAAACAGCAAAGCATATTACTATTAAGACTGAAAAGGAACTCATAATAATACCGACTGAAGGTAATACGATTGGTAAATATTGCTTCATAAAGATGATCGCAATTTGATATGTTACTCCAAAACCTCCGGCTAAGAATATAAGAGGTAAAATATCCTTCCATTGCTTTTTAATTATGAAGCTAAGTTTTTCAATAGAATCTTGACTATGATGTGCTTCTTTAAATTCCGGTGTTTCATCAAATTTTTGACGGTAATAAAGGGTTATTAATGCAAGCGGTAAACTTAGTAAAAACGGAATACGCCAACCCCACTCCGGAAAAATATGAGAATTAAAGAAATTAGTTGCACCAATCCCACATAATAAACCCATTACTCCTGTACATCTAGTTATCGCCGAGGCAGTAAATCGGTATTTTGCTCCTAAATGTTCAATAACATAAATCGCTGCACCGTCATATTCCCCTCCAATAAAAATACCTTGCATGAAACGACATAAAACTAAAATTATTGTACTCCAAACTCCTATCGAAGAATAATCAGGCAATAAACCGATTATTAAGGTAGGAATTACAATACCGATAATCGTAAAACTTAAGGCTTTTTTTCGACCGTATATATCCCCTATACGTCCAAAAATATAAGCACCCATAGGTTTTGATAAATATGCTGCTGCATAAACGGCAAAAACATTTACAAGTTTTATTAATGGATCAGTACCGGCTGAAAAGAATTTATCGGCAATTATTGCCGCTGAAAAACCATATAAACTATAGTCGTAATACTCAATGATAGTGCCTAAAAAAGCACCGAGAACTTTATTGCTCGATTTTGTTTGTTTCATTTTAAAGATATACTGTGAGTAAGAGAAAGTAGGTAGACGAAGTTTAATTTGGAAAAGAGCAAGGCGTCTTGAAGCTGATAACTGCAGCGTACATACTAGTACGTGAGGATTATCAGCAAAAGACTTTGTCGCCAATTTTTCAAATTAAACGAGTATACATGACCGCTTTGGCCGTTACTTAAAATCCTTCAAAGACCTTTATGTAAAGGTGGACTTCATATATCTAAACTGAATTAGTATTAGACAGGGACGATGTCCTAAAAGTTAGTGGTAGTCCTAGGTTAATATTAAGCTCACGAACCAAGCAGCCAAGAGCTAATATATCACTTTCCCATTTTACGTGCAAGGTTTTCTAGGTAACCTGCTATAGTAGTTAAGGTTTCTGCGAATTTTTCTTCGTCTGGATGATTTTTTTGAAAGCCGTTTTTATCAAGCTTTTCTGTTAGGCTTGCTATTTCAGCTTGAGCATTAAGGGATGCCATAACTAATAATAGCTCAAAAGAGGCTGTAGGACTACCAAGTTTAATTTCCGCTACTTTATCATTTAATTTATTCGCTAAAGATAGTAATTCTTCCTCATCTCCATTATTACAATATAATTGAAAACTCTTGTTATTTAATGTTACCGTAACAATTGACATAATTATTTTTGCTGTTTTTTTATTTCTTCAAGTTCATTAATATAAATGTTAATTTGATCTAGCATTTTTATATAATTATCTTTTAATTCTTTATTTTCATTTTGTAATTTTTTAACTTCATTTTGATTATTTAAAAGCGTACTTAATAAATCATCGAGTTTATGCTCAACTTCTTCCATTAATTTTTTTAGACTGCTTGCATAACTTGCTTCTAAAGGTAATTTGTACGTCGAGCCGGTACTCGCATCCTCACGTACTTCTTTGTACGCTGCAGTGCTGCGTTTCGTGTCTCCTTCAAATTCCTCTTTATTAGCTTCGTTCTGTAAGCAGTCTAATATTTCATTATCCATTTTCATTTAAGCATTAATTATGAATGGATGACTTACAATAATAATCGATAACATTATAATAGATATAAGTACTAATTGTTTTTTACGTTTATAATTTATCAATGCCATAGCTCTTTTATTATTTAATAATTTTTCGGTTTCGTTCTGTTTAGTAGCTTCTATCTGCTCTGCATTTCGATCTTTTACATTAAGATAATCCAAGTATAATTTTAAGTAACCTCTTACGTATACTTCTCCCGGTAAAACATTAAAATCCTCCTCTTCTAAAGCTACTAAATATTTTTTTCTAATTTTTAAATCACTAGATACCTGATTTAAAGTTTTACCTGAATCTAACCTAATTTGCTTAAGCATTGACGACATAATTTACTCAAGTTTTTGTAAGAATATTTCAAATTTCTTATTTGCTAAAATAATTATATTTAAGTCTATAGTTTCTTGAGATTTAATTTCTTTAATAAAATCAAGAAAATTTCTAACTAAGTTATTATTATTATCAATCCATAAATCTAAATCAATAGTTGTTTTAGATTTATTAATTATTTTTATTAATAATCTACGTTGTTTGTCATATAAATCATCTTTTAGCGATTGAATACCTAAGCGACGCCAAAATGAATCGTTCAATTGCCTATCACAAGCTTTACGTAACCAATCAAGACTAAACATATCACTTATAGCAAAATAAGCTTTTGCTATCTCTTTATTATTTCCTGAAGTCTGTTTTGTTACATATATAATGTCAAATATTGAAATTAAATTGTCAAATGTAGCGATAGTAGCAGCAAATGATTCCTCTACCCCGCTAGTTGTATAATAATTTAATTTTTCTTCAAATCTTATTTTAGTTTCTCCAACTAATAAAGTATCTACCGTTTTTCTTAAGTTTTGTGCAGGAACTCTAAACTCTTCTATAGTTTCACTAATATTAATAGGATGTTTTAAATTTTTAATAAACCATGAAATACCCCGACGCATTAATTTCGTTATTTCGGTAAACATGTCGATTTTTACATTGTAATCAATATTAGTAGGTAGCTTACTTATCGTTTCCCATATATCATCAAGATCAAAAATTGCACAAATAATGGTATATGACCTTATTATATCACAAAGAGGAGCCCCAATCTCATGCTTTACAATACTAATAAGCGGTCCTCCAAGCTGATTAATTATTTTATTTATAGTAACGGTTTTAATAATCTCATGTTTAAGAGGATGAGATAAAATTTCATTACGAAATTTTTTTTGCATCATTTCAGGAAAATAATCTATAAGATATGTATCAAAATATTTATCATGAGAAAAAGTAGAATTAAGTAACTCGTGATAAGCCGACCTTTTACTATATGATAGTAGTAAGCAAAGCTCAGGACGAGTTAATACTTCACCGCTAATAGCTCTTCTATTCAATTCTTCTGCACTAGGCAAGAATTCATTTTCCCGCTCTAATACTTTTTCTTCTTCTAAAATATCTATAAATTGACTAAGTATATTAACGGTTAAAGTAGGAGATAGTTGCATAATTGTTATTGCTTCGGTTTGCTTATAATTATCAAGCAATACTAACTCTTCAACTTGTTTTGTCATATCGTTTAGAAGTTTATTACGTTCTTCTAAAGTAATTTTTCCTGAGGTTATCGCACTACTTAAAGCAATCTTGATATTTACCTCATGATCGGAGCAATCAACACCTGCTGAATTATCAATAAAGTCGGCATTTATGCGTCCGCCTTTTTTAGCATATTCAACTCTACCTCTCTGTGATACACCGACATTACCGCCTTCTGCTATAACCTTTGCTCTAATTTCTTCACCGTTACATCTAAGGTTATCATTTGCTTTATCACCGATTTCTAAATTATTTTCCATTTTAGCTTTGATATAAGTGCCTATTCCGCCATTCCACAATAAATCAACATCTGCTTTTAAAATAGCTTTAATTAATTCTTCCGGTGATATATCATTATCATTTATATCAAGTAATTTTTTAATTTCCGGTGATAATTTTATTAATTTACTACTGCGTTCAAATACTTTGCCTCCTTTAGAAATAAGCTTAGAATCATAATCGGACCAATTAGAACCCTTTAAATTAAATAAACGCAAACGCTCATTAAAACTTGATAAAGGATCAGGAGTAGGATCAATAAATATATGTTTATGATTAAAGGCGGCGACTAACTTAATAGCCTCTGATCTTAGCATACCGTTACCGAATACGTCTCCCGACATATCTCCTATACCTACGACGGTAATAGGGTCTTTTTGGACATCTAACCCTAAAGTTTTAAAGTGATTAGTTACGGAGATCCAAGCTCCTTTAGAAGTAATAGCCATTTTTTTATGATCGTAACCTGCAGAACCACCGGAAGCAAAAGCATCATCAAGCCAGTAATTATATTCTCTTGCCACACTATTAGCATAATCCGAAAATGAGGCTGTACCTTTATCGGCAGCAACCACTAAATAAGGATCTTCTTTATCATAAATAATAACGTCTTTCGGATGTACTACTTTACCGTCAATGATATTATCTGTTATGTCTAATAAACCTCTTAGGAAATTCTTATAGCATTCTACCACTTTTTCCATATATTCATCACGAGTAAGCCCTTCCTCAGTAAAATGAACATAAAAGCCGCCTTTAGAACCGACAGGGACAATAACGGAATTCTTCGTCATTTGTGCTTTCATAAGCCCAAGTACCTCAAGCCTATAATCTTCTGCTCTATCCGACCATCTAAGCCCCCCGCGTGATATGGGACCGCCTCTTAAATGAACAGCTTCAAAATTTCTAGAATAAACAAATACTTCGGCAAACGGAACAGGTTTAGGCAAATCCGGTACTTTTGAAGAATCAAACTTAAATGAAAAAATATGTTTATGTGGTTGATAGTAATTTGTTCTAGTAATGGCATTAACTATACCAAGCATATTACGTAGTACTTTATCTTCACTACTCATCTCAACGGTTACTAAGTAATTATTTAGTTTGTCTTTAATTACGTCACAATTATTAGACATCTGCCCAAACTTCGCTTCTAGAAGTAATTTAGACGTCGAACCGGTACTCGCATCCTCACGTATGTCTATATACGCTGCGGTGCTGTGTTCCGTCTCTCCTTTAAATCCCTCTCTATAAGCTGATTTGGAAAGATGTCTATTATCAGAGTATTTAGGATTGAATTTTATATCAAATAGATTTACCAACATTTTTGTATATTCGGGATGTTTAAGTAACGTTAACTGTACATAACCTTTGCCGTAACTAAATCCCGTTTGATGTAAATATCTTGTTAAAGCTTTTACTAATTTAACTTGCTTCCAATTAAAACCGGCAAGCACTATTAATTTACTTAAAGAATCATTAGCAAGCATCCCAAGTGCCATTTTATCTAAAGCTTCTTCAACATTTATTTTTAATTCGGTAATATTATCCTTTACAGGTACAATAGAAGTTAAGATAAAATTATATATCCAGCTTTCTTTGATTTCGAGGGCCTCCTTAATTGCAAAAGTTTGTTCATCAATTGCTTTAAAACCTAAATTTTCGATTGGTGGCAATATGTTAGAAAGGGCAAGTTTTACTTTTGGACTATATATTTTTAAGTAAAATTCCGTTTCATTTACAGAAACTAGATTAAACATACATTTTTGTGACTTGCTTGCTTCCGTTAGATATTCAATATCTACTAAAGCTATTTCCGGAGAAAATTTTTGCCTATAGTCTGCCGGAAAAACATTATCAAAAAGCTTTAAATTAATACCTGCTTGATATTCGCCGAATTTTTTAGAAAGCTTAAAATAAAAATCTTCACTCCAACGTGTAGAGATACGATCTAAATCTTGCTGTATTATTTCTGCTTCAAAATTTATTTTATGTTCCCCTTGTGCTTCAAGCGTTACAAAAAGATAAGAAAAATTACCGGCTACTTCGGTGATATAGTTGGATAAAATTTTACTACCGAATTTTTCCGCTAAATAACAATCTATCATATTATGTATTTCAGCCGTTAAACGTTCTCGTGGCAGAAAAATTATGATATTAAGAAAAGAACTCGACCAATCATATTGAATAAACAATTTAAGCTTCTTACTCATCATACTTGAGAGCATATGTAAACACATACAATATAAATCGCCTTGATCAATTTGTATTAAAGCTTCTCTCGGTAACGACTCCATTAAAATTCTTAACTTATCGGCATTATAACCGGATAATGCAAAACCGGCTTTCTCAATTACAAAATTAAATTTTTGTCGTAGGATTGGAATATTACTTATTGAATGGTAATACATATTTGAATTATATATGCCGAAAATTATACTTCCTGAAATATATCCACCCGAAGAATCAAATTTTTTTACTAAGATATAGTCGATTAAATTATCTGAATGGATAAGCGACGCACTATTTATTTTACCGAGTATTATTAATTGATTTTGATATAAAGGATTAGCAGAACATTTTATAATATCATCAATCTCGTCTTTTACTTCTTGCCATATTTTTGCTGCTCCTATTTCATTACTTAATTTTAAAGATTTTACCTCAAAATCAAGAGTCCCTAATAAAACTAAATTATCGTTTTGTAACCAATTTAAGAATTCTTTAGCCTCTTCAAAATTTAATTTATCATTATTAATTATATTGTTAGATAAATCTTGTAATTTTGTGCGTAATTGCGGTAAATGGCTATAGCTTTGCTCTAACTCTTCTAATCTTTCATTTATAGCCTCGGTTAAAAATGTAGTAGTTTTATCGTCAAAATTTCCTAAAATGGTTAAATGTAGTATCGATTCTGATTTTTCATCCGACACAGAATTTTCTAATATTTTTTCTAATTCTCCTTTACTATTTCGGACGCAGTTTATTACCGGATAGAGTAAAAACTTAGTTTGCAAATTCATGTTTTTAAGCAGACATATGATAAAATCAACAATATGCGGCTTATTATCAAGTAATATCAAGACATTTATTGTCGGATCATTTTCGATCACTGCCTTTGTTATTACTATTTTTCTTGTTCTTTCTACCCTTTGTTTAAAAAACTTAAAGGCTTCATCTGCAAAATTTTGGAATAATTTTTCTCTATTCTCAAAATCATAATCTATCGGAATATAATTTAAAAACTTTTGAACAAAATCTATATATATGGAACTTGACTCACGTTCCTTGCTAAGTTCTAGAATTTTAGTTTTATAATTCGGGATTTGACAATTTAAACGACTAAAGTTTAAAGAGGTTGTTTTTGGGGTCATGATTTTCTCAAGTAATAATAATATGATTATTTCTTTTGTTATTATATTATATAAAATAACTTAAGCAAGAGGCATAGAAAATAAGTGGAAACGATATTTGCACAAAGCTCTGCATTCGGTAAAGCAGGCGTAGCGGTTTTTAGGATTTCCGGTCCTCAAAGCTTAGAAGTTTTACAGCTACTTACCGGTAGAAAGGACTTTAAATCGAGATTAATGTATTATCAACAAATTACAGTCCCTGAAACTAAGGAGCTAATTGATAATGCTATGGTTGTTTATTTTAAATCACCTAATAGTTTTACCGGCGAAGACGTAGTCGAGATTCATACACACGGCAGTAAAGCTATTTCTACAATGCTTATTAATGCATTGTTAAATATAGCTGATATTCGTTTGGCAGAAGCAGGAGAATTTACCAAAAGAGCTTTTTTAAATAACAAATTCGATTTAACGGCAGCAGAGGGGATAGCCGATCTAATTAATGCTGAAACCATTATGCAGCATAGGCAAGCAATTAGACAAGCAAGCGGTGGGCTTGAAGAATTATATAATAACTGGCGTAGTCAGCTTTTAAAAATTATCTCTCTGCTTGAAGCTTATATAGATTTCCCTGATGAAGATATACCGGATAGCGTCCTTAACGACGTTAATAACACTCATAAAAACCTTGTAAATGAAATATCTAATTATCTTAACGATAATAGACGAGGAGAGCTACTAAATAGCGGCCTTAAGCTTGCAATTATCGGTCCACCAAATGTTGGTAAGTCTAGCTTACTAAATTTTTTAATGCAAAAAGATATAGCGATTGTCTCAAATATCGCAGGAACTACTAGAGATATAATTGAGGGTCATTTAGACATTGGAGGCTACCCTATTATTTTGCAAGATACAGCAGGTATAAGAGAAGAAAGTAGCGACATTATCGAGCAAGAAGGTATAAAAAGAGCTATAAATTCGGCTAAAACAGCGGATATTAAAATTATTATGTTTGATGCCGAAAAATTAGACTCCTCTATAAATGAAGATATTATTAATTTAATTGATGAAAATACTATCGTAATAATTAATAAAATCGATCTTATAGAACCGAACAAAGTATTTTTAATTGAAGATAAATATAAATGCTTAAGAGTTTCGATTAAGAATAATATAGCCTTAAACTATATATTGAAAAATATCGAAAATATTGCTGAAAATATGGCAGGTTTTACCGAAACGCCTTACATAACAAATCAGCGTCATCGTCATTATTTAAAACAAGCTCTCTCGCATTTAACGGCTTTTAGTTTAGATAATGATTTAGTCTTAGCAACTGAAGATATTAGAATGACAACACGCTGTATCGGTGCTATTACGGGCGTTATTAACGTAGAAGAAATACTAGGCGAAATCTTTAAAAATTTCTGCATAGGAAAGTAATGTTGTATAGCTCATTCTACGTCATTCCCGCGAAAGCGGGAATCCAGAATAAATAGTTTAATAATAGTACAAGCTTGATGAAATAAGCATAAAAAACAAGTTTTTTTATATGCTTGCCTGGATTCCCGCTTTCGCGGGAATGACATAAAGGTCTAATCATAATAACCTATCTCAAATCCTTTCTCTCATATATTAATTTATTTTAACTTTCTCTTGACAAAAACATTAATATATTCTAGAAACCACGTTTTATGGTTTTATTAATTTAAATTATAAGGAGTAATAATTATGGCACCTGTATTAAATTCAAACGTTTTTAAATGTGTTATGCCTATATTTTCAAACGAAATGATAAGCAGTTTACCGGGTAATGTAAACCATATCGTTCATAAATTAGGTAATACTATACTTTCATCGGTATATAATACTGTTGAGGGAACTTTTAAAAAAGGCTTCCTAGTAAACAATGCACATTGTAATTGGAAAAATATTGAATACTCTTTCCAAGACTCGCCTGATGATTTTTCAATACTGCACACAGAATGCATAAAAGGTTTAGATACTCCAATAAATAACATTTTTACCGATGCAGAAAATAATCCACGTATACTTTTACAACAAGCTGTAACACCTAATCAAAACGGTACGGTCAATATTTTTGATCAGCTTTATAAAGTAACACATGATTATATGTTCTCACAAGGCAATATTACCGAAACTAACGGAGCTGATTTCTTAGGTTTAAATGAATGCACTAAAGAAGAGGCTATAAATACTTTACAAAACTATAACACTTATAAAGACACTCTAATTCCTCATGAATCGTTCATCAATACTCTTGAAAATACTCTAAATCGTTTAGGTATATCTTTGGATAATGTCTCTCCTACAGAAATAGGTAAACATATTTTAGATCAACTTGGTAAAGCTTATACTGAGGCAACCACTCCCTCTACCACGGGAAATCCTAACAATGATACAAATGACGGTGGATATAGCGGTGCTTACATCGCTGCAGTAGCAGTAGGTACATTAGTTGTAGGTGCTATCTTAGGGTATACAGTTAAATATGGATGGGATTGGTATAAGGGAAGAAATATAAAAAACGAAAATTTAGAGTTAAAGTATGAAAACTCAAAGTTAAAATTGGGGGATAAAACACTTGAAATACTAATTGAAGATCAAGCTATATTAGATGAAATTATAGGAATTGGAAATTTAACAGATATACTTGCAATATTAAGCAATCCTAATCAAGACACGATAAATTTACATGGTCAAGATTATGATATCTCTCTATTAAAATCAAAAACACAAGATTTAGATAAAGCAATTATAAAGTTAAATTCTATCTCTAACATATTTGCTAATATAAATTCTTTAGGTAACACATTACATATAATATGTACCCTTCTTAATGGACAAGATACTTTTATGACTGTTAAATCCTTTGCAACTTTAATAAAAGAGTCAAGGAAAACAGATACTAAATCCGAAGAACACAAAAACTGTCTTGAGAAGATATTCGAGACACTACTTGGAATTGATGAAACCTCAAACAGAGAATATCATTATATTCTAGAAGAAGAGTTACAGAATCATGAAATGCCATTATTAGCCGATGGATCATCACCATCTGGATCTTCAAGTATAGAACATTGTTAGTACCATAACAAACCATCATTGACTTTTTGAAAGTTATATATAAAACGATACTTGAAATAGCAAAGTGCTGTTTCAGGGTGTCGAAACCTCTGCCAAAAGTGAGAGCATTTCTCACAAAACTGATGTAATCCTTGACTCTTTTGATCGGGGGGGATGATAGGGTATGTTCAGGGCTTAGGGTATAACTTTAAGCTTAAAGCCTATCATAGCTGTTGTTCTATACAGTGTTACTAACGCCCTGGTGATTTATGTTTAAGAAGTCAAGATAATTTGTTTATATTGTTCCTGCCAAGGTCGTTTGTTTTTAACAATGTTATTGATAATTATTATTATCTTTCGCATTACAGCAGTAAGAGCTAATTGTTTGGCCTTTCCTTTTTCTACAAGTCTTTTATAAAAAGGTTTAACTGCAGAATTACATCTTACAGACATAACAGCTGCCATATATAATGCTGCCCGTACCGTTTTTCTACCACCTTTAGTTTTTGCTTTAAATCTTGTTTTGCCACTTTCCTTACAGTGAGGTGCTACTCCTACTAAAGAAGCTATTTGTTTACAATTTAAATTACCAAGCTCCGGTAATTCTGTAATTAAGGTTATTGCTATAATCGAGCCAATACCTGGGATAGTAATGAGTAAATTATATATTTCTTTGTAACTTTCTAGATTTAAAATAAGATGTAATATAAGCTTTTCTACTTATTCCTTTTGGCTATTAAGTAAATCAATAACATTATTTATACTATTAATTATTTTTTGATTAGTAACTCTACGTAAGCGATTGCGTTCAGATACTATCATAGTAATTAATTGGTTACGTCTAGCTGTAAGTTCTTTTAATTCTTTTTCTATCTCATTCGCTACTTTTCTAGATTCAGGGTTAATTTTTTCTGCAAATAATGCTAACATTTGTGCATCGATGGTATCAGTTTTTGTAAACTTACCTCTCATAGTTCTAAATGCTGATGTAAAATAAGGATTAACTACTGACACCAAATATCCTGCTTTTTATAAGGTGTTTGCCGCTTTATATTCAAGCCCACCGGTAGCTTCAATTACAATTTTAGCAATACTATAACCTGCTATATATTCGGCTAGCTCATTAATGCCTTTTTGATCATTATTAAAAACTTTATATTTATTCAATGGGTGTAACCAGACGTCTAAAGTATCTTCAGATACATCGATACCTATAAAGATATGCTTTGTTATGTTTTTCTCTCCTGTCCCATGTACGAGCAAGGGGGTTATTCACTTGATCTTAATGGTTGATCGTGAATAACCCCTTGCTCTATTGATTTGTTTGGAACCAAATGAAGTAAGGAGTAACACACCGGGGCACGGTTCATTAATTATAATTAAATTAATAACCTGACCACCATCGTTACCTCCTTACAGTATCTAGAATTATGCATTATTCTAAACACTTATTAAATACATAGACCACCAAGAGTTTATTTCTCTTCGGTGGTTGAAACTTGAGCAATTTAAGTTTAATCAATAGGGAGCAAACATGTCTGACCAAAATACTAAAACCATCTCTAGACTCGTCATAGAATTTACTTTAAATGAAAATAAAAAAAATCTAAGAGCCGAGATAGCAGATTTACTAGAAAGACCTATAACAAAAAGCGATATCGAAAGAATAGAACAACGCTTAGCAGAATTAGAAAAAATATTTAGTAATGATTTATAGCCTTGAAAATATCATCATCTCATTTTACTAACTACCTACTATAAAAATACGCACTAAAATAATTATAGTAACCATTATGATAAATAGTGCAAAAATAGCAAAAGACGGTAAGGTTTCTATACCAGTTTCATCATATGTAATAAAGCTATTAATGTAGAGAGGTAGATGCTTTAAAAGGAGGAAGAACATACATAATCACACCCGCCAATATTAGCATGATTATTCCTAGAATAATACCTACTATATTAAATGCATTTATAAAAGCAATATTAACCTCCTTAATTAATTCGTGAGCAAATGAAGGTGGTAGTTGTTGAGCAATAATTATTCCTTCACCAATTGAGTCACGAGCTATTTCTGCCATTGATACAGAAACACCGTGAGGGATTACTAGATTGTTACTATATATAAAAGACGTAATACTCACAATAACAGCTATACCTAATACATTACCTAGTTCATATGCTGTTTCTTGTAGTGCTGCTGCACCTCCGTATCTCTCTGCCGGCACTGCATTTATCATAACTGTTACGGTGGTAGAGAGGCATAGACTACTTCCTATACCAAGCAGTCCAAGATATATAGTATTCGATAATAAATCTCTATAGTCTAAATATACTAGGCAAAATCAATGATATAGTTAGTAAAGCCCACTAAACATTATTACACGTGCGGTAAATCGTGTGAGTAAATATGGCATAACTAAAGATGCAATTAAAGCAAAAACTGCTGCAGGCAACATATAAAGACCTGCATATAAAGGACTTAACCTTTTGATAAACTGTAACCATAAGGACATAAGATACATTATGGCTCCTAAGACATAAGTAATCAGCAAATAAACTATTACTCCTATACTAAAATTGCTAATTAAGAATAAACGCATATCCACTAACGGATCATCGCTTTTAAGTTGGCGTAAGGTAAATATTATTAGTAACACAATGCCAATTAAGAGCATTCCGCCGGATGCTAGATTCATAATACCGTATTTAGCCAACATCTTAATGCCTTGAACTAAAGCTGCCATCCCAAAAAACGATTGAAATACTCCTATCCAATCCCATGGTTCATTACTAGGATTAGATGATTCAGGAATCCAAACTATGCCAAAAGCAATAATTACTAATGCAATAGGTGCGTTTATAAAAAATGCAAATTGCCAACTTAAAAGCTCAACCAATACTCCTCCTAGTACGGATCTTATAGCTGCTCCTATGGTTGCCATTATTCCCCACACGGAATATTGCGATCATTGTGTATTAGTAAAAATGTTATGCAATATAGATAAAGTGGAAGGCATAATCATTGATCCTCCTAACCCAAGTAAAGCACGACATAATACTAATCCCCATGAGCTATCAAATACATAAACTAACATTGAAGCGATGGAAAAAACTAAAAGCCCCCAAAGTAATAATCTTTTACGACCAAATCTATCTCCTAATGCACCTGCGGTAATTAGAAGACCTGATAATACTAATGCATATGCATTGATTATCCATAATTATTGTAAATTAGATGGTTTTAAATCAAGGATTATAGTAGGCATAACAGCATGCAAGATTGTAGCATCCATCGATACCAAAAGTAAGCAAATGCTTAAAATAATTAAAATACGCCATCTAAATTTATAAGATGTAGATGATGAATTATCTTCAGCGATATATTCAGTTTGTGGGAATTGTGATACCATATGTGATAAGTTATTTAATAAGGGTTTTACTAAATCTATCTTTTTCGGGAACTATGGGACTGTTAACAAGTAATTTAATTAGCTTTAAAATTTATTTTGTTAACAGTCCTAGGTCAATTCAGTTGGATTTGCATACAAGGGTCAAGACCTATAATTAATAGGAGAGTGACAAGTAACATAGTAGGCAAGTCCATATCAATTAACCATAACACAAGCAAATTTAACATCTAAGCATCACCTAGTATGGAAGTCAAGATTTAATCTTACAAGCACAATAACATAAATAAAATTTGATTTTTCTTTCTCAAGCTTATATTTTAATTGATAAGTTTATAATATGGAAATTTATGTCAAATACAGATAAGGAAAGAGCCATTGCCGCAGCACTCGCACAAATCGAAAAAAGCTACGGTAAAGGTTCGGTAATGAAACTAGGGCAGCGTCCGAATGTTGATATAGAAGCCGTATCGACCGGCTCACTTGGGCTAGATATAGCTCTTGGAATCGGTGGTGTTCCCAAAGGTAGAATAATTGAGATTTTCGGTCCTGAAAGCTCAGGTAAAACTACTTTAACATTACATTTAATTGCCGAAGCACAGAAAAAAGGAGGCACATGTGCTTTTATTGATGCCGAGCATGCATTAGACCCTGCTTATGCTAAAAAATTAGGCGTAAATATTGATGAGCTTATTATTTCACAGCCCGATACAGGTGAACAAGCCCTAGAAATTGCCGATACGTTAATTCGCTCTGGCGGTATTGATATGATAATAATAGATAGTGTCGCGGCTTTAGTACCAAAATCAGAGATTGAGGGCGAGATGGGTGATGCCCAAATGGCTTCTCAAGCAAGATTAATGAGCCAGGCTTTGCGTAAACTTACCGCATCAATTAATCGTACCAATTGTATTACTGTTTTCATCAACCAAATCAGAATGAAAATAGGTGTGATGTTCGGTAGTCCTGAAACTACGACTGGCGGTAATGCTTTGAAATTCTATGCTTCTGTTAGGATCGATATAAGAAGAATCGGCTCCATTAAAGATAAAGAAGAAGTAATAGGCAGCCAAACCAAAGTAAAAGTAGTCAAAAACAAAGTATCTCCTCCGTTTAAAACTGCAGATTTTGATATAATGTACGGTTCAGGTATTTCAAAAGAAGGCGAGATAATCGACCTTGGAGTTAAGTTTGATATTGTTGAGAAATCCGGCTCTTGGTTTTCCTACAATAACGTACGCATAGGTCAAGGGCGTGAAAACGTCAAACAATATTTAAAAGAACATCCACAAATTTCCAACGAAATTGAGAAAATAATACGTGAAAAATCGTCAAAAATTACTAATATAAATCTTGATCAAAGGGAGGAAGAAAATGATTGATTTAACAGGTAAAACTTCCTTAATTACGGGAGCTTCAGGAGGCATAGGCGGAGCTATAGCGAGGTTACTGCACAAACTCAAAAGCCATGTAATTATTAGCGGTAGTAATGAGGAAAAATTAAAATCCCTTGGACATGCTTTAAAAGATAATTATACGATAGAAATATGCAACCTTGCAAATAAGGAAGAATGCAGCAATTTAATATCTAAAGCATCAAAGCTAGATATTTTAGTATGTAATGCCGGTATTACTAGCGATACGCTAGCAATTAGAATGAAAGATGAAGATTTTGACAAAGTTATTGATATTAATTTAAAAGCAAATTTTATTTTAAATCGTGAAGCAATAAAAAAAATGATGCAAGACAGGTATGGACGCATTATTAACATATCTTCAATAGTAGGAATTTCAGGTAACCCTGGGCAAGCTAATTATTGTGCTTCTAAAGCAGGTTTAATAGGTATGACCAAATCGCTCTCTTACGAAGTTGCAACCAGAGGAATTACGGTTAACGCAGTAGCTCCAGGATTTATTAAATCAGATATGACCGATAAACTAAACGAAAAACAAAGAGAAGCCATAGTACAAAAAATTCCGCTAGGCACTTACGGTATGCCGGAAGATGTGGCAAACGCAGTCGCATTTTTAGCAAGCGATCAGGCATCATACATTACCGGCCAAACTATACATGTAAACGGCGGTATGTTAATGGTATAAAAATTAATAAGATTATTTTATGCTAGCATAAAATAATTTTTTGTGCTAGAAGTTCTTTTAAAGATAAAATGCTATGAATATTTTAAATAAATATTCATACAGTTAAAATAAAGTCTAATAGCTGAATAACCGCTATTATATGGCATATAAAATTAAATGATTTCATGGAGTTCAAAATTATGAGTACAACGGACAAGATCGAACAGAAAGTTATTGAAATGGTTGCTGAAAAGCTAAATAAAGATAAATCGATAATAACTACGGATTCAAGATTTATAGAAGATTTGAAAGCTGATAGCCTTGATACCGTAGAGTTAATGATGGCAATAGAAGTTGAATACGGTATTGATATCCCTGATGATGAAGCCACTAAAATTAAAACCGTATCCGATGTTATAAAATATATCAAAGAACGCCAATCTTAATCTGCATAAATTAAATCCCTAATAGATAATTAAAAATGTCGAATCAAAGAGTAAATAAAAGAGTAGTTATTACCGGACTTGGACTTGTTACTCCTGTTGGGCTTAATGTTAGCTCATCTTGGAAAAATATTGTAAATGGAGTAAGTGGTATAAAAACTATTACGGAATTTGACACTTCTAAACTTGCGTGTAAAATTGCTGGACTTATAGATAACTCTGAGAAAGATGGATTTAAACTTGAAAATTTCACACAAGCAGATGACGTTAATAGACTAAGTAAAATGGATAAATTTATCCATTACGGAGTAGCAGCTGCAACCGAAGCAGTTGAAGATAGCAGCTGGTTACCTGAAGATGAAGAATCTCGTGATAGAACTGGCTTGATATTAGGTTCAGGAATCGGCGGGCTTAAAATGATCGAAGATACCTCTATCAAACTTTATCAAGAAAATAACGGCAAAGTTAGTCCTTTCTTTATTCCAGCCTCATTAATTAACCTTTTATCCGGTCTTGTTTCTATAAAATACGGTTTTAGCGGTCCGAACCAAGCGGCAGTAACAGCTTGCTCTACAGGGGCACATGCTATAGGCGATGCTATGCGTATGATAAAGCACAACTATGCAGACGTTATGGTCGCAGGCGGTGCAGAAGCTCCAGTTACACCTGTTGGAGTTGCAGGTTTCGTTGCTGCTAGAGCATTATGTACTAAATATAACGATAATCCTGAAAAAGCCTCAAGACCTTGGGATAAAGACCGCAGCGGCTTTGTTATGGGTGAAGGAGCAGGCGTTGTAGTCTTAGAAGAATATGAGCATGCCGTAAATCGAGGGGCTAAAATTTACGGTGAAGTTATAGGATACGGCACTACAGGTGACGCATATCATATGACAGCCCCACATCCTGAAGGTAGAGGGGCTTATAGAGCGATGAGAGATGCAATGCTAGATGCAGCTATCACTCCCGATATGATTGATTATATTAATGCACACGGTACTTCTACTACACTTGGTGATGGAATAGAATTAGCAGCCGTACAAAAATTATTTTTAGAAGCAAATCCCAAAGTTCTAATGTCTTCTACTAAATCATCAATAGGACATTTGCTTGGTGCGGCAGGAAGCGTTGAGTTTATCTTTTCAGCTCTTGCAATTAGAGATCAGATTGCACCGCCAACCTTAAACTTAGATAACCCTATGGATGAGGTTAAGATAGATTTAGTTGCACTTAAAGCTAAGAAAACTAAGATAGATTACGTGCTTTCCAACTCGTTCGGATTCGGCGGTACTAATGCTAGTTTAGTGATTAAGAGTATACTCATTTAATTTGAAAATTGGCTACGTCGTCCTATTAAGTACTGTGGTGCTCACGTATTAAGTTATACGCTCCGCTCCTCGTCTTATGGACTCCTTACTCTTTTTCAAATTAAATTTCGTCTACCGACCTTTAACTAAGGTCATTCCCACGTAGGCAGGAATCCAGTAAAACATATAAAAACAAGTTTTTATATGTTTATTCTATCAAATATGTAATTTTGTATCAATATTAAGGTTATCTTTTCTGGATTCCCGCTTCCACGGTAAGGTATTGTTGCGTGGATCGATTTTCCGTTGTCAATCCCCCACGACTTGATCGTGGGATCCAGCTTAAAATACTAATAATATTAGTATTTTAAATTGTTTTTATGGACCCCGTGGTCAAGCCACGGGGTGACACAATGGATTTTACCGGCCCACGCAACAATGCCACGCGGGAATGACATAAAAACTAGTCAATAGTAAACTATGATCCCTATTTATTACATTAAAGACGGTAACTTAAGCTTTGCGGATAAAGTAATTTTATCTGATTTAGAGCTTTATTTGTACAAAGGCGATAAGATTTGTCTTATAGGACGTAACGGCTGCGGGAAATCAAGCTTAATGAAAGTAATATCAGGTGATTATGAGCTAGATAACGGTGAGTTATTTCAAGATCCTTTAGTTACAACCGGTTATTTAAGACAAGATATTTCTATAAAAACTAATCTAACTGTTTATGATTTTGTCTTACAACAAACAGATAGTACAAAAGAAATAGATAAATACCAAATCGATATAATTCTAGAAAAATTACAAATCAACGGAGCAGATAACTTATCAATCTATTCAGGCGGTCAACTGAGAAGAGCAAGCCTTGCTAAAGCTTTAATATTAGAGCCGGAAATATTACTACTTGATGAACCGACTAACCATCTAGATATTGAAACAATCGAATGGTTAGAAGAGTTTGTTAAATCTTATAATGGTGCTATTATTTGCGTTAGTCATGATAGGACATTCCTCTCAAACGTCACTAATAAAATTTGGTGGCTTGATCGAGGGATTTTACGTAAATCCGATAAAGGATTTAAATTTTTTGATGAATGGCAAACAATTATCATAGAACAAGAAGAAGCCGCTCTTCGGAAATTAAATAAAAAACTATTACAAGAAAATGAATGGTTAAATGCCGGTGTTACTGCTAGACGTAAGCGGAATCAAAAGAGACTTGCGGAGTTGAAAGCTTTAAGAGCAATAACACAAGAACAGACTGAAAAACTAGCTAGTTCAAAACAAAGAGTTAGGGCAGAGCTTGCTGAAAATATAACTAAAAGTAAATCCATTATTGAAGCAGATAATATTACTTTTAGTTATAAAAATACTAAAATTATTGATAATTTTAGCTTTCGTGTAAAAAAAGGCGAGAAAATCGGTATAATCGGTGCAAACGGCTCAGGTAAATCTACCTTTATCAAACTACTAACAAAACAGCTTACTCCTGAAATCGGTAAAATTATATATGGCGGTAATTTAGATATTTCATATTTTGATCAACATAGAGAAAAACTAGAGCCTAATCATACATTACAACAAACTTTATGTCCTACAGGCGGTGATCAAGTATTTTTGCCAAACGGTAAAACCATGCATGTTGCCGGTTATTTAAAACAATTCATGTTTAATCCTAAACTACTTAATGCAAAAACCGCTATTTTATCAGGCGGCGAAGCTAATAGATTATTACTTGCAAAAATTCTAATTAACCCTGGAAATCTGTTAATTTTAGATGAACCAACTAATGACCTAGATATGGATAGTCTGGAAATTTTACTAGATATACTTGCAGATTATTCAGGCACTTTAATAGTCGTGAGCCATGATCGTGACTTCTTAGATAGGTTAGTTACTAGAACTTTAGTTTTCGCTCAAGGTAAAATTCATGACCTGACAGGAGGTTATGAAGATTATAAGCAGTATTTTATTACCTCTCCTATAGCCAAAAAAGCTTCAAAACCACTACCATTAACTTCTCAAAAAGAACCTCTAAATAAAAAGCTATCTTATAAATATCAGCGTTTGCTTGAAACATTGCCAAATGATATTGAGAAGCTAGAAATATCAATCCAAAATCTAGAACAAGCACTAGAAGATGTTAATCTATATCTAGATAATCCTAAAAAATACACTCAGATCACAAATCAATTAACTCATGATAAAAAGAAGCTAGATGAGCTATTAAATCAATGGCTAGAAATACAAAATTAATTTTTGTTAAAATGTTCTTGACTTAATTGTTAACTTTTGTTAACGTTTTATGGATGATGGAAACACACATAAAACATAAAAGGTTATTGTGAGTAAAATTACAAATAAAGAATATCCACAAAAAGAAACAATAGTTGATCCTCAAGCACTTAATGATATCAAAGCTATTCTTACTCAAATTACCGCTACTAATAATCCTGCAGAGTTAAGTAGATTAGTAAGTGCAGCTCGAAATATTAAATCCGATAGTTCTTTTATTAATGCTATAGCAGAAAAAGTAGAGGCTATAGCATTAAAAAAGCAAGAACTAGCAGAAAGCCAGCTTAATTCTGAAATTACTCAAAAAGAGCTAGAACAGTTAGAAGAACAAAGAGAACGGGAAGAAGCAATAATAAAATATAAAATGGAAGCTGCAAGGCAAATTCAAGAACTTAATGCTATCCATGATGGATTTAAGAGAAAATCAGAAGAATATAAAAAATTATCTTCTCCTATAGCAACAATGGTTAGAATAAATGAAAATGGAAAAGAGATAATCGATGAACAGGCAATTAATAAAAATATTTTAACTAAAGAAGAAATAGAAGAACGTAGACAAAAATTTGCAGAACTTAAGGAGGAACAAGAAAAAGTAAATATAATAGTTAAAAAAGCTAATGAAGAAAAAGAGATTATAGAAAAAGAGATTAATGATTTAACTGAGAAATTAAAAGATAAAAATTTATTACCTGAACAAATTAAGGAATTAGAAGAGAATTTAAAAGTCAAGAAAGAAAATCTAGCAGTTAAAAACACTGTAGTCAAAGAAGCTAAAAAAGTTCAAAAACACATTCAAGAAGAAATAGAAAGTGTTAAGGTATTTCACCAAGAAAATCAAGAAAAAATAAATCAGCTTAGAGATGTTATAGAAAAATCAAAAAATACTCTAGATCCTAACAAACATCAAGAATTTAAACAGAAGCATTCTTTACTCAATAACCAACAAGAAGCAATAGTCAATAATAAAAATTTAAGCAATGAAGATCAAGATGTACGTAAAAATATATGTAGTAAAATTAATACTCAACGTGAAGCTGATAAAATAAAAGATTCTTTAAATAGCCCAATAGCTACCCCGAAGAATCACCAAGTTGAGCAAAGTAATCAAGTTCAACAAAAAAAACAAAATAACGTGTGGATAAGATAAAATTTAACAAATAAAAATATAGGAGCAAATATGAGTAAACAAAGTGATGATATGGATACATTAGCAGCATTACAAAGAATTAAAACTAAAGCAACAACTTTATCAAACGAGATAAAATCTCAACCTATGAACAATATGGTAAGCTCACCTAATAGTACCGGAACAACATATTTAACAGCTGATCAAACTTTTGATAAAATGCATAATGATTATGCAGCTCAGCAAATAAAACTTGCCGGCAAAGGTGCTAAAAAAGGCGTATGTGAAATAATATAACATTCTAAGAGCTGTGACTCTATATAGTTGCAGCTTTTGTATCATTTTGAATTAAGACAGAGAAACCTATTGCCTGTATTTTTTCTGACAATTTAAAGCTAATATCACCTGGGAATATTACATTAATTTGATCAAGTTTTAAATCATCTAAAGATATGTGCATTGATTTTGTAATACTCGGTGTATTTGTATATTTAATTTCAACCCCCAAACGTTTTCCATTTTTAAAAATTAAAAGATCTGTTTCTGCTCCATTATGAGATGACCAAAAATAACATTCTTCGGGTTCTGCTTTATAATATCTAATAATTTGTTCTAAGACGAATCCTTCCCATGATGCACCTATTTTAGGATGAGTGCTTAAAGCTTCATAATTATTTAAGCCTAATAAAGCGTGATATATTCCACTATCTCTAAAAAAGATTTTTGGGGTTTTAACTTGTCTTTTTTTAAGGTTTTCATACCAAGGCTGCAAAATACGGATCATAAAAGTTCCCTCTAAAATATCTAAATAATGCTTTGCGGTATGATATGAGATAGATAAAGAATTTCCAAGTTCTGAGGCATTAAATATATTAGCGTGATAATGGCAAAGCATTAACCAAAACCTACGTAACTGCATAGACGGAATTGTAAAACCTAAATTTGGTATATCTCTTTCTAAAAATGTTTTAATGTAATTCTGACGCCATAAAGCACTTAACTCTTCATCATCTGCAAGATATGATAAAGGAAATCCGCCGCGTATCCATAATTGCTGAGTACCTGACACTTCAGATAAGGTAAACGGTGTCATTTCAATATAACCTATTCTACCTGCTAGTGTTTCAGAACCTTGTTTAATTAAGTCTCTTGATGCACTGCCTAGTACTAAAAATTTAATATCAGTTGTATCAACAAGAACTCTTAAAATAGGGAATAGATTCGGTTTATACTGAATTTCATCAATAATAACAAATCCTTTTAGATCAGACAAAGCAAGCATCGGTTCATTTAATCTTGCTAAATCTAAGGGATTTTCAAGATCAAAAATATTGATTTTAGGAATATTATAAGCTTCTGCGAATTGTTTAGAAAGGGTAGTTTTTCCGCACTGCCTTGGTCCTAACACGGCACAAACTTTATGAGTTTTAAAATGTTTTATGATTGATGAAAGGAATTGTTTTCTAAGCATTTAAACTAGTACTGAAAATTAGAAATATAACTTCTAATTTTCAGTATAGAAAGAAAAAACGATAAAGTCAAAACACTTTTTCTCGTTCTGCAACTATAATCGCATGTATTTTTTTAAGTGTCCGGTCAAAGTCATCGTTAGTAATTACATAATCGTACTCATTAGCATGTGATATTTCATTTTGTGCTGACTGCATACGTAATTTTATTGCTTCCTCATTATCAGTCGCTCTATTTCTTAAGCGCTGTTCCAGTATTTCAATACTAGGAGGTAATACAAATATAGCAACAACATCAGCAGCATTTTTCTTAATACTCCTTGCTCCTTGCCAATCAATATCAAACAAAACATCCAAGCCTTGATTTAATAACATTTCGACATATTCTTTAGGCGTACCGTAATAATTATCGTATATTTTAGCATATTCAAGGAATTTATTCTGCTTAACTAATTCTTCAAACTCTAGACCGGTCTTAAAGTAATAGTTTATGCCCTCTACTTCTCCTAAACGTGGTTTTCTTGTAGTTGTTGAAATAGATAAACGCAAATTATTATCTATTTTCAATAATGCTTTAGCTAAACTTGACTTACCTGTACCTGAAGGGGAAGATAAAATTATAATCAGTCCTTTAGAGTTCTTCGGAAATTCTACTTCTAGAGGTAATTTAGACGTCGAACCGGTACTCGCATCCTCACGTATGTCTATATACGCTGCGGTGCTATGTTCCGTGTCTCCTTTAAATTCCTCTCTATAAGCGAATTTCTGAAGAACTCTTTTATTTTTTGTTGTCATATTTTATGTTTTATTTCGTAGGTACAGCATATTTCAGAAAAATTCAGACAAGATGAATTTAAATGTGAGCCTGCGAAAGCAGTAGGTAAACTATGTGAACACAGGCGAGTCATGCAAAATTCGCTTGTATCAAGCTTTATGAATTATGCTGTACTTTTCTTTTTATTACCTCATCCATAGTACAATTAAAATATTTTGCTATTTTTAAAATAGTATCTATTTCAGGATTAAATTCACGATTAACTTCTGCTCTCATAATTCTGCTAACGGTCGTGTAAGGGATATCAGTAACTTGAGCAAGATATTTACGATCTATCTTTTCTTGTTTTAATTTTTCTTCTAAAAATTCTTTTACCTTAGTAGCAAGTGCCATATTAATAACCTCTGAATAAATAAATAGATGTATACGAAGATCAACTTCAAAAAGAGCAAGGAATCCACAAGGCAAGGAACGGAGCGTATTTACTTAATACGTGAGTACTACAGCTCTTGTAGGATGACGTAGCCAATTTTTCAAGTTGAACGAGTATACCATGCGTTTTTTATAATTATAGGTAATTTATAAGACCTTATAATTACCAAATCAAACCTGATATTATAATTTCTATATTTAGAATTGCTACTTAAAAACATTTCAGCAGCCCTAGTAATTCTTCTTTGCTGATTGAAAGATACAAATCTATCATCAATTTTAGAGCTTCTTGCTTTGACTTCAATAAAAATAATTTCTTTATTACGTAACGCAATAATATCTATTTCACCGACATAATAACGTTTTCTATGATGCAGTATTTGATAAAATTTTAATTTATAGATTATTATATAAATATATTCGGCAATAATGCCGAAATAATATCCTTTTTCACAATATACCAAATAAAATGAAGAATCGATATACGAAGATCAACTTCAAAAAGAGCAAGGAGTCCATAAGACGAGGAGCGTATACTAAATACGTAAACACCACAGTACTTATAGGACGACGTAGCCAATTTTTGAAGTTCTATCTGAGTATATATTACTCTTTAGGCAATAGTACTTGTACAAATTCTGTTTTAGATAGATCAGCTGCTATGTTTACCATAACATCATGTTCCGTAACTTTAGACACATAGCCCACTAAAATACCTGCAGGATAAATATTACCGTGTCCAGAGGTTACTATCTCCTCATCTTTCTGTACTAAATGATTGTTAGGCAAGTATAAAATTTTACTATTATTATTATTACCTGCTAAAATACCTTGTTCTCTTGAAGAATTAGCTTTAATAGGTATTCTAGAATTAACATCGCTAATTAACATTACTTTAGCATAATTATTACTCACTTCTATTACTTTTCCTACTAATTTTCCTGAATTAACAACGATTTGATCAGGTTCAATGCCTTGCTTTTTACCTGCAGAAATCAAAGCAGTTCTAGAAAAGGGATTAAAAGAAACACTTAGTAATTTAGTAGTAATATATTCAAATTCTTCTTCTTCAGCAATCGTTAACAAATCTTTTAATGCAATGTTTTCAGCTCTTACCGATTCTACTTCACTTTGCAAATGTTGTAATCTTGCTATCTCAAGTTTAAGTTCTATATTTTTTCGTTCTAAATCTTGAAAATAAACAAATTTTTGTGTTATTGAATTTATATATTCAAATATATCTTCATAAACTGCTAAACCAGTTGATACTATACTACCGGCTACTTCAAGTGATATACTAGATATTTTTTTAGGCGTAGTAAAAAATAAATATACAGACAATCCAAGCCCAAATATAACAAAAAAACGCTTAAGAGTATTTGATATTATTCTTATTAATTCTAATGAATTTGAAGAATTTTTTACTCTATTTGCAAGTATTGCCATTTTTAATCCTGTTTAAATAGTACATGTTTTAGCTTTGTAAAATCTTCAAGTACTTTTCCTGTTCCAAGTGCTACACAAGAGAGGGCATCATCTGCAACTATCACCGGCAATTTAGTAGCTTTACTAAGAACAAAATCAAGATTTCGTAATAATGAGCCGCCGCCTGTTAAAACAATTCCCTTATCAACTATATCTGAAGATAACTCAGGAGGTGTTGCTTCTAGTGCTACTTTTACCGCTTCAACAATTTGACTTACCGGTTCAATTAGACTATCAGCAATTTGTCTTTCGTTCAATATCATTTCTTTAGGAATACCGTAAATTAAATCACGTCCTTTAATTTCCATCTTTCTCGGCTCAGCATTTTCATCTACATAAGCTGTACCTATTGCTTGCTTTATCTTTTCGGCAGTAGCCTCACCTATCAATAGGTTATAGTGCCTTCTTATATATGAGATAATAGCTTCATCCATTTTATCACCGCCGACTCTTACCGACCTTGCATACACTATGCCCCCTAGTGATAAAACTGCAACTTCCGTAGTGCCTCCTCCAATATCGACAATCATCGAACCGGTCGCTTCCGTTACGGGCAGCCCTGCTCCGATCGCTGCCGCCATAGGTTCTTCAATTAAATAGACATCCCTACCCCCTGCACTTTCTGCTGCTTCTTGGATAGCACGACGCTCAACCGGCGTAGAACCGGAAGGCACACAAATAACAATTGTCGGACCAAAAAAAGAGCGACGATTATGCACCATTCTAATAAAATACTTTATCATTTCCTCTGCACCCTTAAAATCAGCAATAACACCGTCTTTTAAAGGTCTTTTTGCTTCAATATCCGTAGGAGTACGCCCAAGCATCATTTTTGCTTCATGACCATAAGCATAAGGCACAAAAGCCCCGTCTTTTTTTATTAATGCAATAACAGAAGGTTCCCTTAGAACAATTCCACGACTTTTTTGATAGACAATAGTATTTGCCGTACCAAGATCTATGGCCATACCGGAAGAAAACCCTTCCAAAAATTTCATTATCATTTTATTTTTTCTCTCTAAATTCTAAAAACACTTCTATGGAACTGTTAACAAAATAAACAGTCCCATAGTAAATAAAAATTTAATATAGACGAAGTTTAATTTGGAAAAGAGCGAGAAAAGCCTCGGAATTTTTGACCACAGCGTAGAATACTATGTGAGGATCAAAAATGAGAAGCGACGATGCCAATTTTTCAAATTAAACGAGTATATATTAAATTTCTTTATAATGTAAAATAATAAAGTTACTAATAAAAAATATTAGCATAATAGGTAATAAAATAGCAGCAATTAAAGACAAATTATTATAAGTAAGTATTTTTAATAATATTTCTGATAACGAATATGCTATAAAACCTGAAAATAAACCTAATATCAGTATTTTTTCTTGGGAATTATCACGCTGTTTAAGACTAATAAAACAACTTGCTAAAATTACGGTTGCTATCATCATTATAGGCTTAAATAATTGCTTGTAATAATAAATTTGATAATTAATAGCCGGTAAACCTGAATTTAATAATTCATTAATTAATTTTGGTAAATTCCAAATAGAAACCATTTCAGGACGAATAAATTTATTTACTAAACTATTAATTGATAAATTTGTCTGTATAGTTAAATTGTTGTAAGCCTTAGTTTCCTCTTTTGTGAAAACCTTAACTCTATTTAAATGTAACATTTTATTTTCAATAATACCGTATAATGCATCAATTCTCTTTAAAAAAGAATTATTACTATCAACAAATAAAATTGTAATATTATTTAATTTTTTCTCGGCAACATTAATAAATTGTGTTTGAATAATTTGATTTTCATCATTTAAAGATTCAAAAAATAATAAACCTGATTTAGATATTATACCCTCACTCAAGGCTTTTTTAGTTAGTTTTGCTTCTAATAACTCATATTTTTGTAAGCCTATAGTACCGATAGGGTTTAATATAGTCGTAAAAAATATACCTAAAATTAAAGTTACAATACATGGAATAACAAGCACTTGCCAAATATGAATACCGCTAGATAACATAGCCGTTAATTCATTATTTTTTGTTAGATTTCTAAGAAAAAATAACATAGCGGTAAAACTAATTAATGAAGATACTTGACCTAGTAAATAAGGAATCTTATATAAGATAAGTCTCCAAAAAAAACTAAAAGGAACATAAATATTTTTGAATTTTTGCAAAAGATCAAAAATATTTGAGATAATTAATAGCCCGATTAAAAGAAATAATATAATAAAGAAACACTTAGAATATAATTTAGTAAGATACCAAGAAAGTGTTTTTAGATTAATCATTATAAATTCAGTTCTAATGCGAATTTAAATAAGAATTTGTGTGGTGGGGCTGGTAGGACTTGAACCTACGACCACACCGTTATGAGCGGCGTGCTCTAACCAACTGAGCTACAGCCCCTTTTCATTTGAAATTTATATATTATTATGCAGTTAAGTCTAGTAAAATTTTTATATTTTTGAGGTATCGCCTAATCGGTGTCATATTGTGACTTGATCACGGTATCCAAAAAAGTAACTTAAAGTATTAATAATTTTAGTATTTTAACTGGATCCCGCGATCAAGTCGCGGGATGACAATGGAAAAACCGATCCATACAACAAAGCCGATCAAGCCACGGAATGACAATAGGACAACCTATCAACGCTTTCGCAATAATAACATCAAGTCATAAATAAAAAAAGCTGAGTAGTAAACTCGACCTTTTAGGATACTACAATTAGTAAATAATTTTAGTGATGTACAACTGTTACAGCTCTACGATTATAAGCAAAAGCTTCTTCAGTATTACCCATCATAGCAGGTCTATCTTTACCGTAAGAGATTGTATTTAATCTGTTATGATCGATTCCTTTATGAGCTAAGAATTTTTTCGCTGCTGCTGCTCTTCTTTCACCTAGACCTAAGTTATATTCTCTGGTACCTCTTTCATCGCAATGTCCTTCAACAGTAGCCTTTACCTCAGGATGCTTTGATAACCAGCAAGCTTGTCTCTCTAGTTCTTCTTTAGCCTTTGGTGATAAAGCAGAGCTATCAAAAGCAAACCATACTGCATTTCCTGCATGCTTCTCGAAATCTTTCATTAATGAGGTTTCTTCTCCTTGGTTCATGTTACAGTCAAATTGTGGTGCTCTTTTTGTAGTATTACACCCTGCAAGCACAAATAATGTAAGAAAAGCTAATGTAATTTTTGTTTTCATAATTAAACTCCTTGAGATTATAATTTATTAATATTGAATTCATTTTAGCTAGTTGTAAAACTAAACTAACCAAAAGCTATGTGAGTTAGTATATATCATTATTTTATTAGTTTAAAGGCTAAAATATTATAAAATGCAATTACTCATGTATAAATGTGGTAAAAATATCATTTTTATAACATGATATAGATACTTATGGATAAATTAGATAGATGAAGTTTAATGTGGAAAAGAGGAATCGATTTTGAAGCTTATAACCGCAGCGTATATATAGATATTACAAGCAAAAAGTAACGCTACCAATTTTCAAATTAAACGAGTATATTCACCATCTTATTAATGCACTGCCCCACGTTAAACCTGCACCGATAGCTGAAAATAGTAGAATATCACCTTTTTTTATTTTGCCTGATGCTTTGAGAGTACTTAAAGCGAGAGGAATTGAAGCAGCAGAACAGTTAGCATGTTTTTCTACGGTTTTCACTACTTTATGCTCTTCTATATTTAATAGTTTAGCGAGTTTATTTATAATACGGATATTTGCTTGATGAGGTATAAAATAATCAATATCGCTTACACTGAATTGATTAGCATGCAGTAAATCTTCTATAGATTGTTGCATTTTTTCTATTGCATGACGGAATAATTTTTGACCCTGCATAACTATTTTGCCACTAGTACCGTTCATACTTACACCACCGTTTGTGTATAATATTTCATAATCAGCCCCGCTTGAGAAGATATTACTATCTATTAAATCGGAATCATCGCTGCTTCGCTGTAATATTACGCTACCAGCCCCATCACCGAATAAAACGCAAGTAGTCCTATCATTCCAATCTAATGATGACGTCATTTTCTCAGCTCCTATAAGCAAAATAGTTTTATATTTACCTGATGAGATAAGAAAATTTGCTACTTGTAAACCATAAACAAAACCGGCACATGCTGCTTGTAAATCAAAAGATGGTATATTAACCAAACCAAGATAGCCCTGTAGTTTAGTAGCAACTGAAGGAAAACTATTATCGGGAGTAGTAGTACATGTAATAATTAAATCAATATCATTTGCTGATATCCCTGCATCTACTATAGCTTTTTCAGCTGATTTTAAAGCGAGATGAGAAGTATATTCATTATCACCTGCTATATGACGCTGTGTAATACCTGTTCTTGTTCTAATCCATTCATCATTAGTATCAACAAATTTTGCAAGTTCTTCATTACTAACTATTTTTGAAGGAAGATACCCGCCGCAACCAATAATTTTACAGGTCATAAATCTTTAGGCTCATTCTTCTTCAGTTTCAATTTTTTTTGTTACTACTTGACGATTATTATAAGTCCCGTCAACTAAAGAAACGTGATGCGGAAGCTTATATTCACCGGTTTGCGAGTCAACTATTACGTTAACTTTACCGAGTGCTAAGTGCGAACGTCTCATATTACGTTTTGATTTTGATGTTTTCTTCTTTGGAACTGCCATTATTAGCCTCTCTAAATATAAATTAAAAAGTATTTGTCAAATTAGTGAAGCAGTATATTATAATCTTGTAATAAAATCTAGATAAAATTAAACTTATGAAAATTGTTATAACATACATTTTTAGTATATTAGCCTTTTTTTCCTTAAGCGGCTGCAAAACTATCGAAAATAGAGGTCAATCCATCGATGATTCGGCACTTATAAAATTAGAGTCTAAAACACTAAATAAAGCGGAAGTCGTAGAGTTAATAGGTACGCCTACTATGGTACCAGAATATTCCCAAAATACCTGGTATTATGTTGAGAGAGTTATGTCTCAAAGAGCTTGGCTTAATCCAAAAATTGAAAAACAAAAAATAGTAAAAATTACGTTTGATGCTAATAATTTTATGCAGGAAGTAGTAGTAATAGATGATTCTCATAGACAAGATATAGAAATAGTCCGTGAATATACTAGGACATATGGAACGGAACTTAACGGACTACAAAAATTTGTTAAAAATTTAGGTAGATTCAATAAAACCACTGACGGAAATAAAAATAAAAGCAAGAATAAGAAGAAGAGATAAGGTACCTTAGTCATCATTACGAGGAGGCTTACCTGCGTGGCTACCAAATCGTCATTGTGAGGAGCGTAGCGGCACGGCAATCTAGTTTTAATTTCATGAGATTGCCATGCTCCTTACAGTCGCTCGCAATGACGATTTGGTAGCCACGCAGGAATGACCCCAACATCCATAAAACAAAAACTATCTAATATGATTTCAATATTTAGTAAATTAAAACAAAGTTTATCTAAAACTTCTAATAAAATATCGGAAGGTATCGACAAAATATTTTACAAGAAAAAATTAGATGCAGAAACTCTAGAAGAGCTACTTATCTCAAGCGATATGAGCGTTTCGGTAGTAACTAATATTATTAAAGAGTTTAAAAAGGTAAAATTTGACAAAGAAATAGATAGCGATACAGTAAAAGAAGCCCTTGCTAAATTAATAGAGCAGCAGCTATCAAAATCAGAAATTCCTTTTACTTTAAACAAAAATAAATTAAACGTAATTTTAGTTTGCGGTGTTAATGGAGCAGGTAAAACCACAACTATAGGTAAGCTTGCTGCAATGTACTCAGCACAAGGGAAAAAAGTAGCAGTTGCGGCCTGCGATACTTTTAGAGCAGCTGCCGTAAATCAGCTAAGTACTTGGGTAGATAGAGCAAATGCACTACTTATTACCGGTGAAGAATCGGCTGACCCTGCGAGTGTTGCTTACCGCGCTATGGAAGAATCGATAAAACAAAATATCGATATACTTTTTATCGATACGGCAGGCAGGCTTCACAATAAGAAAAACTTGATGGATGAACTCGCTAAGATCGTAAAAGTTATAAAAAAACTAGACGAGAATGCTCCTACTCATAGCGTTTTAATAATTGATGCTATTACAGGACAAAATACTTATAACCAAGTAGAACATTTTAATGATGCTACTAATTTGACGGGGCTTATCGTGACTAAACTAGACGGCAGTGCTAAAGCGGGCGTAATTGTCGGAGTAGTACAAAAATTTAATTTACCCGTATACTTTATCAGTATAGGCGAGAAGATAGAGGACTTAAAAATATTCAACCGACATGATTTTGCTAAAAGTTTGGTCGGGTTGTAAGTTTCTTTGTCATCCCATGGCTTGACCATGGGATCTAGAAATACAACTTGTAGCACTAATAATTTTAGTATTTTTAACTGGATCCCGTGGTCAAGCCATGGGATGACAAAGAAAATAAAAAAACAAATCATAAAATGACTCAAAAAAATACCTTATTGCTCATAGACGGATACGGATTTGTTTTTAGAGCCTATTATGCACAACAGCCTTTAACTTCACCAAAAGGCGAGCCTGTCGGTGCTCTTTACGGTTTTACTTCAATGCTGCTAAAATTACTGAGTGACTTTAAGCCTAAACATGTCGCTGTAGTATTTGACAGCGGCGGGAAAAATTTTCGCCATTATATTTATCCTGAATACAAAGCTAACCGTCCGCCTCCCCCTGAAGATTTAATTGTACAATTACCTTTAGTTCGTGATGTGGCAAGTAACTTAAATTTTCCTATTCTAGAGAAAAACGGTTATGAAGCCGATGACATTATCGCAACCTTTGCTACTAAAACTGCTGCACTTGGCGAAAATGTAGTCATTATCTCTTCAGATAAAGATCTATTGCAGTTAATGAGTGAAAACATCAAAATATATGATCCGTTAAGAGGGAAATATATTACAGAAGATGATGTTGTTAAAAAATTTGGCACTACTTCTGATAAATTACGTGAAGTGATGGCTTTAATCGGCGATAGATCGGATAATATTCCGGGTGTGCCATCTATTGGACCAAAAACGGCAAGTAGTCTTATAACGCAATTTGGTTCTGTAGAAAATATATTTAACTCTTTAGACCAAGTCTCAAGCGTAAAACAACGTGAAACTTTACAAAATTCAAGAGAAGCAGCGTTAATTTCATGGCAGTTAATAGGTCTTGATTCTAATGTTGATTTAGATTTTCAGCTGAATAATTTAGAATGGTCACCTCCAAATAGCGATAAATTAACAGGATTTTTACAGGAATACGGTTTTAGATCTTTATATAAAAGAGCAGAAAATTTATTCGATATTAAAATTAATGACCACAAAGATATAGTAGATAATAAAGTAACAGAAATAAAAGAAATTAGTAATAAACTTGAACTTGAAAATTTTGCTAAAGATGCTGAGAAAATAGGAATATTTGGAATATACTTACTGCAGCATAAAGGAGATAATCTTGCTTTTATTTTATCACTGCAAAACCAAAGCTATATTATTAAAATTTCTAACACTTCTCATGATCTATTTTCTTATAATGCTAAAAATAATAACGACTGGTTTTCGGATATAATCTTCAATTTACTAGCCGATAAATCCATAAAAAAAATTACTTACTCTCTTAAACCTTTACTGAAATTTTATGCAAACCAATCTCATGAAATTACGGCTATAGAGGATTTAGAACTAATGCAATATGCGTTATCTGCCGGTTTATCACAGAAAAATTTATTTGAAGAAGCTTTGAAAGAGGACAATAGGCCTCTTTCAAAACTCGCTTATAGAGAGGAATTTAAAGGAGACACGGAACGCAGCACCGCAGCGTACAAAAGCGTACGTGAGGATGCGAGTACCGGATCGACGTCTAAATTACCTCTAGAAGTAGAGTTTGGGAAGAGGCCTATTGTAATCAATGAATCGGCAAGAATAGTAGCAAATTTTATCTCACTTTATAAGCAAAATATATTGGAGCTTAAAGATAATAAAGCCTTTAGACTTTATAGCGACATTGATTTACCTATTTGTTTTATTTTAGATAAAATGGAGAAAGTAGGTATTAAAGTAGATGCTAATTACCTAAAACAATTATCTACTGAATTTGGAGCAGAAATTCTAAAGCTTGAAGAAGAAATTTTTGCTCTTAGCGGAACTAAATTTAATATTGGTTCACTAAAACAACTAGGTGAGATTTTATTTGAAAAAATGCAATTACCTTTTGGTAAAGCTTCAGCTAAAGCAAGCTCTTACTCAACAGGAGCGGAAATACTAGAAAAACTTAGTGAGCATGGATATAATATTGCAGATTTATTATTAAGATGGCGGCAACTTACAAAATTAAAGAATACCTACACCGATAGTTTGCCGAAACAGATAGATAATATAACACATAGAGTACATACGACATTTTTACAAACTTCTACCACTACAGGAAGACTTAGCTCACAAGAACCTAATCTGCAAAATGTACCTATTCGCTCTAGTGAGGGGAATAAAATCAGACAAGCTTTTATTGCTGAAGAAGGTTATAAATTAATATCTGCAGATTATTCTCAAATTGAGCTTAGAATATTAAGCCATATCGCAAATATAGATGCACTAAAACAAGCATTTATCAATAAAGACGATATCCATACTCAAACCGCTTGTCAGATCTTTAACTTACAAAAACACGAATTAACTAACGAACATAGGCGTAAAGCAAAAGCTATAAATTTTGGTATCATTTACGGTATAAGTGCTTTTGGGCTTGCTAAGCAATTAAACGTTACTAACGGCGAAGCATCCGAATATATCAAGAAATATTTTGCCGAATATAAAGGAGTGCAAGAATATATGGAGCAAACAAAAGCTTTTGCAAGTAGCAACGGCTATGTCACAAATTTCTTTGGCAGAAAATGTTTTGTACCTCTAATTCATGATAAAAAGCTTAAACAATTTGCAGAACGTGCGGCTATTAATGCTCCGATTCAAGGAACTAATGCCGATATAATTAAAATTGCCATGATCAATCTAGATCAAGAAATAGAAAAACGTAAACTTAAAACAAGATTAGTACTGCAAATTCATGATGAATTACTATTTGAAGCACCGATTGATGAAGTAGAAATCATAATACCCATTATTAAAAAAATCATGGAATACTCTACTAATATGGATGTACCGATTATAACCGAAATTAGAACAGGTAATAACTGGATGGAAATTCATTGAGTTATACTCGTTTGATTTACTTGGAATACAGCTTTAATTTAAGTGACTAATTTTAGTTGCATAAATCAACAAATATGTTTATAGTAAGGTTATAAGTAGTAAAGAATACCAACTTGAGTTCAATAGATAAACTTATAAAAAGATTAAAATCAAAACCTAAAGATTTTACATAGGATGAGCTAGTTAGGTTACTAAGTAGCTTAAATTTTGAGGAAATTACAAGCGGTAAAACCGGTGATTCTAGAAGAAATTTTTATAATAAAAAAACGGGATTAATTATTAATTTACACAAATCTCATCCTCAGCCAATTATAAAATCTTATTTAATTGAACAAATAATTAAAAAATTAGAAGAGAAGGAATTAATATGATAAAAAATAATTTGATAAGTTATAAGGGCTATTTAGGATCAGTACATTTTAACGCTTCGGAAGAGTTGTTTTTTGGAAAAGTAGAATTTATAAGGGATGTGATAAGCTATGAAGCATCTGATGCTAAAACTTTAATAAAATCATTTCAAGAAGCTATAGATAGTTATTTAGAAGATTGTAATATAGTAGGTAAAACACCTGATAAACCATTTAAGGGTAGTTTTAATGTAAGAATTGAGCCTAAACTACATAAAGAAGTAAGCTTATATGCGATGCAGCACGGCGATACTTTAAATGGTATAGTTAAAAAAGCTTTAAACGAATTTATAAAAATATAAGTTTGGAAAGTTTTAAAAAAGGAGCGTAATGTATGAAAAATTTTATATTCACGTCTGAGTCGGTTTCTGAAGGGCATCCGGACAAAATTGCCGATCAAATTTCAGATGCGGTACTTGATGAAATTCTAAAACAAGACCCTAGCAAGTCGTGTCGCCTGCGAAACTTTTATAACAACCGGTCTAGTTCTAGTGGGCGGTGAAATTACTACTAGTACTTATGTAGATATTGAGCAAATAGTACGGAGTAAAGTACAAGAAATCGGCTATAATAACCCAAATTATGGATTTGACGGCAGCTGTTGTGCTGTAATTTCGTCTATCATTAAACAATCACCCGATATAGCTATGGGTGTTGACAATGCAAATGACTATGAAATAGGAGCAGGAGATCAAGGTATGGTTTTTGGGTATGCTTGTAATGAGACGGATAGTTTAAGCCTGCACCGATTTACTATGCTCATCTCTTAATGAAAAGACAAGCATATTCACGTAAACAAAATATACTTCCTTGGCTTAGACCTGATGCAAAATCACAAGTCACGTTACGATATGAAAATAACAAGCCGGTTGCCATTGATGCAGTAGTTTTATCAACTCAGCATCATCCGGAAATACAACAACAAGATCTTATTGAAGCAGTAATGGAAGAAATTATTAAACAGGCATTACCAAGCAATCTACTTCATAAAGACACTAAATACCTAATTAACCCGACAGGTAGATTTATTATAGGCGGTCCTGTTGCAGATTGTGGTTTAACCGGTAGGAAAATTATCGTGGACAGCTATGGAGGAATGGCAAGACACGGTGGCGGTTGCTTTTCTGGAAAAGACCCAACCAAAATAGATAGATCGGCTGCCTACATGGCACGCTATATTGCTAAGAATATAGTAGGAGCAGGACTTGCCGATCGATGTGAAATACAAATATCCTACACAATAGGCGTTGCTGCTCCCGTATCTATTTACGCTGAAACTTTCGGTACTAGTCAATTAAGCAATGAACAAATTACTAAGCTAATAACACAGCATTTTGATATGCGTCCAGGCAGAATTATTAAACATCTTAAGCTTCACACTCCATGTTATCAAAAAACGGCTGCTTACGGTCATTTCGGCCGTGAAGACGAAAATTTTACATGGGAACAATTAGATAAAGTAGATATATTGAGGTGAGTAATTATTGACATTTATTTATTCGTAATACGTGATTATTTTTATCTTTATTTAACTAGTTAGTTGAAAATATGGCTGAGAATATAAATAATGATAGAAAGTTCGGTAACTTAGAAAATTATGATAATGAACTTACAAATACTGCTCTAAAAGAGAATAACCAAAATAAGCTGAAAGAGCATTATGAAAATATCTCTCAAGCCTTAAATAATACGGGAATATGAGTATGAAGCGAAAGCAACTCAGTACTGCGAAATGCTTGACGATGCCCGTACCTATGATAAATCCACAAAAGATTATAATTTAGGCTCAGCTCATTTTATAACGACTAGCGGTTATAAGCCTTACTTGGAGCTTATAAAGCTTTAAATCCTGACGGAAAATACAGATAAAAAATTAGACCATTTTATGGATGGCTTAGATGAGATTTATAAGCAGTCAGTTTTAGTAAGTAATTTAACTAACTCAACTAAATTACCGCCTGCAGCACAGTTAAAAAAATTTTTAGAAGAAACTACGGATAAAATATATGATAAACTGCAAAAAACCGGAGAGGCATATTTATCATATACTAATGCTCCTACTAATACAGGATTACATGCAAATGTAATAAAATATTCTAAAGAAGATGGAAAAATTTATCGTACTTTTTATAATACCGGAGGGAGCGGTTTCAGATAATTTAAAATTAGAGATAAAATCGAAAGCTCAATTGCCAATATGTAAAGAAAATGAAGTAAGATATACTCCATTATTTAGTATAATCAAATATGAATTTAAGAATCAATCAGATAAAGATGTAAAAAATATAATATCTAGAGAAATAGAAAATAATATATTTTCTGTATTATTTAGTAAAAATAAAAATGATATTACTGCTCTTAATGATAAAATAAAAAAAGCAAATTTAGAAGATTTTATTAACCCCACAGTCAACACAGAAAGAACAGTTACTGGACAAACTTTAAGCAATTGTAGTAGCAGGTCAATAAGAGAAGCTTTAAGAGATAATGTACCGGATTCAGAATTTCGCGAAATATATGATTTCATTATACAAAGTCAAGTATCGCAAATAATATCAAACCTAAAAAAAGAACAAAAACAATTAGCAAATACACTAAATATAACTTCAGTAAAAGAGCCTGAAGTTAAAGACCAGCATTTACCTAATAAAACTGATTTATTTATAAATACATTTCAAGAAAAAATAAATAAAGGACTTAATTTATCTACCTGATAGTACGAAAGTAGTAGACGATAAAAAACAAGAAGTTAAAACCGATCATATATTCCATAAAAATTCAGAGCCTAAAAAACAAACTATCAAAAATAAATTTTATAAGTATTTAAGTAAATTAACGGAAAAATTGAGCTTAAAATCCATAAGTAATTATTTTAAAGAATTAATTAAAGCTCCAAATCTTGAGTAAAATATCAATTTAGAAAAAGAAGCAAAGTTAATAGCAGACAAACATCGACTAACAAAATATATGGAACTTAGCGATAATAAAAATAATAATGCAGTATTTAGCGGTAAAAAAACATCAAAGAATATTACTCAATTATGACAACTGCCTTAGGATCTTGCATAGGTGTTGTTGCATGGATCGGTTTCATCGTCATTGCGAGCAACTGTAAGGAGCACGGCAATCCAGAAAAAATAATAAAAAATTTTGTAAATCAGAATTTTTTACTGGATTGCTTCGTCAATTGCTATGCAATTTCCTCGCAATGACGATGAAACCGATCCACGCAACAACACCGCTATTTACTATATTCTTTTAAAATCTCAAAATCTTGTGCTTGGAGAAAGAATTTTTCAGGTAATGTAATTTTTGCTACAAAATTCTTTACATCTTCGCTTTGTAAATAGATCGTAGCTTTAGCATTACTTTCATTATTATTAGTGCGAGCTGCAAGCAAGGTTACTATCTGCCGTAATTCTTCATGATTTTGTGGGTAAAGCTGTAGCTCGAATTGTTTATTATTAACTGCATCCTCAATTGATGAAAAACTTTTTGCCGTTAGTTTTATTCCTCCCTCATCTTTAACTATGTCACAATTAACTACTACCAAACTTTTAACATCAAGTAAATGTACATAATCTTTTAAAACTTCCTCACTAAAAATACTAAGTTCAAAGATATTCTCAGGATCGGAAAGCACGAGTGTAACGAACCTACCTCTTGCCGACATACGAGAATCCTTTTTTTGTATTACACCGGCAAGATTTACTCGGTTAGTGCCTTCAGGTAAGTTATTATATAAATCCGCAGTATTTAAAATATTTAAACGACTAAATATTTCTTGGTACTGCGTAAGAGGATGATTAGAGATAAATAAACCCATAGCCTCAAATTCATAAAAAGCTAAAGTATTTTTATCGGCATAATCACTTGATACTAAAATAGTTGGACTTAAACTAGAAACTTTAATTAAGCTCAATTGATTAGATTCCTGCTCTTCGTGATATGAAGTTGAATAAGAAAGTAATTTTGGAATGCTTGAAAATAATTGCAATCTATTATCATGTAACTCATCAAAACAGCCTGATTTAATTAAATTTTCCAATAATTTACTGTTAATAGATTTTGGGGGTAATCTTTCAATAAAATCGGTAATTGATTTAAATGGCCCTCTTGCTTTTCGCTCGTCTGTTACTAACTTACCGAAATTTGGCGTAACTCCCTTAATAGCACCTAAGGCGAAGATTATTGCACTACCGGTATCATATCCTTCTTCTTTGTCATACCGCGGCTTGACCGCGGTATCTTTTGAAATTTCCTGGATCCTGCGATCAAGTCGCGGGATGACAGTGTCCGAAGACTTTACGCTAAAATACCCTTCAGAAATATTAATATTAGGTGCAGTAATTTTTATGCCGTTATCTTTTGCTTCTTGCAGAAATAAATTAATTTTATCGTGATTATTCAATTCAAGATTTAAGCAAGCAACTAAAAATTCAGCAGGATAATTAGCTTTAAGATATGCAGTTTGGTATGAAATAACACCGTAAGCCGCAGCATGTGCCTTATTAAACCCGTATCCGGCAAATTTAGCCACGGTTGCAAAAATGGATTTAGCTTGAGATTCCGAAATATTATTAGCAATTGCCCCTTTAACAAAAATTTCTTCCTGCTCCTCCATTTCTTTTTTTATCTTCTTACCCATTGCTCTACGGAGCAAATCAGCAGCTCCTAGCGTATAGCCTGCAAGAATCTGAGCAATTCTTTGTACCTGCTCCTGATATATCACCACTCCGTAAGTTTCTTCCAAGATCGGCTTTAATAGTTCGTGTAAATAATCAGGCTGCTGTAATTTATGCTTACAAGCTATATAGGTAGGGATATTTTCCATAGGACCGGGACGGTATAACGCACCAAGAGCTATCAAATCATGTATAGAATCAGGTTTAAGACGTCTAAGTGCATCTTTCATCCCAATACTTTCAAATTGGAAAACTCCGACTCCCTTACCTTTACACAACATTTGATAAGTCTTATTATCATCAAACGTCATATTGTTAAAATCTACTTCTATCCCTTGCTCTTTAAGTAGTTTCTTACAATCGGTAATAACCGTTAGGGTTTGCAACCCTAAAAAATCAAATTTAATTAAACCGGCAATTTCAGAATATTTCATAGAATAACCGACTACCAACATATCGGAATTAACATCTTTATATACCGGTACTATATCGACTAAATCAGTACCTGCTATTACGATTCCTGCAGCATGAGTTGAGGAATGCCTATGTAGCCCTTCAAGAATTAACGAAGTATCAAGTACTAGCTTAATTAACTCCGCTTCACCCTCTAAATTATACAGCCCATTACCTTTAGCGGCATTTGCAAGCTCCGGAACTTCACGTATTGCCTGTTCTAGGCTAACTGGATTAACTGCACTAAAAGGTACAAGCTCTGTTAGATAATCAGCGAATTTATAAGGCAAGCTAAGCACACGAGCAACATCCTTAATTACAGCCTTTGCCTGCATCTTACCGAAAGTTATAATCTGTCCTACTCTATTATTACCGTATTTAGAGCGTACGTAATTAATTACTTCCTCACGCCTTTCTTGACAAAAATCAATATCGAAATCAGGCATTGAAATACGTTCAGGATTTAAAAATCTTTCAAATAATAAGCCGAATTTAATCGGATCGAGATCAGTAATAAGCAAACTCCAAGCAACAACCGAGCCTGCTCCCGATCCTCTACCCGGTCCGACTAAAATACCCTCTTTTTTACTCCATTTAATAAAATCGGATACAATCAAAAAATAACCGGCAAAATTCATATTACAGATAATATCCAGCTCATAATTAAGACAAGCAAAATATTCGGTTTTCAATTCTTCTTGATTCTCTAACGAAATATTTTCAGATTTAAACTTTATAGCAAGCCTTGCAAGCAACCCTTCTTTTGCATCTTTTCTAATTAAATCCGTTTCACTAATATCTTTGGTGGCAAAATTAGGCAGCATCGGCGGGTTTGCATGTGCTGCAAAATAACAACGCTCTCTTAAATTTACAGTATTTTGGGTAGCAGCGGGTAAGTCGGAAAAAAGCTCTATCATCTCACGTGGTGATCTAAAATAACAATTTTCGCTAACTGTTTTTCGATCCGAATATTCTTTAGTAACACCGGCTGATATGCATAACAATACATCATGTGCATCATGCATGCTTTTCTCACTAAACAAAACTTTATTAGTAGCAACAAGCGGAATAGCAAGCTCGGCAGCAATTCTAATATAACTATCCTCAATAAACTGTTCTTCAGGTAGATCATGTCTCATAATCTCAAAGTAAAAACGGTCTCCTAAAATTTCCTGTAATTTACGTGCAAACAGCATCGCTTGCTCCTCGTTACGAGCTAGCAAGCATTTTCCGACAATACCGTCGGTATAACAGCATAATCCTATTAATCCTTCTTGATATTCGATTAAATCTTCAAAATCAATGTGATCGCAGATCTTACGATCATTTTTAGTAAAAGTAAGACTTGATAGTTTGAGTAAATTTTTATAGCCGACTTCATCTTTAGCTATAAGCAAAATTTGAGCAAAAATATCTATATCGTATTTTATATTTAGAATAACCCCATGTATCGGCTGCAGCCCCTTTTTTACTGCGTATAATGCAAATTCTAATGAGCCGAATAAATTTCCCTTATCTGCCAAACAAATAGCAGGCATTTTATGCGATAAAGCAAGCTCTACTACCTTCTCGATCGTTAATGCACTTTCTAGAAAAGAATAAGAGCTTTGAGTTCTTAAATGAATAAATTCAGGTCGCATTTTAAATTAATGTTATAAGTGTATAAATCGTCATTGCTAGCGAATGTAGAGAGCGTGGCAGTCTCATAAAACAGTATAAAATTCCTGAGATTGCCACGTCGATTCTACGAATCTCCTCGCAATGACATTGCTTAGGTTAAATTTTACTTCCAACTGTATAATATCTAAAACCGATTTTTTTCATTGCTTCATTATCTAGTATATTTCTAAGATCAATGATTATCGGAGATTTTACTAAATCATAAATTTCTTGCCAATTAAGCTCTTTAAATTCTGACCATTCAGTTGCAATAACTATAATATTTACTGATTTACAGGCTTCAACTGCCGAATCTAAATATAGCAAATTTTTATGTTCCAAATTCTTTTTAGCATTTTCAAGACCGACAGGATCAAATGCTTTAACATATACATCTTTATTTAATAAGATCTTTACAATTTCGATGGCAGGGCTTGCTCTAACATCATCTGTTCCTGCTTTATATGTTAAGCCTAAAATTGCTATATTTTTACCTTTTAAATCTCCGTCTAACAAAGTAGCTATCTTATCTACCATATTACCTGGACGCTGCTTATTACTTTTAATTACTGCCTTAAGAATCTTACAATCGATATGATGGTTTTCTACAAGATTATTTAATGCTAGAATATCTTTTGGAAAACACGAACCGCCAAAACCTGGTCCTGCATTTAAAAAATTTTGACCGATTCTTTGATCCAGTCCTACACCTTTAGATAAATCTTTAATATTACCGCCGATTTTTTCACATAAATCAGCCATCTCATTAATAAAAGCAATTTTGGTAGCTAGAAAACTATTTGAAGCATATTTAATAAGTTCGCTCGTCACTAAATCGGTAACCACAAACTTTGCACCTTGTTTTATTAAAGGTGCATAAATTTTTCGCAATATTTCCTCTGATTCTTTATTATTTACACCGACAACTATACGATCAGGATATAAAAAATCTTCTACCGCACTGCTTTCTCTTAAAAACTCAGGATTAGAAGCAACATTAAATGAAAAGCCTTTTGATTTTAAATACGCTATAATATTACTGCAACTATCAGGCGGAACAGTAGATTTTATGACTATTAAACAATCTTTATTTATATGCATAGAAACTTTATCAATAGCATCATAGACATATTTTAAATCTGCTTCTCCAGACTCTTTTGAAGGCGTGCCGACCGTAATAAATATTGCCTCGGCATTTTGAAGTTCATTATTATAAATATTTGTAAATTTTAACCTATCAGATTCTAAAGCTTGCTTAAGATACTCATCAAGTTTAGCTTCATAAATCGGTAATATTTGCTTATTTAATTTGGATATTTTAACCTCATCATTATCAAGACAAGTAACATTATGACCTAAATAGCCCATAATAATACCTGAGACTAATCCCACATATCCGCTACCGATAAATGTAATATTCATAATTTTTTGTGATTTTTATATTAAATTTTTAGATTATACGTTATATTTAACTAGCTTATAAAGCTACTACAACAAAGTATAAAGCTTTTATCATATTTCAATAGATTTACAAGCTCAAATGAATTTTATTAAAAAAACCTTTATTAGTATTTTTATAATTCTGATTTCATTATCTTTGGCTATAACTCTAACTGTTTATAGTGCAAATAAAGGATACTTAAATGAACCTTTGAAAAAAATAATTGAATTTTATTTAAGTAAAAATGATATAAAGGCTGTACTACATAATTTAGAATTTAAAGAAAACCGATTATCCATAGATAAAATTTCCTTAAGTCTTATAGATAATGCTAGAGGAGAAATTAACGATTTTAATCTTTTCTTTAATTTCAAAAATTTCTTCTCTAATTCGTTAATAGAGGCTAATTTTAATATTGATAAAATTTCCGTAATCTCAAATAACGATGAAGAGATTATAAATACTTCAACGACCGGTGATTATTCGTTAAATATAATTAAAAAAGATTCCCTAACCGACATACGGTTAACTTCAATAAAAAGTGATATCTTAACCGATGAGCAAGGAGCAGGCTTACCTCTAGGAAATGCTTTATGCTCATATAAAACCGCCTATTCTAAAGATAATCCAAAGACCGTTAATTGCAAACTTACCTTTGGGGACAAAGCTTTTTTATCACTAAACGGTATAATAACTGATAAAAATATCGACGCAAGTGCAACTGCAGCAAATATGCCTTTAATAATTTATCAAACAGTCGAAAAAATCATTCCAGATAATCCTATAATCTCATATTTGCGAGAACATATAAAACAAGGTTACATCCAAAACGGAGAATTAAATATTAAATTAGATAAAAAATTTTTAAAAAAAAATTTTTTAGTAGAAGATAATTTAAAAGCAAATTTACATATCTCGAATTTTGAATATAAATATCATAAAGATTTACCGCCTTTAACTAAAGTTGATACTAATATAATCATTTCAGGACCGGAAATAAAACTTCTAATTAATGAAGCATATAGCGGTAAAAGTGTCGTTTCAGATGGTATTATGACTTTCAAATGGGAAGGACCGGATAAATCGCAATTTGTTTTTAATGCTACTGCTAAAGGTGAAATTAACGACTTAATTGCTTTTGTTCCAAATGATGCATATCAAAATATTAAAGCTCAAAATATTGATCTAAAAAAAATAAAAGGGTCGGCAAATTCAATAATAGAGTTAATAATCCCTATTAGCCCAAATATCCCTAATAGCTATAATATTTTGTCGACATTAACAAATATTTCTTTTAATAGTTTAGACAATAATATCCTATTACAAAACGGAGAAGCTAAAGGTAGCTTTAAAGATAATAAACTAAATATTAGCGGTAAAGGTAAAATTAATAATTATGCAAGCAGCTTTACTTATGATCATGATATATCGAATAAAAATAATGAGTGTTTACTTAAAATAAAAAGCAATATTGCGGCAAATAATCAAAGATTTGGAGTATTTAAATTAATTTCAGGCAGCACTGTTTTAAATTTTGAGTATAAAAAACAGCATAATAATGAGAGTTTTATTACCGTTAATTCTAATCTTGATAATTTAGAATTTTATATAGATAAAGTATCTATTCATAAAAAATTATATAAAAAAGCCAATTTATATTTATATACTAAATTAAATGATAAAAATTTCGATGGAAATATTGAATTTAACCTTTCAGGGCAGGATAATCTAAAAATTAACGGTAATGCCTTAATTAAGAAAAATATTTATAATATTAATCTAGCCTCTGTTAAACATAATCATACGAATTTAAAAGGAAAAATAATCATAGATAATCATAATCTTAATACGGAACTTTATGGAAGCGGATTAGATTTATCAAATGCTAATATGATGCAGTTTTTAGAAAAAGAGGGAGATTCTACACGTAATATTAATTTAAAAACTAATATATCAAAAATACTTTTAAAGAATAATATAATTCTAGGTAATCTTGATTTAGCAATTAAATGTGATAAAGTGCGGTGTTTCTCCGGTTTTCTAAATGCTAATATCGATAATAAAAAAGTTAAGATGTCGCTTACCGCTAAGGAAACTTTTGAACAATGGCTAATTGAATCCGATAATGCCGGAGCATTGCTTAGGGGACTCGGAATGTATACCACTATGCAAAACGGTCAGATTAACATCAACTTAAATACAAAAAGATATGAAGTAAAAAAAGGTGAAATAGTGCCGATATTAGACGGCAAATTTTCTATAAAACATTTTACGGTAGTCGATACTCCTTTTTTAACACGGCTTGTTTCCTTTGTTTCATTGCCAGGTTTTCTTAGTTCAATAACTAATAATAAAAATATTTTATTTGAAGATATGAGCGGTAAATTTAATTATAGAGGAAATATAATTACAATTTTTGATACGGAAGCACATGGACCGTTCTTTGATTTTACTATGAAAGGTAATATTGATACCAAGCAGCAATTAATTATGGTTAAAGGAAATGTTATTCCTTCCTTTTTCTTAATCAGCACTATTGTAACTAAAATACCGGTAGTCGGTAAAATATTTTCCAAAGTAGCCCCTTACTCCCTAAAAATGAACTATAAATAGCTAACTCCAAATAAATAAAACATAGGTAGACGAAGTTTAATGTGGAAAAGAGTAAGGAGGCTGTAAGCTGAGGATCACAGCGTACATTAGTATGTGAGGACTGGAGGACTTATAAGGCATTGTTGCCAATTTTTCAAATTAAACGAGTATATATTTTGTGCAGAAAAAATTATATTTAATCGGTATTTTACTTTTAGGCTTAATTTCCGGTCTTACGTTCAATTTAATTTTTTTCACAGTTCCATATCAATTATCCGAAGCAAAATACACCACTGATATAATAGGTTCGATATCACTAGCTGCTTTTCCATATTGCTTAAAGGTCATATGGTCACCTTTTATAGATAAATACCCTATACCTTTTTTATGTTCTAAATTCGGTCACAGGCGTGGCTGGGCATTAGTAGCACAAATATGTTTAATCCTAGCAATGACGGGGTTCTTAAACATAAGCCCTTGTAATAACTTATATATTACCGCCGTTATCTTATTTATTATTTCATTCTGTAGTTCTACTCAAGATATTGTACTTGATGCATATAGAATTGAGAGACCTACATCGAAAGAAGAGCTTTCAATGGCTTTTACCTTTAGTAGCATAGGGTTTCGTTTAGGTATGTTACTTGGCAGCATCGGTGCTTTATATTCATCAATTATTTTCGGCTGGAATACAGTATATAAATTTGCTCTATTCATTACTATAATTGGACCTATAGTAATTTTATGTATCAAAGAACCACAATCAAAAGAAATACGCCATACAACTACTAATTTAATAGGATTACAACAATATTTTGAAGTTATTAAAAAAAGTATTATATCCTTAAAAAATGAACAGCAATATTTATTGCTAATTATATTGTTTGTCTTTTTATATAAAGCTGCGGATTCTATACCTATGGCTATGAGTTCGCCTTTATTTCTAGATTTAAGTTTTACTACTCATGAAATTGCCGTTATTTACAAAGCTTACGGGTTACTAATCATGATCGTCGGAGGAGCTTTAGGTGGCGTTTTAACTGCAAAAATGGGTATATTTCATAGTGTCTTAATTGGTGGAGTTATTCAATTATTGTCACCTCTTATGTTTATGATTCTTGCTACTATCGGCTATGATATAAGGACATTTATAATAACCGTTACAGTGCAAAATTTTTGTGCAGGCTTTGCAGGAACTATTATCTCTATCTATTTTGCTAACCTTTGCAATAGTGAATTTGTTGCCACGCAATATTCTATTATTGCATCTTTTAGCTCTCTTAGCCGTATTATTCTAGCTAGTCTTGGCGGTATTTGTGCAAAATATCTTACTTGGCCTGTATTCTTTTTAGGTAATACTCTGTTTAGCATGTTATTTATACCGATATTTTATAAAAAATATAGAAAGAAACTAGGCTTTGTGAATATTTCTAAAAAGATATGACAATTATTAAAAAAGGTTTATAATATTGATATATACTCGTTTAATTTGAAAAATTGGCAACAATATCCTATAAGTCTGCGGTACTCACGTATTAATATACGCTTCTCTCCTCGTCTTATGGACTCCTTGCTCTTTTCCAAATTAAACTTCGTCTACTTACTACATATATTAATCACATAATTATGAAATTATATAGTTTTCAAGAACATTTATTAGAATTAAAAATAAGGCTTCTTAGAATATTTACTACTTTTATAATTATATTTGCTATTTGCTATTATTTTAGCGACAATATTTATAGTTTTTTATTAAAACCGCTTGCTAAGCTAAGCGGTGATACGGTACGAAATATAATTTATACGGGGCTTACAGAAGCATTTTTTACCTATATTAAACTTGCAGCTTTTACTGCTTTTACTATTATTATACCTATAATTGCTTTGGAGTGTTATTTATTTATCAGTCCCGGGTTACACCGCCATGAAAAAAAAATTATCGCTTTTATTCTTTTTATGTCGCCTATTTTATTTTGGTGCGGTAGTATTTTTGTTTTTTACTTTGTAATGCCGAAAGCTTGGAATTTTTTTCTTAGTTTTGAAAAACGTGATATGATAGTACCGATAGTTTTGGAAGCAAGGATTAGCGAGTATCTAAATTTAGTTATTCATTTAATTATTGCTTTTGGAGTTGCTTTTCAACTACCGGTTGTGATAATAATATTAAATATACTAAAAATAGTTAAGGTACAAACACTTAAGCAAAAAAGACGCATTGCCGTGGTAATTAACTTTATTATTGCAGGAATATTAACGCCTCCTGACATTTTAAGCCAGTTTGCTCTTGCAATACCGCTACTTTTATTATATGAAACTTCAATAATGATATGTAATTTTATAGAAAAACCGAGGACACTAAATGTTAAATATCAAATGGATTAGAGAAAATCAAGAATTGTTCGATGAAAAGCTTAGCCAAAGATTTATTGAACCTATGTCTAGTAAAATTGCTATGCTCGACGGAGAGAAAAGAAAAATTACGAGTTTAATTCAAGAATTTCAGCATGCACGTAGGGTAAAATCAAAGATTTTAGGTGATATGGCCTCTAAAAGCGGTGAAGAGTTTAAAGGGTTACAAAGAGATGTCAAACATATAAATGAGAAGTTGGAAGAACTTGAACAGGATCTAAATAATAATAACGAATTAAATGAGCTATTAAATATGCTTCCTAATATTCCGGACGAAGAAGTACCTTACGGAATTGATGAAAGTATGAATAAATTAGTTCGTACTTACGGAGAGATAAATCCAAATGCTTTGAATAAGCAGCATTTTGAACTAGGTACAAAATTAAATTTAATGGATTTTGAACAAACTGCTAAAATTTCTGGAGCTAGATTTGTAACGTTAAAAGGTGATTTAGCAAAGCTAGAACGTGCTTTAATTAACTTTATGATTGATGTTCATACTAAAGAGTTTGACTTCTTTGAGATATCACCTCCGGTATTAGTTCGAGATAATGCTATGTATAATGCAGGACAACTACCTAAATTTGCCAAAGAGTCTTTTGCAACAATAAATGGTTACAGACTAATTCCAACCGCAGAAGTATCTTTAGTAAATATAGTCGCTGATACTATTATACCAAGAGAAAAATTACCGATGCGTTATGTTGCTTACACCCCGTGCTTTAGATCAGAAGCAGGTAGTAGCGGTAGAGATACAAGAGGTATGATTAGATTACATCAGTTCGGTAAAGTTGAGCTAGTATCCATTACTACCCCTGAAGAATCAAAAAATGAGCATGAATATATAACTAATGCATCAGAGACTATTCTACAAAAACTGAGTCTTCCTTATCGTGTTATGTTACTTTGCACCGGAGATATGGGGTTTGCGGCAAAAAAAACCTATGATATAGAAGTATGGCTTCCGGGACAAAAGCAATATCGCGAAATTGCTAGCTGTTCTAATTGTGGAGATTTTCAAGCACGTAGAATGAAAGCAAGATATAAAGAATTCGGCAGTAACGAAACTACCTTAGTTCATACTTTAAATGCTTCAGGATTACCTATCGGAAGAACTGTGGTTGCAATACTTGAAAATTATCAGAATGAAGATGGATCAATAACTATACCTGATGTCTTGATAAATTATATGGGAGGGTTACAAAAAATCACTACATATAGTGAATAATTGTTTATTAAATATAAATAATAAGGTAAAGTTTTGTAGTATACTCGTTTAATTTGAAAAATTAGCTATGTAGTGTAGAAGGCATTATTGCATAGCTCTGTGTCATACCGTGGCTTGACCACGGTATCCAGTTACTAATAATAAAATTATTAGTATTATTAGTTATCTCTGGATCCCGCGATCAAGTCGCGGGATGACCCCTGAATGTTACATAGTATACAAAACGATAATTTAAATTCAGGTTGTTTGTGTTTAGTGATTTACGAAAATTTGACAAAGATATATATAATTATAATGCTCCTAATTTTATACCTATAGCATGTCATTATAATGATAATACTTTACTTACCAAAGATGGTAAATTACTACAAATTATCAAAATACATGGCATTAACTCAGAGAAAATAAGCGATAACATACAAAATTTACGTGAAATGGTTAGAGTTTCTATAAAAAAGAATATAACCGATTATGATTTTGCTTTTTGGCTACATACAATACGAGAAAAACAAAATTTAGACGATTCTACTCCTTACAAAAAATTATTACCGGCAAATATTCATGCACTATGGCAAAGAAAAAACCATTGGAATGATAAATTCGTTAATACTTTATATATATCTATAGTACATGATTCTGCTAGAGTTAACATCAAAAATTTTAACTCTTTAATAAATTCTTTATCTAATAAATTAATCACTGATTTTGAAAATAACTACTTAGATTCAGCTTTTCAAAAACTAGAAAATATCACTAATAATATTTTAAACGATTTAAATGAATTCGGTGCTGAAAAACTCGGTATAATATTTGAAAATGATAATGTTTTTTCTAATCCTTTATTTTTATATAATCGAATAGCTAACCTTAATAATAATGATTGTTTGGTGCCTATAATAGATTTATCCGATGCACTAGATAGAAGTATTTATACAATTAGCGGCGATAAAATGGTAGTTACGGATCATGAGAAAAATAACAAATTCGCTTCTTTACTATCTATAAAAGAATATCATGAAACTCCTTCTAATGCACTTGATAAATTTTTACAGTTACCGATTGAATTAATAATAACTGAAATATTTTACTTTGTTAGCAAAAAACAAGTAACATCCAAATTGCGTGGTCAAGATTATATTCTAAAAATTACTAACGACTCAACTTTACTTAATCACAAAGGGATTAATAAGCTTGATGCAACTAATTTAGATTTTCAATTTTGTAATCAGCAAATTTCAATTGCCGTTATAGAAGAAGATGAAAATAAATTAGATGCAGCCGTAGCTAAAGTATCAACCGAACTTTTTAAACTTGGTATTATTCATGTAAAAGAAGATCTTAATATTGAGCAAATATTTTGGTCGCAATTACCTGCTAACTTTGCTTTTATCCGTAGAATGTCACCATTATCCGTAGAACATATTGCTTCTCTTACCGCTCTTCATAATACTACACTCGGTAATCAATATAATCCTTGGGGTAAGGCTATAACTTTACTGCGAACCGAGAAAGGTACTCCATATTTCATGAATTTTCATGATAAAACGAATAAAGGTAATACTTGCATCTTTGGTACAGAAAAAACTGGCAAAACCGTATTATTGAACTTTCTAATATCAGAATCGACTAAATACGACCCAACAATAATTTATATCTCTAATAATAATGATTCTAAAATTTTTATCGAGGCAATAGAAGGCAAATGGTTAGAACCGGACAAACAAATTATCAATCCATTTTTAGTAGATGATACAGAAAAATCACAAGCCTTCATTTTAGAATTTTTAAAATTAATCAGCGGTCATTATGCTTCACCTCTCAGCAAAATAGAGATATCCTTTCTAGAGAAATTAAAAAATAAAATTTTATCAATTGAAAAAGAAAAACGTATTTTTTCCGATATTTTAAAATTAGAAGATTTTAAGGAGGAAGGAGGAATACAAATACTTGATAAACTTAAAGTTTTTACCGAAGGACAATTATATTATGGATTATTTGACGGACCGTCTCTTAACATTCAAGAAGGGGAAATTATAGGGTTTAATTTATATAAACTTTCTGATGAGCCGTTTTCTAAACAATTTTACCCGATGGAGAGAAAATTTTTAGAACAATTTAATAATAATTTAAAGAAACACCAAAGTATTAGTGCAGCAGTAATTTATGCTTTTACTTATCATTTAAGCCTAGTTGGCATAAAACCTAAAATATTTGCTGCCGATAATTTTGATAAACTTTACAAACCTGAAGTTTATTACGATAATATAAATTTAATTTTTAATAATTTATCTCAAAATAACGGTATTTTCGTCAGTAATTTCAATTTTATTTATCTTAAGTCATATCCAAAATATACTATAAAACCTTGGCTTGATTTAATTAATACTAAAATTATTCTACCGTCTGACGTTAAAATAGAAGATTTAGACAAAATTTTAGGTTTAAGCGAGCTGGAAATACGAAAATTATCACAGCTAATACTTTCTGCAAGAATGTTCTTAATTAGTAAGGATAATGAATCTATAGCTTCTGAATTAAGTATTGCCGCTTTAATAGGAATTGTCCGTATTTTATCAAGCAGACAAGAGGAAATGGATATTTATAAAAAAATACTTGAACAACACCAAGGTCCTCCGGATAATTGGATTAATTACCTATATAATGAGTTAAATTTGTAGATAATATGTTTTCATATATCATTCCTGCGAAAGCAGGAATCTAGAATTTATTTTGTCATCCTGTGGCTTGACCACGGGATCTCATATCATAGGCTGTGTTCTGAGATACCGCGATCAAGTCGCGGTATGACATTTAACTAGATTCCTGCTTTCGCAGGAATGACATTTTGAACGTTCCCACAACCATAGGGTAAAGCCACGGGACGACAGCAAAAAATTAACATAAAAAAACCATATTAAAGTGTTAAAAAAATATTTACTATGTTTCTTATTTTCATTTTTCTCATTTAATGTATATTCATCTATTTGGGGTGGTATAGCCGATTGTCTTAGTGATCCATGTAATTGCGGTCAAAATGAGAGAACGGAAATTTGGAATAAGGGCGGCAACAATGAAGTAAAAAGAGGACCTTTTAAACCAGGCACATTGTGTCCTCCTTGGAATAAAAGTGACGGTCGCGATAATGATACTTGTTTACTAAAATTTGATTACCCAGGTACATTTATCGGTTTTTTACTCAATAGATGTGCGGAAGAAGCCCCTGATAGTAGTTACTTTACTCCAAAAATTCGTATTAGAGTTCAAAGCTGTAATGCCGCAGCTTGTTGGCACCAAAACTCTACTTTAAATTGGGATGGAGAATGTGTATTATGGCCTACAGGTTACGGTCTACCTCTAACTAGAGTTTGTGCTAGAATTGCCGTACCGGATATGCCTCTGCCTCCTGGAATAAATGCTACACCTTCCCCTGCAGATCCAGGTTATACCGATGGAGTACATCTCAATAAAGTCGGTTACACGGAAAGTGATAATAAGATAATCGGTGTAGACGGAAAAATAGTTACTTTAAAATCTCCTAAACTTTGTGCTTATAGCGATCCTGGACTTGTTAACCTTGTTTCAGATTCCGGGGCACATCTTGATCCGATGGACTGGAATCCTAATCGTCAACCTCTTCATCAAACTAATGCACTTAGCCCTATTGCAAAAGTATTAAAATTTTTAGTTGAAATGGTAAAAGGAGCAAGTTTACCAAGTTTATTAGGGCAGCTTCTTGGTATGATAGATCAAGATTCAGAATTTATAAAAGTGCTTCGATCAATACTTGATGCGATAGGAGAGGTTTTTAATTTTTTCCCTAGTTTAATAATAAAAGTTATTGAAGCACTTGGATCATTAAATGGTTCTGTAGATAGCTATTCTTTTGGTTGCGTACAATTACCTTTAGGACCTTTTCCACCACCATATTGTCCAAATTTAGATTATATTAGTATTAATGCTAATGCTAATAATGTATGTAGTATAAAAAACACTAAAGAGGATATTGATAAAGGAAAACCCGAATTTAAACAATCTTCAACTTTACCGCCTTGCGTGGTGTCGAATGTTAGAAACAATATAGTTAATAATACCATACGTGTTAGCTTTAGCAATCTTGTTCCACTTTGCACAGGCTCCCCCCCTGACCTCAAAACTTGTGTAGAACCACGTAATACAGATTTTTCTTCAGCAAAAATTACTCATACTAATACAGCTTTTAAAGATTTAATTAAATCGTGTAAGAACACTTCAGGCAGCACCCCATGTATTAATACAGATATCCTTACGCCATGTAGTGTTACGGCTAACGGTTGTAATGATGGATTTAGAATAGTATATTCGCAGAAAATTGGAAATGTAGAAACACCCAGCGATTATTACATAGACGATATACCGGACTGTCCAAGTTCTAATTCAACTACCTGCCAAAAAGTATGGGGAGTTAATATAGGCGAATTTAAGGATGTAAGCGTAAAATTTCCTGAGGTACAAGGACAAGATGCAAGTAGCTTAATACCTATAAAGACAGATGTCACCTTAAAAGACAATAACGGTAAAGATAGAAAACTTTATATCTCTATTAGTAATACTGAAGACGATAAACAAAATCCTAATAATATTTGCTTATTTGAGTCTGGTAATTTAATAGATTGCGTACCGAGAGTAAATCATTCTTACAGCTTAGCTGCTTATGAATGTGCAAAACAATATGCCGGAATTACCTGTACTAATAACAATTCCAACGATGCTTATTATAAACCGCAGTTCATTGCTTCAGTACAAGTAAGAGAAGGCAACAATATCATAGATGAAACAAGCACTCTTGTAACACCGTTATCATACGCCGGACCTCCACCTCCCAACCCCACTGACACAGAAAGCATAGTAATGCTTGCCGGTTATAAGTATAGTTCTTCCGTTGCGTTTATACCTAAAGATCCACCAAAAGATCCGACGGAGGATAAATATATTGCTATGCCGTTTTCAGGAGAGAATGCTCTAAATCAATTGACTATTCACGGTAAATATAAAGACGATAAAGAACCTTATGATAGTAAGGGAAATCCTGACCTAAGTGCGGTATATTTAAAATATTTAGAATATATAAACGGTAAATATATCCAAGGTGGAACGCATGCCTGCTTGATGCCGAAAAATTTCCAACATTGTAATCCTATGCCGCGTCCTATTTTACCTGATGGATCACCTATTCCCGGTTACAATAATGACTCGATAAATTGTGTACTTGCTAAACTAAACAACAACGATACTATAAATTGTAAGGATTTTAAAAATAAATATAACGTTAAATATCCAAATCTTGGCTTATGTAAAAAAGATACAGATCTAACGAACTGTACTCTAGAAGAAACAGTGTCAGGTCCAAGAAGAGGTATTACAATTTATACTTGCAATATAAATAATATTCCGAGTAAATGCTATACCAATAACGATAAGGCTAATACTCCAATATGTGTTTTAAGTAGGGATTATACAGATAGAATTAAGCCGGAACCTAACATAGGACCAATATTAGTACCAGTAGATCCTTCAAAATATTATACAGTGACATATACAAAAGGAGATGAAAACACTCCTCCTGAGCCGACATATAAAGCTGAGACTGAGGAAGTAAGAGATAAAACTTGGCAAGAGCTAAATCTTTGTGCTCCTATATTAGTACCTACTTGTGCTAAAATTCCTAGCACAGAGAAAGCTCCTTCCGGTAACAATCACGGTAATGCAGAATGGCCTGAAAGCGATATAGGAGAACTTGCAAAAGGAAAATGCCCAACGAATTGGATAGTTATTGATCCTAATAAACCTTTAGAACGCCATTGTTTGTCATATTTGGATAGAAAGGTTGTCGAGTTTGAACCTTTAGGTCAAAATGTCGGCTGTAGAGAATCTACAGGATTGCCTATAAAAGTTGATTATAACGACTTTCCATCAAGCCAATTACCTGATACCCCTTATGATCCGGTAACTAAAATAGGTGACTATATCTTAAACAAAAAACCGGTACCACAGGGGAGCATTATGGCATTTCCAAAGGATGGAGCATTTATAGATGCAACAAATGAACCGGGCAATACAATATTGCATACTGTAGAATTCAAAGTAACTTTAGATGCAATAATAGACGATATTGAGTATTTTAAAGTATTAGATTTATGGTATGATGATTGCACATTAATATATGTCAATAGCACAAAGCTACTTAGCCTCCCTACTAACATTGATTCTCTAGATAATAAAAATCAATGCAACAATGGAAATGATCAAGGTCAAGCATTACAAGCTAGGACTTTACCGATTGATATCAAACCTTATTTAAAACAAGGAGAAAATACTATAAGATTCCAGCTAAGAGTTATGTTTGGTGGAGGACTATATTTCCACATGCGATATAAAATGAAGAGATAAATAAATGAGTTGGATTATTTTTTATACGGTAATTTTTGCTTTACTAATTCTTGATTTAGGAGTCGTACATAAAAAAAATACCGTAATAAGCTTTAAAGAAAGCATACTTTTTAGTCTTTTCTATTTTATAATAGCTTGTTTATTCGGTATCTATGTTTATTATAATACGGGGGCAGATCATGCTCGTGAATATTATACTTGTTTTCTCATTGAGAAAGCTATGTCACTTGATAATATTTTTGTGATCTCTATTATCTTCCAATTTTTTAAAATTCCCGGGAAATATCAACATCGTATTTTATTTTTCGGTATAATAGGCGTAATAATATTCAGAGCCATAATGATTTACGGCAGTATTATTCTTATAAATAAATTTGCCTGGTTATTATATATTTTTGCCGTAATACTTATTGCTACCGGTATAAAAACTTTCTATGTATCACATAAAACTTTTGATATACAGAATTCTTATATTTACAAGTCAATAATAAAAAATCTAAATATTACCTCTAATCTTGAAGGGGATAAATTTGTTGTTAAACATAATAACAAACTATATTCTACCCCCCTTTTTATATCTCTAGTACTGATAGAAGCAATAGATTTAGTCTTTGCTATAGATAGTATACCGGCAATATTCGCAATTACTAATGATGTTTATATAATTTATACTTCAAATATTTTCGCTATTTTAGGGCTTAGAGCGTTATTCTTTTGTTTAGCAGGAATTGTAGAACGTTTCAGTTATATAAAATATTCTTTGGCTTTAATTTTAATATTTATCGGCTTTAAAATATTTATTCATCATTATATAGCGATTCCGGCATATGTTTCGCTCACTGTAACTATTACTTTATTACTATTTGGTATAATTGCTTCCATAATTAGAAAAAATATGATTGACCATTAATAAAGGAAGTATATAATATTTTTTTATTTTTTAAGCAATTGTAATGACTAAATTACTAAAATTATTTTTTATTACTATCATCATTTTTAATAACATTGCTTTTGCAAAAGAAACAGGGTTTCATATAGGCGCAGAAGGCGGAATAGTTGAACCAGTCGTTAGTAAATTCCGATATAAACACTCAAATACCGAAATGATTTTAAAAAAATCAAGTATGTATAGCGGGAAAATAGGCTATATAATATATCCACAGGTAGCTATTGAATTCTCAGCAACTTATCAACCTAAATATCGTCTGCATTAAGTATTACCTCAGCAAAATTTAAGTAATGGTCTCACTATTCCTAAAATTCCAGGTAATACTACCGTATTATCAAATATATATATGCTAAATCTTATTTATGATTTAGAAAAAATAAAAACTTTCACACCTTTTGTAATACTTGGAGGTGGAATAGCACAAGTAAAAGTTAAGCCTACCTCTTCTAGGTGGAGTGTTATAAATAGCAATTATTTTAAAGTAAGAAGAACTCATAAAAATTGTGTTGCTTGGCAAGCAGGTCTTGGGATTTCACAAGATGTAACTTCAAATTTAAGTATTGATGCAACTGTAAAATTACAAATGGCATATAGAGTAAGAATTAATTATGATATGCTTGATATGAAAACGGGGCAATTCGTGCCGGCAAATCCTATCAAAAAAACTATAGCCGTTGGAGAATTTGGTGTAGGATTTACTTATAGATTGCCATTTTAATAATTCTGTGAAATATTTATATGAAAGCTGCAATGTCATCCTGCGGCTTGACCGTGGGATCTCAGGACACAGCCTATGATACAAGATCCCACGGTCAAGCCGCAGGATGACACGAATAATCCAACTATATAAGGAAAAAATATGTCCCTAAAAGCTACTAACTCTTCTTCTACCCCTAACGGTCATGATAAGATGGCAAAAAAAACACATTCCGTACAATCCGTTGTTAACGATGCGGTTTCAGATCATAACACTTATGATGAAGTGCCATATGAAAGCTACCCATATGCTCTTACAAATCCTTATCACTTAAGTACACTTGCAACTCTTTTCGGTGTAAATGCTCCTGAAGTCGAGAATGCAAAAATATTAGAGCTTGGTTGTGCAGCAGGCGGTAATTTAATACCACACGCAGTTCTTTATCCAAAAGCTCATTTTGTTGGGGTTGATTTGTCTAAGGTACAAATTGACGAAGCAAATAAAAATGTTAAAGAACTAGGATTAAAAAATATAGAGTTCCATCATTGTTCGATAACCGATATTGATGATTCTTTCGGTAAGTTTGATTATATAATTTGCCATGGCGTAATTTCTTGGGTGCCAAAAACCGTTAGAGATAAAATTTTTGAAGTTTGTAATAAAAATCTTAGCCCAAACGGAATAGCATATATTAGCTATAATACATTACCCGGATGGAATATGGTCCGTACTATTAGAGATATGATGATGTATCATTCTAGCTCATTTGCAAATGTACGGGATAAAATAGCGCAATCTAGATTATTACTAGAATTTGTTAAGGATAGCTTAGAAAACTCTAAAACTCCTTATGCAGAAGTATTAAAAACCGAAGCAGGGCTACTCGCTAAACAAACCGATCATTATTTACGTCATGATCATTTAGAAGAAGAAAATGCTCAATTCTACTTCCATGAATTTATGAATGAGGCAAGAAAACACAATTTACAATATTTAGCCGATTGTAATCTTTCGACTATGTACCTCGGTAATATGCCACCAAAAGTAGTAGAGCAGTTAAAAGCGGTGAACGATATAGTTAGAACTGAACAATATATGGATTTCATTACGAATCGTCGTTTTAGAACTACTTTACTATGTCATAGTGATGTGAAAATTAATAGAAATATTAACAATGATGATATAACGAAATTTAATATAATCTTTAATATAGTGCCTGAAAAACCACTCAAAGAAGTAGATCTTAATAATGCTTCCGAAAATTTAAAATTCTTCTTAAACGGTAATAAAGACTCTAACTTAACAACTAGTTCGCCTTATATGAAAGCTATTTTATACACTTTCAGCGAAAATCTAAATAATCCGTTAAGCTTTGAGAAAATAACTGTTGAAGCTAATAAAAAGCTATATAATACTAAATTAAACGAAATCAAAGCTGAGCTTTTAAATAATGCAATGAAGCTAGTACTACAAGGTTATATTAGTATTACAAATCAGAAGCATCGAAATAACCCTGAGCTTGATAAGCCTAAAACAACAAAAATGGTGATACATCAAGCAACCCATACACCTTCTATGTGGGTTACAAATTTAAAACATGAACCGATCGGCGTTAATTTCTTTGAGAAGTTTGCACTTAGATATATGGATGGTAAACATGATAAAAAAGCAATCATTGAGGCTGTACTTAGTCATGTAGAAAAAGGCGAGCTAACTTTAAGTAAAGAAGGTCAAAAAGTAGAAAACAAGGAAGAAATACGCAAAGCACTAGAAAGCTTATTTACTCCGATGATCGAGAAATTTTCTTCTAATGCTATGTTGGTTTAGCCAATTTATACTCTGTCATACCGTGGTCTTGCCACGGTATCCATGATACTAAACAAAAATTATTTATTGATTCTCCTACGCCAATAGCGTATAATTATTATGAGTAAAAAACTGATTTCAGTTGTTGAGCTTCCAGAGTTTCAAAAATTTGCTAAGAATAATTTAAACGAAAAAGAATGCTTTGAAATAATACATTATATTGCTGCTAATCCTGACTAAGGTGATATAATAAAAGGCACCGGAGGTATAAGATAAATTACGATTTGCTTTAAGTAAGGTAAAAGTGGCGGTATAAGAATAATTTATTTTTACTACAATGAAAATATGCCGGTATTTTTAATAACCGGTTTTATAAAAAGTAAGATGGAAAATATTAATCATGATAGTTGTAATGAATTAAAAACACTAACTGAAGAATTGGTAAAATTATATGTCGGAAGAGGCAAAAATGAATAATACAAATACTAATCAAACCGAAAAAAGTATATTAATTGGAATGCAAGAGGCTGTTTTATACGCTAAAGGAAAATTAAAAGCAAATAAACATGATATAAAATTATCTAATATAGACGTGCATGAAGTAAGAGATAAGTTAAAATTAACACAACAACAATTTGCTACAACATTTGGAGTTAGTGTTGCAACTTTAAGAAACTGGGAACAAGGCAGAAGATTACCTACCGGAGCCGCAAAATTACTTCTTAAGATTATTGAGAAAGAACCTAATGTTGTAAAACGAGTTTTACGCGGATAGAATAGAGTTAAAGCTGTATCATATAATAATACTCCTTGAAATGAAGAGTTGATATATGAAGTTCAACTTGCAAAAGAGCAAGGAGTCTGTAAGCCGAGGAGTAGAGCGTATACTAAATACGTGAGCATCCGAGGACTTACAAAGACGACGCAGCCAATTTTGCAAGTTCAACGAGTATATCATGTTCATATTTTTTTATTTATTTGCAACATTAATAACTATCAGTAGCTTATGCGTTGTTTTAAGCAAAAATTCCATATATTCGGTATTATGGTTAATTTTTGCATTTATCAACGGTGCAGGGCTTATGATTTTGCTTGGAGCAGAATTTTTAGCTATGATGCTGATAGTGATTTATGTTGGAGCTGTAGCAGTATTATTTCTATTTGTGATAATGATGCTAGATATGCATTTTAATAAGACAATAACACAGTTAAAAGAAAATCTTGCTTTAAGTATTTTTATAGCTCTAATAATGTTTGCTGATTTAGTAACAATTATTTTACTTGGCACTAAAAATATTAATTTCAGTTCGGATGTATCGTTTGTCATAACAAATAATATCTCAAATACTAAAGCAATAGGTAACGTGCTTTACACTGAATTTATGCTACCGTTTCAAATGGCGGGACTTATCCTATTTGTCGCTATGATTGCATGTATTACTTTAACGCTAAAGAAACGTGAAGGAGTAAAACGTCAAGAGATTGTAAAACAACTGCGGCACAATAAAGAAAATACCGTATTAATGACAAAGCCTATTCTAAATAAAGGTGTTGAGAATATTAAATATGAATGAATATATTTCGCTTAATCATTATTTAATCTTAAGCAGCTTAGTTTTTACTATCGGGATGTTTGGATTATTTATGCATCGCAAAAATATTATCAATATATTAATGTCCATTGAGCTAATGCTACTTGCAGTCAATATAAATTTTGTTGCATTTTCCGTATATATGCAAGAATTATCGGGACAAATTTTTAGTATTATAATCTTAACCGTAGCAGCTGCCGAAACTTCAATCGGGCTTGCGATATTACTAATATATTTCCGTAATAAAGGCTCAATTGAAATTACCGACATTAATCAGATGAGGGGGTAATGATGTATCAAAGTCTTGCCATAATGATCATCATGTTACCGCTTGCCTCTGCAATAATCAACGGCTTATTCGTAAGGATAATAGATAAAAAATTAGCTCAAATAATTGCAACCGGTTTTTTATCTTTATCTGCCTTATTCTCATTAATAATATTTTGCGATGCGGGCTTAGACGGGAATATTATCCATATAAAATTATTCCCGTGGATTGAGGTTGGAAATTTTAAAGTAAATTGGTCTATTTATGTAGATCAGCTCACTAGCATAATGTTTATAGCCGTAACATGGGTGTCAAGCGTCGTGCATATCTACTCGCTTGGCTATATGGCCGAAGATAAGGGGGTTGTACGCTTCTTGTCTTTTCTTTCTTTATTTACTTTCTTTATGTTAATGCTAGTGTCTAGCGATAATTTCTTACAGTTATTTTTCGGTTGGGAGGGCGTCGGCGTTTGCTCATATTTATTAATCGGATTTTGGTATTCAAAAGAATCAGCCAATAAAGCAGCGATTAAAGCTTTTATAACAAATAGAGCCAGCGATTTTGCTTTTATCTTAGGCGTAATAACGATCATTGTTTATTGTGGTTCGGCAAATTACAAAGATGTATTTTCATCTGCAGAATTATTATCTAATACAAAAATATTATTACAGTTTTCTATTCTAGATATTATTTGTTTATTATTATTTATCGGTTGCATGGGTAAATCTGCACAGATCGGTTTACATGTATGGCTTCCTGATGCGATGGAAGGACCGACTCCGGTATCCGCACTTATTCATGCGGCAACCATGGTAACGGCAGGAGTATTCTTAGTAGCACGCTGCTCGTATTTGTTTGAATATAGCCTTTTAGTTCTACAATTTATTACGATTATCGGCGGTGTTACTTGTATTTTTGCAGCAAGCATTGCTATTATGCAAAGCGATATCAAGAAGATTATTGCTTACTCTACCTGTAGCCAGCTTGGTTATATGTTTATGGCTTGCGGGGTATCTGCCTATAATAGCGGAATATTTCACTTAGTAACTCATGCTTTTTTCAAAGCATTATTATTCTTATCTGCAGGTAGCGTAATACATGCCGTTCACGAGCAGGATATATTTAAAATGGGGGCTTTAAGAAATAAGATGCCGATAACTTATGGAAACTTCTTAATCGGCTCACTTGCACTAATAGGGATTTACCCTTTGGCAGGGTTTTATTCTAAAGACTCGATTTTAGAAGCAGCTTATAGTAGCGGATCATTTATGTTTATTTTTGGAATAGCTGCTGCAATACTTACTGCTATTTATTCAATGAAAATTATTATGTTGGTATTTCATGGCAAAACTAAGCTAGAAAAAGATGTTTTTGAACATGCCCATGAACCGGCTAAAGTAATGAATAATCCCCTTATATTACTGGTAGCAGGGAGCTTTTTTAGCGGTATGATCGGTTATTATTTACTTTCTATGGATAAACCGAACGGCTATTTCCATGAAAGCCTATTTAATTTACATATTTATAAACTACTAATTAGCCATCCGCCTTTATATATAAAATTACTACCTATGGCAGTTGGCATAGTAGGGATTATTACGGGAATTTACTTATATAAGTCAAGTACTTTTATGTCATTCCTGCCTTCTTCTATGTCATTCCCGCAAAAGCGGGAATCCAGTAAAAATATTAAAAAAGACTGGATACCGCTACAAGCTCGCGGTATTACATTCATATCCAACATATTACGCAATAAATATTACTTCGACGAGATATATAATTGCTTAATTGTGAAGCCTATTAACTGCCTAGCCCATTTATTTTATCTTGGTGATCAGAAAATAATCGATCGTTTTGGACCAAACGGTTGTTCACAAGTCGTTAATTGCTTTAGCGTTCTTACTGGCAAAACACAAACAGGATATGTTTTTAATTATGCTTTGTATATAGTATCGTTTATTGTTGTAACAATTAGTTATTTTGTTTGGAAAGGCTAATGTACTGATGTTATTTGCGTTAAAAACTAAAACTGTCATTGCGAGCCGTAGGCTGCGTGACAATCTCATGAAGTAATAACAAACTCCTGAGATTGCTTCGTCAATTACTTCGTAATTTTCCTCGCAATGACGGAAAAAAACTCATAAAATCTTAAAAGAATGTTAGAATTACCTATTATATCTATCAGTATTTTTCTGCCGCTAATAAGCGTGCTATATATTTTGCTGTTTATTAGTCAAAGTAAAAAAGCAGATAAACCGATATATGTAATGTATGTTACGGTGCTTAGTTCTATTTTAACATTCATCTCAACTATTTATATTTTAATAGAGTTTGACTCCTCAAACCCCGCTTATCAATTTGTCGAACGCTACGCTTGGCTTGATAAAATCGGGCTTGAATTTCATGTAGGTGTTGACGGTATATCAATATTTTTTGTGGCTCTAACTTCTTTTCTTACTCTTATTTGTATAATCGGAAGCTTATTTACTGTTAAAAAATATATCAAAGAATATTTAGTATGTTTTTTATTAATGGAATCTTTTTGTATAGGAGCATTTACCTCAGTAAATTTATTATTATTCTATCTCTTTTTTGAAGCAATATTAGTACCTATGTATATTATTATCGGCGTATGGGGAGGCGAAAATAGAATATATGCTGCTCTTAAATTCTTCTTATATACTTTCTTCGGCTCAGTATTTTTCCTACTTTCATTAATTTATATTTATAGCAAAATTCATAGTTTTGATTTAACCTATATCTTTCAGCTTACCGATAATATTCCATTATTTGCTCAGCACATTTTATGGTGGGCTATCTTTATTGCTTTTGCCGTTAAAATCCCTATGATTCCGTTTCATACTTGGCTACCCGATGCACACGTACAAGCTCCAACCAGCGGCTCGGTTATTCTTGCCGGTATTTTATTAAAACTCGGCGGTTACGGTTTTTTAAGAGTATTACTACTGCTATTCCCTAATGCATCACAAGAATTTGCAATTTACATAATTTACCTTAGCGTTATTGCTATAATATACGCATCACTCGTTGCTCTTGCTCAAAAAGATATGAAGAAGATGATAGCATATTCATCTATTGCACATATGGGATATGTTACGATAGGCATTTTTAGCTTTACTGAAGCCGGAGTTAGTGGAGCAATATTTCAAATGCTTAGCCATGGCGTGATTTCTTCATGTCTATTCTTAATAGTTGGTACTTTGTACGAAAGATTGCATACAAAAGAAATAGCTAAATATGGTGGTGTAGCAAGTAAAATGCCTGTGCTTGCCACATTTTTTATGATTGCAATGCTCGGCTCTGTCGGGCTACCTGGTACTAGCGGATTCATCGGAGAGTTTTCAAGCCTGCTTGGGATTTATAAGGTAAATGTAATAGCAACCTTTATAGCAGCTCTCGGTATAATTCTTGGGGCGGTTTACATGCTGAAATTATACAAAGAGGTTATGCTAGGCGAAATTACCAATAAAGAAATCATGCATTTCAGAGATTTATATAAATATGAAATAATCTCAATAGCTCCTTTAATACTACTAATTATTTACTTTGGTCTAATGCCGAATTCTATTTTAAATGTATTTCGTTTATCGATAGAGAATTTGCTAGTTAGATTTTGAAAAATTAGCGTCATTGCGAGGAAATTTATAATAGTAAATTGACGAAGCAATCCAGTTAAAAATGCTAATCTTTAGCATTTTTATTATTTTTCCTAGATTGCTGCAGCCACTTCATGGCTTCGCAATGACGACTTAGGTATCCAGGCAGGAATGATATAGTAACAAGGACATGCTATCACTTCATCAATTACAATTTAATATTAGAGACCTTTCCAAATTCGCTTATAGAGAGGAATTTGAAGAAAACACGGAACGCAGCACTGCAGCATACAAAAAAGTACGTGAGGATGCGAGTACCGGATTGACGTACAAATTGCCTCTAGAAGTAGAATTTGGAAAGGTCTCTATAGAACAAAGAAATTTATTTGATCTAAATATTACTTTTCTTCCTTCTTCTATCACCTATATAAAAGGAGCTAACGGTTGCGGTAAAAGCTCGCTGCTACGAATGATAGCAGGAATTATGCAACCAAGCAGCGGTAATATTTACTATAAAAATAGTAATATTAACAATATCGCTAAACCTTACTGCAATTATATCGGTCATAATTTAGGGCTAAAACTCGAAATGACTGTTTTTGAGAATCTAAAATTTTGGTCGGAAATTTATAATTCCGCCGAAACCCTATATGCTGCTATTTATTACTTCAAATTATATGACTTATTAGATGAAAAATGCTATAGCTTGTCTAGCGGAATGCAGAAAATCGTAGCCGTATCAAGGCTTATTGCGTGTCAATCTGACTTATGGTTACTTGATGAAGTTGAAACTAATTTAAGCAAAGAAAATAGGGATTTACTAAATAATTTAATTGTCATGAAAGCAAATAGCGGTGGTATTGTTCTTCTATCCTCTCATCTAGAAAGTTCTATAAAATCTGCACAGACATTACAACTGGATTAATTATTATTGTTTTGCGTATTTTTATAGATCTTCCAATGTACAATAAAAAATACAAGGCTAACTATAATCCAAATTGAACAATTAATTATTGTACTTACAGCACGTACTTTAGTAACTTCCATATATTCATTCTTATAACTAATTCTCTTTTCTTCTAGCTCTTTTTGGAGGCAACCCTTTTTTAATTGTTCATATAAATCCTTATCATATGATTTTAGCTTTAAATATTGCTCATTAGTACTATAATTTTATGAGTTCCTCTTTTTATTAGTACATTCCGGTAGGAATATAATGTAATGAATGCATTAAATGTAATAGAGAGCGTTATCAATAAAACTATAGTAGTAACAAAACAAACTACCATACTATAAATTTGCTTTATAAACATAATTTTTTAGTTTTTATAATTATTTACAATTAAGAGAATAGAAGTCAAAAAAAAGAAAAGCAATAATTAAATTACAAAGGTTTATGAAATCTCGAACTTTGTATTCGAAATTTCATGGTATGTTTTTTTAATTTAACTTTTTTGAAATGAACCTGTTAACAGAATCACAATAGCATAATACGTATATATTCCGAATAAATGAAGAGTAATTAAACGAGTATATTACCTATACTCGTAATCTTTGTGTAGTTTACTAGCAAGTGCCTGCTCCCATCTATCGCCATTTTGCAGTAATCTTTCTTTATCGTAAATAAGTGCAGTATGAGTTAGGCTTGCAAACTCAAAATTAGGACCTTCAACTATTGCGTCTACAGGGCAAGCTTCCTGACACAATCCACAATAAATGCATTTTGTCATATCTATATCATAACGTGTGGTATGTCTACTGCTGTCATCTTGTTCGTCAGCTTCAATCACTATCGCTTGTGCCGGACAAATCGCTTCACAGAGTTTACAAGCAATACAGCGTTCTTCACCGTTTTCATAGCGACGCAGTGCATGCTCACCCTTAAATCGTGGACTAACAGGACTTTTTTCATAAGGATAATTGATTGTAACTTTAGCTTTGAAAAAATATCTCAAAGTCAAAGCCATCCCCCTTACTATCTCATATAGAAAAAACGATTTTAAATAATTTATCATAAAATTTATATATTAAAGATCAATGTCATTCCTTCGGAAAGATGTTGTTACACGGATTAAAAAACACGTTCGGTGTCATACCACAGCTTGACCACGGTATCCAGAAAAACAATTTAAACTACTAATAATATTAGTAGTTTAAGCTGGATCCCGTGATCAAGTCGCGGGGGAGATGACAGAGGCGAAACCGATCCATGCAATAAAGCCGATCAAGTTAGCTAGGGTGATACCTAAATACTCGGCAAATTATCGGTATATATAAGTACGCTTGACACTAACACCACCCAAAATAAAGTTAGAGGCAAAAATACTTTCCACCCAAGTCGCATTAATTGATCATAACGATATCTTGGTAAGGTTGCTCTAATCCATAAAAAGCAGAATAATAAGAATCCGACCTTAAATACAAACCAAAAGAACCCTGGAATACAATCTAACCACGATATATTAAACGGCGGTAAATAACCTCCTAAAAAGAAAGTAGTAGTCATTGCACTAACTAATATCATATTAGCATATTCACCTAGAAAAAATAAAGCAAATCCCATAGAGGAATATTCAACATTATAGCCGGCAACTAGTTCTGATTCTGCTTCAGGTAAATCAAAAGGTAATCTATTTGTTTCGGCAAGCAACGAGATAAAAAACACGACGCCCATAGGTAGTAGCATCAAATCAATCCACCACGGCATTGTTCTTTGTGCTTCAATGATCCCACTTAAATTGAGAGTACCGGTAGTAAGTAGCACGGTAATAATAACCAGCCCCATCGATACTTCATAAGAAATCATTTGAGCAGATGAGCGTATAGCACCAAGGAATGCATATTTTGAGTTACTAGCCCAACCGGCAATAATAATGCCGTAAATACTTAAAGAGGATATAGCAAGGATATATAAAACACCGACATTAATGTCTGCAAGCACTACGCCTTTTGCAAAAGGTATAACTGCCCAGCCGATTAAACTTAATATAAAAGTTATCATCGGTGCTAAAATAAATAATATTTTATCGGAATTGGTAGGAATTATCGGTTCTTTGAATAAGAGCTTAACCGCATCGGCAATAGGCTGAAGTAATCCAAACGGACCGACAACGTTAGGTCCTCGTCGGAGCTGCATTAATCCAATAACACGACGCTCTGCATATGTTAAATACGCAACACACAATATTAAAGGGATAGTGATTGCCACTACCTTTAGAGCGATTATAATTAATGGGAAAATATATTCAAAAAAGAGTTCTGTCATATTTCATTGTCATCCCGCGACTTGATCGCAGGGATCTAAGCAAAATTATAATATCTTCATATAAATCATGCCAATTAGGGTTGTTAGCTTCGATTAAAGCGTTTCTCACGACTAATTGCTAGATTAATATTATTAAACTGTTCAAAATAAATTAATTTATTTAAATTATATTTTGTAGTAAATCCCTTTATTATTTTTTGTTTATGCTGCCAAACACGTTTTATAATATCAGAAGTAACACCGATATATAAAGTACCATCATATTTATTTGAAAGTATATAAACATAGTATGCTTTCATTTTTATTTTTTAATTATTAGATCCCGCGATCAAGTCGCGGGATGACAAAATTTCCTCTTGCTTCCTTAGCCTCAACGCACTTAGCCATAGTTACTGAATTTTTACTAATCACGTCTGTTATATAATAATTAATAGGTTCTGCAGTTATAGGCTCTTTTAATAACTTATCTTTAGAACTAAATTTAGTAAATTTATTCTCTGTAATTTTATCAATACTAGCAAATATCTTATATTCTTTAGCAAGCTTGGCTCTTACTTCTTGCAAATTATCCATTCCGATATCTATTTTTAGATAACCGGCAAGCTCTTTAATAATTTCTATATCTGCTTTAGCTACGCCCACAGGTGCTACTGCTTTTTCTGCTATTTGCGGTCTACCTTCTAAATTTACGTAAATTCCGCTCTGCTCGGTATAAGCAGCCGCAGGTAAAATTACGTCAGCACTGCTAGCCCCTGCATCTCCGTGATGTCCTTGATATATTATAAAAGCTGATTTCAGCTTATCAAACGGGACTTCATCAGCTCCAAGCAGATAAGCGAGTTCCAGCTCTTCAAGCTTAATAGGATTATTAAAACCGATGTCAAGACCGCCAACTATAGAAGCGTGATTATGTAATATATTAAAGCCTTTCCAATCATCATGCATAATATTATATTCAGCTACTATTTTATGAATAAGCGACAATATAGCATATCCGTCATCTCTTGCATATACGCCATCACCCACTATAATCATCGGATATTTTGCTGCTTTTAAGGCTTTCGTAAACTCATGAGTACCAATGGCTAGCTCCTCAATAATCTTAATATCACTTCCTAAATCCTGAATTCTATAAGTTTGATTATGTCCTTCACCTATTCTTGCTACTTTTAATAAACCTGTACGCACTCTTTGCCCTATGCGGCTATTTAATACCGGAGCTATCTGCCTTGGATTTGCTCCGATTAGTAAACATAAATCAGCCTTTTCTATGCCGGCAATAGTTGTATTAAATAAATAGTTTCCTCGCTCGCTTGTATCTATTTTATAATTAAACTGATTAACACTATAATTATTAGAGTCAAGCTTTTGCAGTAATGTTTTCAGCATAAACATTGCTTCAACAGACGTAAGAGAGCCGGCAATAGCAGCAATTTTCTCCGGTTTTACGGATTTAATTTTATCCGCTATCGTCTTTAAAGCTTCGCTCCAGCTAGCTTCTACTAATTTACCGTTTTTTCTGATATAAGGGCGATCTAAACGCTGATATTTCAAACCATCATAACTAAAACGGTTTTTATCAGAAAGCCACGCCTCATTTATTTCTTCATTAACACGAGGTAATATTCTCATTACCTCATCGCCTCTACTATCTATACGAATATTGGAGCCTTCGGCATCATGCATACCTATAGAACTTGTGTGCCTTAGCTCCCATTTACGGGCTTTAAAGGCATATGGCTTAGAGTTTAAAGCACCGACTGGACAAATATCGATCATATTACCGGAAATTTCAGAGTCTAAAGTTTGCTCTAAATAGGAAGTAATTTCCATATGTTCGCCTCGATGAATAGCCCCCATTTCTTCTATTCCTGCTATGTCACTCGCAAATCTAATGCATCTAGTGCATTGTATGCATCTCGTCATCGCTGTTTTAATCAGCGGTCCCATATATTTATCTTTAATAGATCTCTTATTTTCATGAAATCTATTAGTACCTTTACCGTATCTAAAAGCCTGATCCTGCAAATCACACTCACCGCCTTGATCACAAATAGGGCAATCTAGAGGATGGTTAATAAGTAAAAACTCCATCACCCCTTCACGTGCTTTTTTTACCATAGGCGTATCGGTATGAATAACCATACCGTTACTTACCGGCATAGCACAAGAAGCTATAGGTTTTAGTGATTTTTCCATTTCAACCAAGCACATACGGCAATTACCGGCGATTTTTAGACGCTCATGATAACAAAAATGAGGGATTTCTTTGCCTACTTGTGTGCAGGCTTGATAAACGGTGCTACCTTCTGATACTTCTATTTCAGAACCGTCTATAGTAAGTTTTATCATTCTTATTTAATCCAATAAGTCATAGGGTTCAGATAAGCTTGATCTTTTATCATATACTTAAAACCGATAGCAACACGAAGTATATACCAAACAGCGAGTGCAAAGTATAATACTACTCCAATAATGATAAACGTAAATATGAAACATACAATCCACCCAAGAACTCCAAGACAAAAAGTACGAAATAGAAATACATAATGGCTGATAGCAAAATTATCACCTTTATCTTTATTAAGATATGCAAAAAATACTCCGATTAACGGTAATATCGGTGCTACTATCCCGCATAGATATAATATATATACCACTATTAAATTTTTCTTACCGCTCTCGGTATATTCTTTAAGATGCTTGTCCATATGTCTTTCCTTTGTTATTTTTATAGGAATGAGGCTTTTCGATGTCATTCCGTTGATCGCAGGAATCTACTTTGTCATCCCGTGACTTGATCGCGGTATACAGTCTGCGATATAAGATCCCGTGGTCAAGTCACGGAATGACACTTAATGTACTTCTTCATCCCTTCAAACTCTCCACCACAAAATGCATAATACTGCCGTGCTTTATATAATTTATCTCATTATCCGTAAATATTTGCAATATTAAATCAATTGTCCTTATTTCACCAGTTTGTTTTTTTATCACGCATTTAACAGGATTATAAGGTCTTATATTCTCGCTTAAGCCTATAATGTCAATAGTTTCTGAACCGTCTAACTTTAAATCTAACCTTGTATTATTGCTGGTAAAAGTTAGCGGTAAAATACCCATACCTACTAAATTTGAGCGATGTATTCGTTCAAAGCTCTCGGCAATCACTGCTTTTACACCAAGCAACTCAGGCCCTTTTGCCGCCCAGTCTCTAGATGAGCCGCTACCATATTCTTTACCTGCAAAAATCACTACCGGTACATCATGAGCTTTGTAGTCCATAGCTGCATCGTAAATAGTTTGCTGTATGCCGTTTAACTGGTTTACAGTAAAACCACCTTCTACACCTTTACACATTTCGTTTTTTATACGAATATTAGCAAATGTGCCACGCATCATCACTTCATGATTTCCTCTACGTGATCCGTAAGAATTGAAATCAAAGGGCTCTATATGATGGTCTGTTAAATATTTAGCAGCAGGGCTGGTTTTACTAATACTGCCTGCCGGCGAAATATGATCGGTAGTAATAGAATCACCGAAAATTGCTAGAATTCTTGCAGATTTTATGTCTTTTATACTATTCTCGCTGCCTATATCCTCAAAATAAGGCGGATTATTAATATAGGTACTATTCTTATCCCAATTATAATTAGAGCTAGTAGTAACCTGTAAATCTTTCCACTCTTTCGTTCCGCTAAATATATCAGAATATTTTTCTATAAACATAGAGGAATTAATTGAATTTGCAATAACTTCATCTATCTCTTCTTTGCTTGGCCAAATATCTTTTAAATAAATATTTTCTCCTATGGGCGTATTTGTTAGATCTATATTAAGAGTGCCGCTAAGTGCATATGCTACGACTAAAATAGGCGAACCGAGATAACTTACTTTAGTAAGCGGATTAATTCGCCCTTCAAAATTCCTATTACCTGATAAAACGGAAGCAACAACTAGCCCGTTTTTGTTAATAGTTTCCTCTATTTCCGGATTTAGAGGTCCGGAATTACCGATGCAAGTAGTGCAGCCGTAACCTACTAGATTAAACCCTAATTCATCTAAATATTTATCAAGACCGCTAAGCTTCAAATATTCCGTTACGACTTTTGAACCAGGAGCAAGAGAAGTTTTAACCCAAGGCTTTACCTTTAATCCGTGTTCTAGTGCTTTTTTAGCAAGAAGTGCGGCTCCAATCATAACGCTAGGATTTGAAGTATTAGTACAGCTAGTAATCGCTGCAATTACCACATTGCCGTTACCGATTTCGTAATTCTGGTTTGCTACGGCATATTTTTTATCAATGTCTTTATTTTCTAAAGCAAAATTTGGTAATTCATGTTTAAAATTACTTGCTACCTCGTTTAAGTTTACTCGATCTTGCGGATGTTTTGGACCGGCAAGTGAACTATGTACCGTAGATAAATCTAGCTCTAAAACCTCGGTATATTCTGCCTCATGCTCAAAATCATACCAAAGATTCTGCTCGGTTGCGTATTTCTCTACTAATTTGATTTGCATTTTTTCTCTACCTGTTAGCTCTAGATATTTTATAGTTTCTTGATCAATCGGGAAAAAGCCGCAAGTAGCACCGTATTCAGGCGACATATTAGAAATGGTAGCACGATCGGCAATCGTTAGCTTTTTAAGCCCCTCACCGAAAAACTCAACAAACTTACCTACTACTTTCTTTTTCCGTAGCATTTCGGTAATAGTTAGAACTAGATCGGTCGCCGTGGCGACCACTGCTAACTTCCCAGTTAGCTTTACACCGATTACTTCCGGTAGAATCATAGTAAGCGGCTGTCCAAGCATTGCAGCTTCCGCCTCTATTCCGCCGACTCCCCAACCAAGTACCGATAACCCGTTTACCATAGTTGTATGGCTATCCGTTCCAACTAAACTATCAGGATAAAGGGTGCCGTCTTTATGCCACATAACTTTTGCTAAATATTCTAAATTTACCTGATGGCAAATACCCATACCCGGCGGTACTACTTTGAAATTATTAAACGCTTGCTGTCCCCATTTAAGAAATGCATAACGCTCAATATTGCGTCTCATTTCCATTTGTACGTTTTTTTCAAATGAATCCTTAGCTGCATAAGAATCAACGCTTACTGAATGATCTATTATAAGATCAACAGGAATAAGCGGATTAATTTTTAACGGATCGCCTCCTATTTTCTTCATCGCATCACGCATAGCAGCCAAATCTACAATAGCAGGCACACCGGTAAAATCCTGCATCAAAACTCTTGCCGGCATAAAATCTATTTCCGCATCAGATTTTTTAGTTTTTAGCCATTCTTTAAATGCAAGTAAGTTGTGCTTTGAACCATTAGAACGTAATGCATTCTCAAATAACACTCTTAAACTATATGGAAGTTTTTTTAAGGGAAGATCGATATCGCTTGCCGCTTTATTTATATCGTAAATTTTGTATGAAATATTATCGACTGATAACTCTTTTATATATTCTGAATTATGCACTTTTGACATTTGTTTCTCACTTAATTGTGTGGAATGAACATCGTCATTGCGAGCGACTAAAAGGAGCATGGCAATCTCAAGATGTTTAACTAGATTGCCGCGTTGCTTCGCTCCTCGCAATGACATTAAAATAACCTTATCCCAAAACGTAGATTTTTAAAACAAATTAATGTTGATCTGATAAAGGTTTTTGAAGATCGAGAAGCTTAGTTGCTATTTCCGCTTCACTTAAATTCGTAGCGTTAATAGCCGTTTCCGTAGCTATATTAATATAATTTGCCGTTACTTCGGTTACACCGCTGGAAATAAGATAAGTGTTTTCAGATTTATGCATATCATCTATATAAACCTGCACTAAACCGGCTTTCAAACTAACAATCATCGGAGCATGACTTGGCAGCACCCCAAACATACCTTCCTCACCCGGCATTGTTGCCATTTTAGCTTGCTTTTCAAATGCAATACTTAAAGGCGTAATTATTTTGACTAGAATTGTTTCGTTCATGGGTTAATTATATTTTTCGTCATTGCGAGGAAATTGCATAGCAATTGACGAAGCAATCTCAGGAGTTTGTTATTATTCCATGAGATTGTCACGCAGCCTACGGCTGCTCGCAATGACGATTGTGGTCACGTTTATCATTTCAACACCTTTGCCTTCTCAATAGCCTCTTCTATAGTTCCGACCATATAAAAAGCAGCTTCCGGTAAATCATCGTATTTACCCTCTACAAGTCCTTTAAAACCTGCTATAGTATCGGCTAGATTAACAAATTTGCCTTTGCTACCTGTAAATACTTCGGCAACATGGAAAGGCTGCGATAAGAAACGCTGTATTTTTCTAGCACGTGCCACGGTTAGTTTATCTTCTTCGGATAGCTCATCCATACCTAAAATAGCGATGATATCCTGCAATGATTTATAAGTTTGTAAAACCTGCTGCACTTGTCTTGCTATGCTATAATGTTCTTCACCGACAATCATCGGATCAAGTACCTGAGAATTACTATCTAACGGGTCAACTGCCGGATAAATCCCAAGCTCGGCTATCTGACGGCTAAGTACTGTTGTAGCATCTAAATGTATGAAAGAAGTAGCAGGAGCAGGATCAGTTAAATCATCCGCTGGTACATATATAGCCTGCACGGAAGTTATTGAGCCATGCTTAGTAGAGGTGATACGCTCTTGTAGTTCGCCCATATCGGTTGCAAGAGTAGGCTGATACCCTACCGCTGACGGAATCCTACCGAGTAACGCTGATACTTCAGAACCTGCTTGAGTAAAACGGAAAATATTATCTACAAAAAATAAAACATCTTGCCCCTCATTCATATCTCTAAAACTCTCTGCAATGGTCAGACCACTTAACGCAACTCTTGCCCTTGCTCCAGGCGACTCGTTCATTTGTCCATAAACAAGAGCCACTTTTGAATTTCCCGGTTTCTCAAGATCAATCACACCTGAGTCAATCATTTCATGGTAAAGATCATTACCCTCTCTAGTTCTCTCGCCGACTCCTGCAAATACGGTATAACCACCGTGTGCTTTAGCTACGTTATTAATAAGCTCCATAATTAACACGGTTTTACCGACTCCTGCACCGCCGAATAATCCTATCTTACCGCCTTTAGTATAAGGAGCAAGTAAATCAACAACTTTAATACCGGTTACTAATATATTACGCTCGGTTGACTGATTGGTAAAATCAGGAGCAGGCTTATATATAGAAGAAATATTTGAGCTTTTAATGTCTCCTTTACCGTCAATTGGCTCACCTATAACATTCATAATACGCCCAAGCGTCTCAGTACCTACAGGAATACGAATAGGACTACCTGTATCTATTACTTCTACGCCCCGCACTAACCCTTCCGTAGAATCCATAGCAATACAACGCACCGTATCATCACCTATATGTTGTGCTACTTCCAGCACTATCCTTTGTTTATCGTTATAGCACTCTAGAGCATTTAAAATTTCCGGTAACTCACCGTTATTCGTAAATTTTACATCCACCACTGCTGAAATAATCTGAGTAATTTTCCCGATATTCTGTGTCATTATTTTTTCTGTTAAGATAATGTTCTTATAAAAAATGTCATTGTGAGAAGAAACTGAAAGTTTCGACAACGCAATCTCAGAATATTTGATGAGATTGCCACGCAGCCTACGGCTGCTCGCAATGACGGTAACTAAACCGCTTCTGAGCCGGCTATAATCTCTATCAACTCCGTAGTAATAATAGCTTGTCTTGATCTATTCAACTTTAAAACTAACTTGCTTATTAAATTATTAGCATTATTTGTTGCATTTTCCATAGCGGTCATTCTAGCCCCCTCCTCACTTGCTCTACTTTGTAGTAAAGCATAATTTATTTGGGAATTCACATATAAATTAATTAGATTAGAAATTAGATTCTCCCCCTCATACTCAAAATGATTATTTTCTACTGCAGAATCATCTTGATATTTTTCTACCGGTAAAATCTGTTGTCTAGTCATAATTTGAGTCATTGCGTTTTTAAATTTATTAAAATATATAACACAATTACTAACTTCTAAATTCGCAACTAGCGACATAATTTTTTGTTTTACTTGTAGCATCAGATTTTCATCATAAATTTTGGGTAACTCAAAATAACTATCAATATAATTTACATATTGCCTTTTTAGTGCTTCGTAACCTTTTTTTCCAATAATGATAAGTTTTATTTGTTCGCCTTTATTTTCTAACTCTTTAATATCATTCTTAACTTGCTTAATTATACTGTAATTAAACGTTCCGCATAAACCACGCTGTGATGTCATAACTATCAATAAATTTGCTTTATTCGGCATGGTATTAAAAAATTTCTGCTCTTCTATAGATAACTCACACATATCAATTGATAATATAGCAGACATCATTTTACTAATAGCCTTAATATAAAAATTTGAATTGGCTATTTGACTTTTTATTTTTGCCATTTTAGAAGCTGATACTAGTTGCATTGCTCTAGTAATCTTTTGTGTAGATTCAACGCTTTTAATTCTAGTTCTTAACTGCTTTAAATTTGACATACTTATTTAGTATTTTTATGTCATTGCGAGGAGCGGAGCGACGCGGCAATCTAATCAAATATCCTGAGATTGCCACGCTCCTTTTAATCGCTCGCAATGACGATTTGGTATCCACGCAAAAACAACATCATCATGATTTAACAAAATCCTTAACAAAATTTTCTAAAAATGCTTTTAGTTTCTGCTCGGTTTCTTCGGTTATACATTGCTCATTTTTTATTGATTCCAAAATATCTTTTTTATTTAACCTTATCTCCGTAAGCATTTTATCTTCAAATTCTTTTACTTTCTGAAGCGGTACATCATTTAAATATTTCTTAGTTCCGACATAAATACTTACTATTTGTTCTTCTACCGGAAAAGGATGATATTGAGCTTGTTTTAATATCTCAACTAATCTTTTACCGTGATCGATTTTTGCTTTAGTGGCAGGGTCTAGATCTGATCCAAATTGCGAGAAAGACTCAAGCTCTCTAAATTGAGCAAGTTCTAGCTTTACCGAACCTGCTACCTGCTTCATAGCCTTTATTTGTGCTGCAGAACCAACTCGGCTTACCGAAATACCGACATTAACGGCAGGTCTTACGCCTTTATAAAATAGCTCGCTTTCTAAGAAAATTTGACCGTCGGTAATTGAAATAACATTTGTTGGGATATATGCGGATATGTCACCTGCTTGCGTCTCGATTATAGGAAGAGCAGTAAGTGAACCGCTGCCTTTTGCCTCTGACATTTTAGCAGCACGCTCAAGCAACCTTGAATGCAGGTAGAACACGTCACCAGGATATGCTTCTCGCCCGGGAGATCTTCTAAGTAATAATGAGATTTGTCTATATGCGACAGCATGCTTACTTAAATCATCATAAATAATAAGTGCGTGCATGCCGTTATCACGAAAATATTCGCCCATGCTACAGGCAGAATAAGGGGCAATGAATTGAAGAGCCGCAGCTTCCGAAGCAGTAGCCGAAACAACGATTGTATAGTCCATGGCTCCGGCATCTTCTAGTTTTTTTACTATCTGTGCAACACTTGATCTTTTCTGCCCTATAGCTACATAAATACAATAAATTTTATCACTTTCATTAGTAAGTGAGTGGGCTTGTTTTTGATTGATAATAGTATCGACGGCTATAGCCGTTTTTCCGGTTTGCCTATCACCGATTATTAACTCTCTTTGCCCTCTACCTATTGGGATTAACGAATCTATAGCCTTTATTCCGGTTTGCACGGGTTTGCTAACACTTGTTCTTTCTATTATTCCCGGAGCCTTCATCTCGATATGTCTGTACTCTTTACTTGCAATATCGCCTTTGCTGTCAATAGGATTACCTAGAGCATCAACAACGCGACCAAGCAAAGCTTTTCCTACCGGTACTTCTAAAACTTCTTTAGTTCTTTTGACATTATCGCCTTGCTGTACTTGGTTATCATTCCCCATAATTACAGCACCGACGCTATCATTTTCCAAATTTAAAACAAGACCCTTAACACCGGATTTAAATTCTATCACTTCACCGGATTTTACATTAGCAAGACCGTAAATTTTGGCTATACCGTCACCGACGGTTATTACTTGCCCTACTTCCTCAAGCTCACTTAAGCAATTAATATTAGCTATTTCCTTTTGTAATATTTCAGCTACTTCAATAGGCTTTAGTTTCATGTGGTTTACGTCTCCTAATTTTCTTGTCATTGCGAACGAGCGAAGCGAGTGCAGCAATCTCAGGAATTTAGTACTGCTTCATGAGATTGCCACGTCAAGGCTTCGCCTTTCCTCGCAATGACGATATAAATATCTATACAGCAACCCTAACTTTTTTAAAGCTTTCGTTATTTTATCTAAACTACCTTTTATTGAGCAATCTTGCAACATACTATCATATTTAATTACAATACCGCCAATAATAGTACTATCTATATCAAATAATATTTCTGTTTTTTGATTTAATTCTTTTTCTATACGAGATTTAATCCACTCCTGCTCTTTAGGTTGTAACTTATTTGCAGAAATAACCTGAACTATCTTTATATTTTTACTTTCATATAGTAAAGTATTATAAGCATCTACTATATTAGATAAAATAGCAGTACGAGAATTTTTTACCAATAACAATAAAAAATTTTGTACTATTGTGCTAATTTTGATATTTTTTGCTAACGAATTGACTGCGTTCATTTTGTCGTTCTTATTCACTATAGGAGAAAATAAGAACTCTCTAATATCAAAATTATCGGTAATTATACGATTTATAGAGGTAATTTCTTCAAAGATCTTATCTTGTATATTATCAATCATAGCGTTATTAAATAACGCTACTGCATAATTCTCGATTAAATTACCTTTGTTCATTTTTTTAATTATATTTAAATATGTATTGCTCTATCATAAGCAGCGAGTACTGATTCATGCATCATTTCCGATAAAGTCGGATGCGGGAAGATAGTGTTAATTAAATCTAACTCCGTTCCTTCTAAATTTTTTGAAACCGCATATCCTTGTATTAATTCAGTTACTTCTGAGCCTATCATATGAGCTCCGAGCAATTCACCCGTCTTAGCATCAAATATAGTTTTAATTAAGCCATCACTATCACCGCTTACTAAAGCTTTGCCATTAGCTATAAAAGGGAATCTGCCTATTTTAAGCTCATAACCTAAGGCTTTTGCTGCTTCTTCAGTCAAACCGACACTTGCTATTTGCGGCGAAGAATAAGTGCAGCCGGGAATATTATGTTTATTAATAGCATGCGGTTTTAAGCCCGCGATGTTTTCCGCTGCAATAATACCTTCATGGCTTGCTTTATGAGCTAAACAAGGCACTCCTGCTACATCGCCTATAGCATAAATTTCTGATTCCGCAGTTTGCATTAATCCGTTAGTAGTTATATAGCCGTTTTCTACTTTAATTTTTGTTTTCTCGAGTCCTAAATTTTTGGTATTCGCCATAATACCTACTGCCATAAGCAAGATTTCAGCTTGTAATTTTTGTGTTTTACCGGATAACTCTAGCTCAACTTCTATTGTATCTTTTGATTTTGTTTGCTTAATTAATTTAGCATTTGTAATAATTTTTATTCCCTTTTTCTCAAAATTCTTATGAGCGATTCCGGCAATTTCCGTATCTTCGGCAGACAATATTCTAGTATGAGCTTCGATTACGGTAACATCCACACCGATACTATTATAAAACGAAGCGAATTCTATACCTATTGCACCTGAACCTACGATAATCATAGATTTCGGCACATGCTGCGGTATCATAGCTTCTTTAGAAGTCCAAATATGTTTACCGTCAGGCTCAAAGCCTTTTAAAATCCTAGATCTTGCTCCGGTAGCTATAATAATATTATCTGCTTTTACTGTAGGTTTATCATTTATACTTATTACCTTATTTGCTTCAAGTGTTGCTATCCCATCTATCACGGTAACTTTGTTTTTTTTCAATAGTAACTTAACACCGCCTGCAAGCTTATTTGAAATCTCTCTTGAACGCTCAACTATTTTCTTAATATTAACTTCTGCAACACCAGCATCAATTCCATAATCTTTAGCATGTTTTATATATTCAAAAACCTCAGCAGATTTAAGCAGGGATTTAGTCGGTATACATCCCCAATTAAGACACATCCCTCCTAAATGTTCTTTTTCTATTAATACAACTTTTTTCTTTAATTGTGCTGCTCTAATTGCTGCAACATATCCACCTGGACCACCGCCTATAACGGCTACATCGTATTGTTCCATTTTATTTTTATTTTGTTAGTTTTGTTATTCGATGTCATCCCGTGGACAAGCCACGGGATCCAGTAATTTAAGTTCTTAAAATTAAAAGCTCGATATATCTCGCTTTACGCTGGATTCCCGCCTTCACGGGAATGACATTTATATAGCATTTAGTAGACGAAGTTTAATTTGGAAAAGAGCAAGGCGTTTTATATTTTTTGACCGCAGCGTACATACTAGTACGTGAGGATCAAAAAATATAAAACAACAACGCCAATTTTTCAAATTAAACGAGTATACTGCTTTTTAGCATCCATCTATTCTTTTCATGCACTTTAATCCGTCCAATAATCATATCGGCTGTACCCTCGTCGCTCTCTGCTTGTGCTGCTTTGAGTCCCTTATATAACGTATCTCTAATAATATCTTGATCTTTTGTTAGACTTTTAAGCATTTCATCTGCTGTTGCGTTCGGATTTGCCTCATCTATAGATGCAAGTTTTATTAAATCTGATAATGCGGGGACTTTAGCACTTAAACTTCTTATTCTTTCGGCAAGTTCATCTAAGCTTTCAGCTAAATCTTCATACTGCCCCTCAAATAATAAATGTAGACTTCTAAACTCTGCTCCTTCTACATTCCAATGATAATTCTGTGTTTTAAAATATAAAGCATAGCTATCTGCTAAAATTTGCTCTAAAGCTTTTACTACTTGCATAACATCCTCAAAATTTATGAACTTTTTGACTTTATAATATTTCTTTAAATACTTCAAGAGATAACAAAATTTATAATCCAGCATTACCTAGAAAGAGTAGATATCGTCATTGCGAGGATGCATTGTTGCGTGGACCGGTCAAATCCACTGTGTCATCCCGTGGGGGGGGAGGATGACAACGGAAAATCGATCCACGCAACAATACCTTGCGAGGAGCGAAGCGACGTGGCAATCTTGTCAAGTATCCTGAGATTGCTTCGTCAATTACTTTGTAATTTCCTTGCAATGACATAAAAATTTCATTTTTTTATTAATTCCTTTAGCTTTTCTTTCGCTGCTTCTTTAGAGCGTCGTCCTGCATAAGAATCATAAGTTTTATTATCTTCAATAAAATGTATAAAGAAAACTGTTCTGTCATTTTTTTGTAACCAACCTACAAACCACCCAATTTGTTTATCTTTTAACTTTATGGTTCTATCTTGGCTAAGTTGATTACCGCTGCCTGTTTTACCGCAAAGCTTCCAACCATCTACAAAATCTTCAATAAACAAAATATTTTTAGTCATTTCTTAGGCTTTAACACTTACCGGCAATTTATTCTCTGCTAATTTTTGAAGAAAAGTTAATTGTTCTTCCGGTGAAATTTCTAAAGAACTAGAAAGCCATGTATTAGTTAAACCGTTATTCTTGCCTTTATCTCCTGAAATATCATGATTACCATAATCAAATTTTATTACATAATCACGGAATTTTTCAATACCTAATTCTTTGGTAATAACCTGAGAATACCAAACACAGCTATTCTTCATCCAATCTTTAGGTGTTTGGGATTGTTTCCAAACTTCAAGATAGTCAGCATATCCTTCTTTAAAAGGTAATTTTGGATGAGTTGCATCAATTAAAAACCCATCATCATAACCCATTAAACTTATAGCAATTTTAAATGTTGAGCATGAAGCATAACGAGACTCGCAATTACCTTCCCGTTTAATAAATTTATCATTTTCTTTAACTAAAAAACAATCCGCTTTAATTATAAAAGGTATAGTAAGTGATATTAGGGCAGTTAGATATAAAATAATTTTTTTCATATAATTAAAACTCCAAATAAATTAAGTAGGTAGACGAAGTTTAATTTGGAAAAGAGCAAGGCGTTCATATTTTTTGACCGCAGCGTACATACGAGTACGTGAGGAGTAAAAAATATAAAACAACGACGCCAATTTTTCAAATTAAACGAGTATATTTAATAAATTTCTTGAGACTGATCCTCCTTACTCGGTACATAATCAAAAATATCATTATTATCGTGATTATCAATCATATCTTCATTCTCAAGCATCTGAAAATTATTGACTTTAAATGCTTCTATCACGCTACCGTTTGGCGTAATTTTACCGGTCACTCTATCTACTGCTAATAATTTTATTGAATCAGGGACTTTGAAAGGCAACGACGGTTCATCCTTATAAGCATTACTCATAAAATCAATAAAAATCGGCAATACTACGTTTGAACCTGTTGCTCTTTTTCCAAGCTCTTTCGGTGTATCATAGCCAACATAACTACCTACTACTATTTTGGGTGTAAAGCCTACAAACCATGTATCTTTACTATCGTTACTAGTACCGGTTTTTCCGCCGATAATTTTCCCTAACTTCTTCGCAGCATAACCGGTTCCTCTATCTATTGCTCCTGTTAAAAACGAAGTAATTTGATAATCACTAGCTTCATCCGTAACTCTATAGATATCTTCTTTCGGTATTTCTAATATTGCGGTATCTAAATTGCTATCCGAAACATTACAAGAAAGACATTCTCTATCATCTCGCCTATAAATAATTTTACCGTTATGGTCTTTAATTAATTCTACAAAATGAGGCTCAACTTTTTTACCGCCGTTAGCAATAATTGCATAAGCATTAGTCATTCTGCTAAGTGTGGTTTCAATTGAACCAAGTACCATAGAATAAACTTTTTTCGGTTCATTATTAATACTAAATCGCTTAATTATATCAACGATTTTTGTAAGTCCTACGGCAGTTGCTACTCTTACGGTTATAAGATTACGAGATTTTTCAAGCCCGGTACGCATAGTGATTTCACCTAAAAACTTACCCTCATAATTTTTAGGACGCCAACTAGGCATACCCGGACCTTGCGAAATCTCAATAGGTCCATCGTTAAAAATCTGATTCGGCTTAACACCGTTTTCAAGAGCTGCTAAATAAACAAAGGTTTTGCTTAAAGAACCGGGTTGACGAAGTGCCTGTGTTACTCTATCAAATTTACTTGTGGAAAAATCATAACCGCCAACACTTGCAAGTACCTGTCCGGTATTTGGGTTCATAACCATAATAGCCCCGTTTACTTCAGGGATCTGACGAAGAGCATAGCCGTCTTTTATAGACTCAACTACTATCACGTCACCTTTTTTAAGCAAAGCCTTAACTGATTTAAGGTTACTTCTTGCCCATTTCATTTTAGAAATAGGAATTTTAGATTTGCTGCCGTCTATAAGTCCAATCTCTGCATGGTTGTCGGCCACATCTAGAACTACGGCTAATTTATACTCTAAAAGAGACTGAGGCGTAGGTAATTTTTGTAGCTCTTCTTGCCAATTATCAAGAGGAATATTAGCAATAGGTTTTCTAAAACCACGCTTTCTATCAAACTCCCTAAGTCCTTTTCTTAGAGAGTTTTCAGCTAATTGCTGCATCTTTGCATCTAAAGAAGTAATAATAGTAAGACCTCCGGTATAAAATTCCTCTTTGCTATTTAGCATCTTAATTACCTCTTCTCGAACCTGCTCGGCATAATAATCAGCCGTAACAGTTTCTTCTTTAGCTCGTTTACGTAACACTATCGGGCTATCCATAGCTTCTTTCGCAGCATCTCTTGTTATATAACCATCTTCAAACATACGTGCTATTACATAATCACGACGAGCTTTTACTCTAGCGTAGTTTCTTTCTGGATTAAGTTCGGAAGGGGCTTTAGGCAGTGCCGCAATAAAAGCTGATTCTGCAATGGTAAGTTCCTCTACGGATTTATTAAAATAATTTTGTGCAGCTGCTGCAACGCCGTATGCACCGCGACCAAAGAATGTTTGATTAAGATATAATTCTAAGATTTGATCCTTAGTAAATACTCTTGAAACCATATAAGAAAGAATCGCTTCTTTAATCTTACGTTCAAGAGAAACCTCGTTAGTTAGCAGAAAATTTTTAACCACTTGCTGAGTAATGGTAGAGGCTCCTTCCATACGCCTATGATGTAAATAATTAGATATATTTAAAAATGCCGCTCTAACTATTCCAAGCAAATCGACGCCAGGGTGGTTATAGAAATTCTTATCCTCAGCTGCAATAAAACTTTCTATTAGCGAACTCGGTACGCTATTAATCGGTACAAATACACGACGTTCAAAAGCATACTCCTCCATTAGTTTGCCGTCATGGGCATAAATACGCGTTACCGACGGGGGATAATAACGTGCAAGCTGTGAGTAATCAGGTAAATCACGTGAATAGTGATATATTATATACCCCACAATCGCACAACCTATTAGAATAAGCACGGCAAAAATTTTTAAACAAAAAAGAAGAGATTTATACATGACTTATAATATTTCGCCGGTTAAACTATTAAGTGAAGCCTTAGTAATTTTTACATCAATGATTTTACCAAGTAAAGATTTATTAGGGTTTTGGATATATACAGACTGCATGTATGGAGTTTTACCTATTATTTGATCGTCGAATTTACCATCGCGATCAAATAGAACTTTCATAGTACTACCAATACAACTTTCATTAAAAGCTAGTTGCTGAGCCATGAGTTCTTTTTGCAATATAGTTAATCTCTCTGATTTCATGTGTTCCGGAACTTGATCCATTCTAGTTGCTCCTGGCGTGCCAGGACGAGGACTATATTTAAACGAATAGCACTGACCGTATTTTACTCGGCGGACCAAATCTAAAGTATCCTCAAAATCTTCATCTGTTTCACCGGGAAACCCGACAATAAAATCAGAAGATAACACTATATCGGGTCTTGCTTCTCTTAAGCGATTAATTATATCAAAATAATAATCCCGATCATGTTTGCGGTTCATGGCTTTTAATATTTTATTTGAACCTGATTGCACCGGAAGATGTAAAAACGGCATTAATTTGGGTTCAGTGCCATGCAGTTTTATTAGATCATCTGTCATATCTATCGGGTGTGACGTAGTATAACGTAATCTCTCTAAATTTGGAATTTGTGCTAGATGTTTGAGTAAATCGGCAAAACTGGATATCTTGTTATCTAAGCCCTTACCGTGATATGCATTGACATTTTGTCCAAGCAGCATAATTTCTTTAGCACCACTGCTAACTGCTTTTAATGCTTCTCTATAGACCTGCTCTACATTCCTTGAAAATTCAGTACCTCTAGTATAAGGTACTACGCAGAAAGTGCAAAATTTATCGCACCCCTCTTGTACCGATATAAAGGCACTTGCTCCCTGCGGATATAATTGCTCCGGCAACTGATCAAATTTTGCTTCTTCAACAAAATCAAGATCGATTAAATGTTTTTCGTGTCTGACGACTTTAGAGATTAATTCCGGTAGATTATAATAAGATTGAGGACCGACAACAATATCAACATAAGGAGTTCTTGTAAAAATTTCCTCCCCTTCCGCCTGTGCAACACAACCGGCTACAACTATTATGGCAGAGTTTAAGCCTTGTTTTTTTCTCGTATCTTGTAGTTTCTTAATACGACCGAGTTCAGAATAAGTTTTCTCGGCTGCTTTCTCTCTAATATGACAGGTATTTAGAATAATAACATCCGCATCCTCAATATTTTCCGTGGGCTCATAGCCAAAGGGATAAAGCAAATCCTGCATCTTAATGGAGTCGTAAACATTCATCTGACATCCATAGGTCTTAATATAAAGCTTCTTACTCATAAAATTTTTAATATTATAAAAAGTTTTATATTATACTATATTTAAATAATTTTATCAAATTTTAAATAAACTAAAAACGCTATCCATCTGCTCTTCTTAACTTAATTAATTCATCTACTAGAGAAATTTTTCTCCTGTAGTATTCATATAATCTTGGACTTTTGCTTGTAATCTTGCTAAAGCTTGATTTGGAGTAGTAATACAAATTTTTTATGAGCCCTATCTTTTATTTTCTTTTTTGCCAATTATTAATATTTTATGATGAATATCATTTCTTTACCTCATTTTTAAAATATTGTCAAATAAGGATAAAAATACCATTTTAGAAAAAAGCAATATATTATTTTTTATTTATAAATTCAGTTAAGCTTTAAACTAATATCTTGACGTATTAATTTTATCCATGTAAATTTAATATCCAATGTTAAATTTACATGGATAATGATTGAGCGTTTTTTAGCAAAAGATATTAAATCTTTTTTAAATGAGTTTTCAGCGGTAGCTATTTTAGGACCAAGACAAGTAGGTAAAACTACTTTGGCAAAAGAAATAGCAGAACAAATATCTCCTACACCTTTATATTTAGACTTAGAGAAGCCTTCAGATTTGGCAAAATTATCTGATCCTGAACTTTACTTTCAAACTCATTCTAACTATTTAGTGATTATTGATGAAATTCAAAGAATGCCGCAGCTTTTTCAAGTTTTACGTAGCGTTATTGATGAAAGACGTCAGCAGGGGCAAAAAGTTAAACAATTCTTACTTCTTGGTTCTGCCTCTAAAGAATTATTAAAACATTCTTCGGAATCTTTAGCAGGTCGTATAATTTATACTCAGCTTTATGGTTTTAATATTCAAGAAGTTAGAAAAGCCGGATATATTGATAATAATTTATTATGGCTTAGAGGTAATTTTCCCGATAGCTTTCTCAGTGCTTCGGATAATAGCAGTATGAATTGGCGGCAATCTTTTATCATGACTTATTTAGAACGTGAAATACCTCAGCTTGGCTATAATATATCTACAGAAATTTTACGTAGAACATGGACTATATTCGCTCATTGCCAAGGCGACTTATTAAATGCTAGCAAAATAGCGGCAAGCCTTGGTATATCAGTACCTACTATAATGAGATATATCGATCTATTTGAGGATTTATTCCTTATAAGATTGCTAAGGCCTTGGTCTAGTAATGTAAAGAAACGATTAGTCAAAGCCCCCAAACTATACATTCGCGATAGCGGTATCCTACATGCATTATTAAATATTAAATCTTATGATGAACTACTTGGACATTATATTCTCGGAGGGAGCTTTGAAGGATTTGTAATAGAAAATATTTTATCTATAGTTAAAAATCAAATGAATAGTTGGTTTTATAGAACCGCCGGAGGGGCTGAGGTAGATTTAATACTAGAATCAAGCATAAATAATCTTACAGCCATTGAGATTAAAAGATCACTTACTCCTTCCATATCAAAAGGTTTCTATAATGCATTGCAAGACTTAAAACCAAAGAAAGCTTATATAGTATACCCGGGAAAGGATAAATATTACCTTAATTCACAAGTTGAAGTAGTTCCTTTGCATTATCTTCTTAATCTATTAAAAACAGAGTTACAATAGTGTCATAATTTAGGCTTTGTTGTATGGATCGGCTTACCCGTCATTGCGAGGAAATTGCATAGCAATTGACGAAGCAATCCAGTAAAAAATGCTACAAATTAGCATTTTTTTAATTATTTTCTGGATTGCCATGCGATCAAGGATCACTTGCAATGACGACTCGGTATCCACGCGGGCAATGCTGAGCTAAGAATGACACTAAACCCCTACCGATTAATTCTTGCTAGGCAGATTCTTTCGGTGATTTCTTTTAATTTTTCTATTCGCTCTATTAAATAAAGCAGCTGTTCTTTTGTAATTTTATAATTTTTATCATATCTTGCATCAACATAAGCTTTTTCAAGAAGCTCAAAACATTTCTTTTGTGCTTCGGTTAATTGAGGAAACACAGTCCATAATTCATTATCATAATTTCCTACCATGCTACCTAATTTTTGTAAATTATGTAATTTAGGTTTGTAATTAGAAAAAACTAATAAAATAGCACTATATAAACTTTCCGTAGCTTGGTGTAACAAGAAAGCAGTAACGGCATATCGATCTTTTTTTAAATAGTAAGCTACTCCATCTAGAAAGTCTTTACCTTTATCAAACCATTCTTCAAAATAATCTTTAGCGATTTCTTTCACTTCACTCCAAGGTAAATCTTTAGCCTCACTAAGTGTAAATTCACCGCTATCTATATATAAAGAATACCCTCTTTTTTGATATTGGTGAAAAAATAACGTCCTTTTTTTAACTGCCTATTTACTTCATCTATTGACTCAAGAATTATCGATATTAATGCATCATACGGGATAATTTGTTTAGGATTTATTACTCCTTTCTTTTCTAACCTCTTATATATTTTATCTTCCAACCTTAAAGTAGCATACCCTTTATATTTACCTTTTTTCAGAATTATCAAAATATCAGTATCGCTATGATAGCCGTTAGGTAGATCACATACCCAATCGCCTCTAGCAAAAGAGCCGTACAAGATAATCATAGCGATTTTATCCTGTACAATATCTAAAATCTGCTGCACTATAAAATTAAGCTTAGCTTGGATTTTTAGAGAACACTCGGGTAAAGTGGTTTTCATTTAAATATTTAATTTTTTTTATTTCCGCTTGTAATGTTTTTATTTCTTCTATTATAAGCTTAGTATATCGTGCTATTTTCTCTATAGGTTTGTTCTCTATTAGCATTTCTTTTGCTGTTTCAATTTTTGCCTCAGTTTTACCTTCGGCTTTACCCTTAACTTCGCCCTCTTTAAACTTTGCTTCAAATTTTGTCTATTTCTTGTTGTATAGCCATTTCTGCCCTAAAATAATCATCATGCTCCCTTTCTGTCCATTTATATTGCTCTAAACTTGCATATGCCGATAACACAATTTCATTTTTAATTTCTTTTGGCGGTTCTTGTTCTTGCGGAGCATATTTTAATAAATGCAACCATTCATCGATATCATCTTTAAGATCATTTTTTTTAAATTTTCCTAGTTCAATAAATACATAAGTTAATGAAAACAAATATTATTTATGGGTATCGCTTTCTTTTATATGATGATAGCTAATATACGGCAATTCATCAGGCAAAGCTTTTGTTCCTATAATAGCAATTTATTACTACTGGCAATAAATCCTTATGCTTCCCTTTGTAATTTGATTAACGTAGGTATAGCAACCGTAAAGCTGTGTTCTATTAAGATAATCTTTCTCCATTTTACGCTGCATTTCGATTATATACCATCTACCGATTTCATCTTTAACTTTTAGATCGAATAAACTTCTTTTTCCTTCAAGAAATAAAGGTAACTGTTCAGTAGTTATATAAGTTAAATCTACAATTTTATCTCCTTTCGTAATTTAAGGATAGCATTAAGTAAATCTATTAGTTTCACTTTATCGCTAAATAATTTTTTAAATGCGACATCATTTGTACCGTCTGAATATCTTTAGTAAGTTTTCATACATAGTAAATTAACCTTAGTAGTAAATAGCTTTATTATTAAATATTTGATTAATACCTATCATTATTATCATATACTCCCCAAATTGCTTTCTTTGAGATCCATCCCGTATAGTCTTTACATATAATTTGACAGAACTGTTCTTTACATTTTTTTAAACCACAACGAACTTTTGGCATTAATTTTGCTATAACTCGGCTTTTAGGACCTGCGGATTTGGTAAGTTCTATTGCCTTATCAGAGGTAATAACCACTGATCTTTTACCTGATAAAACGCTTGAATGTATCCAACCACCCTCACCGTTAATGTCACGTACTTGTCGCCATTGTTCGTACTCTGCAATTATTTCTACCGGTTCTCCTTTTTTAATAAAAACCCATTCTACGGCAGATTTAGTGGTTGGTCCGCTCCTTGCATTTACTTCATTAGATTTTATTGAAACAAATCTCGGAATAGGCAATTTTTTATTATCGGCGTTAATTGTTGTTGATAATATTACAATAATTAAAGTAATAAGAATTTTAATCATTATCTTCCGCTTCAGATAAAGCATCCTCTTTTTTTGCTATTATATAATTACCAAGCCTAAATTGTACTTTTATTCTATTAATTTCCTGCTCGCTAATACCTATATTTTTTAGGACTGTTCCACCGATTTGTAATCCAGTCTCATAACTTTCCGGAATAATAGTTGTGGCACCTAAATCATAAAATTCTCTAGCATTTTTTAAATTTTTTAACTTAACGACAACCGGTATATCCTGATAATTACCGCTAATTGTTTTAAGCGATTTTTTGATAGTTACTTGATTATTCATAGTAAGTATTATAGCGAATGCTCTTTCCGTACCTAATGCCTTTAGAGTATCGGCTTGCGATACATCACCTTTAAAAACCGGTAAACCATTTGATAGCTCTTCTTTGACTCTATCATCATCTAAATCAAGTATTACGTAACTTATACCTTCCGCTTCCAAAACTCTTGCTACCATTTTACCGGTATTACCGAGTCCGGCAATAATAATATGGTTTGTTAAATCTCTTGCACCAAGCTCAATCATTTGAGTCGGAGTTTTACCGAGTCCTTTATCAACTTTCTCGGCAATCTTTTTCCCTAAAGCTGCGAGTAATGGAGTAAGTGCCATAGTAAAAGTAACTACGAGTAATAATATATCGGCAGTACTTTCTTCCAATACTCCGCTATCTTTACCTAAACTGAATAATATAAAACCAAACTCTCCGCCTTGCGATAATAATAAGCCTGAATAAAAAGCAACTCCTTTATTAAAACCGAATAACATACAAAAAGCTGTTATGATTAAGGTTTTTATACCTATTAAAGCAATAGATAAAGTAAGAATATGAGATATTTTTTCATACATTTCTAGTGCGTCGATATTCATACCGACGGTCATGAAAAACAATCCTAAAAATAAACTTTTGAAAGGATAAATACTTTCTTCCGCTTGCAATCTAAATTCAGTTTCCGCAACTAATACTCCGGCAACAAATGCTCCTAGAGCTAAAGATAAACCAAATGTTTCGGTAGCCCAAGCAGCAGAAAGTACTATTAACAAAGTCATCGAAATAGGTAACTCGCTTGCATTATTACTTTCTGATGAAATGAATGAAAATACAGGACGAAGAAAAACACGACCGACAATAAATATTGTAAGTAAGGCCGTTACGGCTTTTAAGAGTGCAATACCAAGAGCAACTGCAAGCGAGGCTTTATTGTTACCGGCAAGTAACGGAACTATCACAAGCAATGGCACTACGGCCAAATCTTGCAGTAACAGAATAGCTAAAGAAATTCTTCCTATTTGTGTCGATTGGCTACGATTTTCTTCAATAACCTGCATAACAAGTGCCGTAGATGAAAGAGCAAGGCCGCCGCCGGTAATAATAGCCGCACTACTATTACCGTCTATAAGTACCATTGCACCGGCAATTACTATAGCAGTCGTTAAAACTTGCAAACTACCGAGACCAAAGACATATCGTCTCATAGCTTTTAATCGCTCGAAGGATAACTCAAGACCTATTGCAAATAATAGAAATACTACACCAAGTTCACCTAGTAACTTAGTTTGGTCATATGTTACGATTTTTAAACCGTGATCACCTATTGCAGCTCCCGCAATTAAGTAACCAAGTACCGGACTTAATCTAAGACGCTTAAGTATAGCCACGATAAAAACCGCAGTGCCGAGTAAAATTATAACGTTAATAAGAATATGATCGTTCATCTTTTCCAAATTTCTTCTAGCTTAAAATGCTCCCGTACTTCAGGATAAAAAATATTAATTAAAATAGTACCTGCATCTATTAGTACCCATTCTGATTGACCAAGCCCCTCAATATTACTATTTATACCGGCATTATTTTTTAATTCTAAAGCTATATATTCAGCAATTGCTCCAACATTTTTAGTCGAACGACCGCTAGCAAATATAATATAATCGGCTAATTTATGTTTTCCTGTTAAATCAATTACCTCAATATCTTCTGCTTTTTTCTCACTCAAACATTTTAAGATAAATAATTTTAATTCTTCAGCTTCTTTTTTCATAATAATTAATAAATGACATAATAATATTAATTAATTATATGCATAAGAGTAGAGTTTATCAATGAATGTTTAAAATTCTATAATAAAAATTCATATAAAGCTTTAATTTAACCAAAAAAACTTTAATTAATATTTTAGGCTTTTATATCTAAAAAGTGATAAAATAATGGCAATATCTGCAGAAGAGTTAGAAAAAATACTTAAGGAATCCTTTCCAAACAGTATAATAAAAATTACTGATTTAGTAGGAGATCAAGACCATTATGCATTAGAAATATCAGATGATCTAATGGACTTTCTTTAATTAATCAGCATAAATTAGTAAAAAACGCCCTGTCTGAAATATTAAATAAAAAACTATAACGATTCCTCAAAAATAATTACAAATACTAATATAATAAATCCTGCACAAATTCAACTTATTATTTAATTTTCAAGCTAGCAACTCTTCTAGTCTTTATATTTTTACTCTTCTTTATTATAAATTATTTTGATTGTCCTAAGTCTATGGGGATTTTGCGTGACACTTCATTATTGTCTTTTGAATATATAAGGAGTAAAAATAAATTTTACTCCTTATTAATTTATGTAGATTTACTCTTCAAGTTGTTTTTCTATCCATCTCTTATGTTTTTGTTCATCTAAAAGACCTTGTTTTAAGGTTTTTGATGCATCATGCCATTTATTATTATACTCATTTAATCTTTCATAAGCAGTATTAGTATCTTCTTCATTTGTATGCATAGCATATAATATAGCTTTATCATCAACTAAATCAGCAAGTATCACTCTTTACCTTTTGTTAGCCATTGCTTACTGCTCGGTCCTTTTACTGTTTTCTCGTTATGTTTTGATAAAAGTTCATTTAACTCTTTTACATGTCTTTCATGATCTGTTTTAAATGTTTCCAACTGTTTTTTATAGTCCTTATTAGTTAATTCTATTAATAGCAGTTTTATATGCTTCGATAGCATCGTAATCAAGCTCTATAAGTTCTTTTATTGCATCGGCAAAATTATTTTGGGTTCCTACTAAAGTTGTCATGTTAGCCTCCTTAATTTTTGGTTGCAATTATAAGCCTACTCCTTAAATTTTTTCAGGTCAAGGTTAAAAAAACAACAATAAAAATAAATTTTTTATAAGTAAACAGTAATTAACTCTATTGTTAAGAATAATAGTTTAATTTAGATTGACTTACCATATAAATTTTTCTATCATTATATATAGAGCTACTGAAAACGAAAAAAGTGGTTCTGTATTATTAACTAACCCGAATATTTAGGAGGGAACTATGACTAATAATAACAAAGGCTTCGCCTCTAGGGACAAAGAACAAGTAAGAGAAATAGCTGCTAAAGGAGGGCATGCTTCTCATAAAGGTAGCCATTAGGATAATAGATAGAAAATATTAAATAGCGAGCTATTCAGGATAGGAACTTATCCTGAATAGTGATAAGGTAATCAAGGAAATTATTAAGCTTCGTCTTTGATTATAAAATTTACTACTCAGTTAAGGATAGGAATTTTATAGTTCTTATCCTTAACTGATGCAGGTTTTTAGAAGTTTACTTTAAGTCTTAGCGTACCGGATTGAGCATGGTATTTTTTAGCTAAGTTCAGCCCATAATGCACTCCATACTCCATTCTGCCTTTCTTAAGTACTACCCCTGCTCCTAAATCATACAGCATTTTAGTAGGTTTAGGCGTCGGTACCGGTAAAGGCTCATTAAGACCGTTAAGATCTGCAACGATTGCCGGTGTTTTACCTTTAAAGTCGTAATTAATAAAAGCATGGACTTGCGGTTTAATTATAAATTCATCCTTATAGAAGGTTGTTGTAATTTCACCGCCGAGTATACCCTCAACCTTATTATATTGACGCTTCTGAATAGTTAGGTTTTGGAAAGAAGTACCGTATTCCTGATAACTGGAATCTTTAATCTTAGTAAGTCTGAGTCCTGCCATCGGTACAAATGAAGTTTCTTTCCATAGATAATTATAACCCCCAACTACTTGACCACTATAAGAAGTTGAATGATACTTACCGTGTGCTGTTTCATAACCGCCTATAATATTACGTAGTTCATTAGTTTTAATATCGCTTCGTGAATAGGTAGTTACGCCTTCTACAAACCAGTTATTTATAAAGTTATATAAACCGTATATAGAACCCATATTAGTTCCGACCTTAGTAGTATTGCCGGCTTTGGCATTTTGGTAACATAACTTCGTATCGATTCTAGTATAAGCAGCACCAAGAACTATATTATCGTTTATAACGGTATCGACCCCGATTGAGCCACCGGTAGATTTAGCTTTATAACCGCTAAGTCCGTTAAAGGCTTTTTGTACCGCTTTGCTGTAATATAGGCTAACCCATACTCCGTAAACGGAATTATTAGCGTTACCTTCATCAAGTTCACAGTCACCACCTCCCCCCCTCCGACAGCTGCACCTCTCTTACGTGAGGTAGCATCTTCTGCTGCAGGATTTGCACCCATCCTCTGCAGCGTCTTTAAGAGTCTTAAGTCTCTTACCTACTTCTTGAGTACCGGTGTTTGTATTATCATGTGCAGCATTAAAGCCGTCATTCGCGTTAGAACGACTTATTCCGCTACCTGTACCTGAAGAATTATCTCGGCCACTACCTATAGCAGGCATACCGCTATCGGAACTGCCTCCCATACCGTTACTATTTTATTAGCAGGAGCAACACCTGTTGCTGTAGGATTACCGCTATTACCGTATGGACTGCTTCCACCGTTGGTAACACCACCGTTAGAGCCTGCACCACCCATAGCTTGAGCCACCTGTGCCTACACTACTGCCTGATACCGGACCATTATAGCTTGTGCCGCCTGTACCGATATTGCCTTCTGTAGCGCTACCCGTGCCGGGACCGTTAGGACCAAAGCCACCTTCCGCCTGTAATCGGAGTATTATATCCTGCCGGATTGCTAGGCGTTACGTCGTAGCCGCCCGGAATGGTAGGCGGAACATATATATTGTTAACTACACTACCGCTAGTTGGTGGCGGCTGTAAAGGGGGCCAAAACCTCCAACACTTGGACCGACGAAGGGACCCATAGGAGTAATAAGCGGGGTAGTTATTCTATGCGTTCCAATTGAAGGACGCTCGATTATAGGTAATAAGTGTTTAATTACTTCACCCCTTTGATCTATCGGCGTATTTACTAAAACATTTACAACTTTTGCCGCATCACTGCCCGGAGGAGCTTTTATTATCTTACCTATAATATTATCAACAACATTATCTCCGGTTAGCTCTATAGGTAGAGGTAGAAGTACAAACGAACCGTTCGTAATTTGCCATCTGACAAAACCACCTTCGTTAGCAGTAACGTTAAACGGTAAGCTTGCAGCATTACCGACTATTATACTACCTCCTGCTCCGCTAATGATAGGATAAGCACTACCCTGCCCAATAGCAGACGGATTATTTTGTACAGTTAAAAATACTTTAATTGAAGAAACATTTGATAAATCAAAGGTACTACCGCTTGCTAATACTATATACCGCTATTTGTATTACCTGTTTGATCGGCATTTATAGTATCATAGAAAACATTAATAATAAGCCCACCGGTAGGAGTAGCTGATCCCGTATAAGTAACTTTATTATGACCAAGGTCAAAAGTTATATTACTTTCTGAGATATTACCACCGACATTTACGTTAGTATTATCACCGGTAAACATCATTGTCGCCTGATCGGCAACTATGGTACTTGCTCCTAAATCCGACGCAATGAAAGCGGTTTTCTTCGGTACGAGAGTAATAGTATTAGTTCCTGTTATCGGTTTTTGTAGCCATACATCATCATCGAATTTATGGCTACCTCCGTTAATCGGTGCTTGTACTAACACGGCATTAGTGTATTCCGCTGAAGAGTTGTTACTGCTACCTTTGAAATTCTCTGAAACGATTTTTGTTTTGTAATTAAATTTTGTGGTTACTCTTGGAACTTTAACCCCGCCGACGGTTGCTGACGGAATGTCCAAACTTCTGCTGTTATTACCGGTAAATACAGCTGATTTACCGGCATCAATAGTAATATTTTCAGCATAGGTATCCCCTTTTACCGTGCCTTTATTACTACTGAACTGAACTGTTTAAGGTTTAAATTCTCGCACCTAAATCATCCGTAAAGCCGTTATCGGCATTAAATATTGCCGTACCTTCATTATTAGTTTTAGTTGTGACACTAGAGTAAACATCTTGGCTATCAATGGTGAATTTACCGTCATCATTAAGCTGAATGGTTTTAAGGTGATTTGAGTCTGACCCAAACGGCGAAGTACCTGTTGTCAAATCACCCGTTATTGCTAGAGTATGGATTTTATTGTCGGTAGTCGTCCCCACCAACCATACTTGTACTAGCAAAAGTTAACGTAGCAGATTGTGTAGTGGTGAAATTAACATTCTTAACATATGCCGGGGTTGTAAGTGTTACATCTCCACCGTTTATTTGAATTATTCCTAAAGGACTAGCTGCCGTACCACGCCCATTAAGAGTATTATCTATTACAGGATCAGCATCATCAAATTTTATCCCGCCTTTTATATTAATAGGAGCAGGATTGATAGGACCGGGAGGGGTATAATTGAACACTCCCGTAAATGATATATTACTTGAATCATTGATATATTACTTGAATCATAATGAATTATTGCATTTGGACCTAGGTAAATGTTGCCGCCTTTAATAACACTATCAGGATTGCTATTAGGTACACCAACGCTTAAAGTTCCATCTAGAATCGTAATATCACCGACTGCCGTATTATTACCTATGTTACCTCGGATACTACCGCCTTGATTATAAACACGTTAAATTAGCAGCTTTACCGCCTGTTTGGTTAATATTACTGGTTAAATTAGTTGCTTGAGTAAACACTATATCACCCGTGCCGGTTCCTTGGATTTCAGTAATAGACATATTACCGCCGGCGTTAATCGTGACGGTGCTGTTGTTAGCTCCTGCTTGTAGCATTGCAAGGTTTGTAATTGTATTCGTTGAGTTTCCGTTACCGTCAACCGTACCTATAAGTACCGTTATCCATAAACACTACAGTACCTTTAGATCCGCCAGTGCTTGTTATGTTATCGGTAATACTTGGGACTGTATTATTTGCTGTTTTAAAAATTACTGTACCTGCAATATTTTTGAAATCCATATTCCCATTAACTGTTGTAGTACCGAATTGAGTAGGTCCCCTAGTTCCGGTAGGAGGAGCAAATAAGACATTAGCATCAACTGTCACAATCCCAAGTACTGGAACAGATATGTTAATAGCAGCTGTAGCAATAGCCGTTACTCCTATCTCCCCGTCTCCTGAAAAAGTTATTTGTTTTAGCGGATGATTAGCAGTACCAAGTGAAAGAGTAGGATTAATTCCCTTATTTTTATCACCGTTTATTATTAATTTAATATCGACATTTTTAGCATTTAACTCAACTATACCGAAATTTGCAGCACCGGGATCTATATTACCGGTTAGATATATGGTACTTGTTGTACCGGCATCTGCCACAGTAGTCATTAATTTTAAAACAGATGAATCGTTTTTAAATGTAACACCCGGTACATCTAAGTCAAAATCAATATTTATTGCATCAAGTGCATAAACGGCTGGTCCAGTATACATCACCGATATTAATTTTGGCAATCTTAGTCGAGGTAAGTGATGCATCGGCAAAAACCCCGCCGACAGCAATATTAAGCACTGCAGTATTACTCACATCAAGTCCATTTGTACCTAACTTAGCATTAGTACCAACAACTCCGACATTACCACTAACATTTATAACAGCAAGGGGATTTGCATTTATGCCAAGAGTTTCATTACCCAAATTACCCTGCAAAGTTAACACATTGTTATTAGGTGGAGTACTAGAAGTACTGTTTAAATTGACGCTACCGCCTCCACCGGCAAAACCATCGACACTATTCGTAAAGGTAACTTATTGATTTTTGCTAGTAGTTAAATCAAATATGGAGTCAGTATTGTTCAAATTAATAGCACTTCCTAGAGTTAAAGCCTTGTTAGATATATCTACCGTAAATATTGCAGCTGCATTTCCCTGCCCCCGATCTTAATTGTTTGTACCGTGCCTATACTTGAATCAGTAGCCGTTAAAGTAGTGCCAGTAGTATAAACGTTTAATGTTCCTGTGTTCCCGTTTGTGATTGGGATGTTCAGTAAATAACCTGCAGAGTTTGTACTTGAAAACTCTAAAATACCTCCGCCTCCGAAATCTACATTAACGGCATTAGTGAGTGACCCAAGTGATCCTTGTAAATTCGCCGTACCACCGTTACTGAAAGTTAAACTCGTTGCTAATACATTTTGTGTGAAGTTTACCGTTTGACCTGCTGCTCCCTTAATATTTATAGTATTAATATTAGTTACGGCTGCAACGTTACCGCCTCCTAAAAATACTAAATTACCGTTAGCTGCTGCACTACTTGTCACTGCTGCTAAATTACCGCCGTCATTAACGTTAACCGTACCCCCATTACCGGCAAAATCAGTCTGTCCAGTAATAGTTATTGTGTTAATAGTTCCGACACCGCCAAATGCTGCATTACCGGCAATATTACTGGTAAATGTTCCCGCATTTACTACAACCTTTCCTGTAACACCATTAGGTGCATTAACAATTGCTGCATTATTAACATTAAAAGTATTGGCATAAGAAGCTACGGGTAAATCACCATTCGCATTAAAAGTTACCATACTTAATGCTGCTCCCAGAGTCCCTGCAGCACCCGTTATGCTACCGCCGTTAAATATGAGTATACCGCTATTATTATTGCTTGAAGTATTTGTGATAGCCCCATTAACGTTAGTACCGTTATTAAGAGTTAGAGAAGATGCAGAATTAGTTAAAGCAACCGCACCCGCATAAATATTCCCGTCAAGGCTTGTAGACCCCGCAACCTATGTTAACTGCAGCAATAGCAGCGGCATTAGTACCTATATCACCGACAACGCTACTATTCGGAGCTAAACTTAATACACCATTATTAGGGTTAGCAGTTGTAATTGCACTTGTTAAAATAACATTGCTGCCAACAGTTAAAGAAGAGGCATTATTAGTAAGAGTCACGGTAGTTGAATTTACATTTTCACCGAAAGTAACAGGGTTAGGACCTATATTTACTAAAGCAACTCCATTGATAGTTACCGTTCCGGTATTTACAACATCTGTAGTAATTGCTCCATCAAGACCGTTTTGTAGTACTAACGTACCTGCACCGGCAGCAAAATTTACGGCACCCGTCATTAAATCACCGGCAATCACGTTAGTATTATTACCGATACTGAAATCTGTAGCGTCAGAAGTAGAATCTAACGTAACATCCGCCGCCGGCATTAAAATTCACGAGCGTAATAGCATTATTAGCCCCAACTGCACCCGTAACCTCCCCCCCCGCGCCCGGGTTTGGCCTGCACCAAAATTTATCGTACCGGAACCGTCTATAGTACCGTTAATTATTGAGTTTTTAGCAACGTTTAACTTTCCAGCATTATTCACAAAATTTATAGCTCCCGTAACATCACTTACCGTAAGATTGGTGGTGTTTGTAAAATTAATTGGTGCATTATAACGTTATTAAGTATTAGATCACCTGCTATACCGGTGAGAATAGCATTCTTCGTATTAATCGTCGGGACCACGGTAATATTCCCTGCTCCTGAAAAAGTCATACTATTTAAAGTATTACCACCTGCTATACCTAAATTAAAACCTACTCCATCTAATATTAAAGTGTTGCCGCCGGTTGCACTTAATGCTATTATGCCGCTAGCCGCCGCACCGGGATTTAAATCCCCGTTCATAGCCGCCGTTACATTTCCGTTACCGTTACTTGTAATATTTAATATTGAACCGGCATTTTTGAATTTCATATTAGCAGTACTAATATTAAAATCCGCATTAGGCGTTAAAATATACGTCCTGACTCCACTTCCATCGCCGATATTTATATTAGTAGCACTTGCTGAGGTAACGGTTTGATCGGTAAAGTTACTATTTCCTGTAATATTAAGAGTAGTAATACCACTAAGTTAATTCCTCCATTTGCCGTAACAGTCCCTATAGTACTAACCGAAGCTAGTTTATTAACAGCACCGAATGACCCTCCCTGAATGGTTAAAGCATTAGTACCGTTTAAAGTTACATTACCGCCACACCGCCTGCAGTGCCATCTAAATTACCGTTAAATGTTACGACTTGAGCTTGACCAGATTTGTAATATTAACGTAGAATTTGAATCACTAAAATTAATTTTATTCCCTCCTACAAGTAAACCTAAAGCAGCTTGATTTACTGCTATAGTTAAATCTTGAGGAGTTCCGAGTGTACCTATATTAATCGTTTTAATTGTACCTATAGTTTGATTGGTTACCGTCAGATCCGTATCAACATTTAAGATTGCACTGCCTGCATTAGCTACCGAACTTGCAAAAGTATAAGGTCTACCTGTACCATTAAATGTAAGCGTTGATGCAAAACCGCCACAATTTACTCCTGTCGTTGCAGTTAATGTTCCCCCTACAGTGGTAATACCGGTGTTAGTATAATTAAGCTCATTAACCGTAACATTTCCCTGTAAATTAACCTGGGTAGTATTATCGCCCTGAACATTTAATATATTAACCGGATTTGTAGCTCCTACATCTCCGGTAACCGTACTATTTACCGATAAAATGTAATACATTCGCACCTCCAGCTACTTTATTATCTATATTCCCGCTGGTATCTCCGCCGACATTCGCACCGCTAGCTATTGTTACTTGTGCGGCAGTACCGTTAAAATCTATCTATGTTAGAAATTACGTTCTGTTGAAATCGTGTTAAAGAGTTGTGCGTAAATTGTACTAACCCCCCATTACCTGTATCAATTGCCGTTACCCAATCCACCCCATAATCCGGATCTATTCCTTTATTAACAATCTGATACTGGTTTCCTATCAAAATAGTTTGGGCATAGATATTTCCTTTAATTGTAACCGGATTTTGATTTAGAGGAGCTCCTATCTCATCTGTAGTAAATGTGTTAAGTCTTATTGTCCCTCCTGTTCCGTTACCGCTACACCTGCATTCAACGAAATAATTCGGCTACCAGTAGCCACGTGTACTCCTAATTTACCATCTAAATCATTTGCTGGAACTAACTTGAAGCTAGCCGTAAATTTTGCTGGATTTGGAGATTCATTACTTACGTCATAAGTAGCATTTGGGCCGCCGAAATTGATACTATTTTCTACAGGTTGTATATCCATAACTTTATCAGAGTAAAGAAGTGCAGGTGGTGAAGTATCAGTAGCAAAATTAAGTAGCTGAGTATCTGCAATATTAAAAGCTTTTACCTCAGCCCAGCTTGGATGTTTAAATTGGAAGCTAGTTTTAAGCTGTAATGTAAGATTTGTCTGGCCCTGAACAGAAGTTACTATATATACCTGAGGTAAAGGCAATTCTATTATCACCAGTAGCAGGAAAAAGTGATGTAGCATCAAAAATCAAGGTACTAGCTTGGTTGTTAAAATTAAAGCTGTTAAAATAGTAAGTATTCCCCAGTGCTTCTCCTGGCCCTGGAACAAAAGGAGGAAACGCTGCAGCTGCTTCTGCTGGTGTAACCGGAGTACCTGTTAAAGTGATCTGTGAAACGTTAGGAACATTCACGACTAGTCCGACATTCGCTTTAGTAAGATCAACAGGTATAACTGGTCCAAGGATTAGGTTATTTGGCACAGTCATTACCACGCCCCCCAAAATTATCTAAATATATAGCAAGAACGTTTCTGTCGGCAGTAAAATTAAATGGTCCATCAAGAGTTAGAAGATCACCGGATGTAAACGGCGCACTAAGACCTGCCCCCGTGGATAAAACTGCATTATTTGCTATTACGCTTGGGTTAGCAGTACCAAGTGTGCTAGTGCTAGCAAGCATCACTGCGGCAGTTGATGCGAACATACCTTTTTTTATTAAATTTTTTAGAGTATTTTTTCGTTGACTTGACATAACATCTCCTAAATTTGGACTTAATTTTCTAAATTATAAATTCGAGACTAGTATTCATTAACAAATATAAATTTTATGTATTTTTGGAAGATTTTTAAAAATCTTTAGTAAAATGAGATTAAGATAAAAATTCTTAATATTTTCGTTATGTTGTACTTTTAAAAAAAGTTAATAATAAAATTAAATTTTTATTCAGGTCTTTAATTAGTATTAAATACTAAAATATCTATAAAAATACTTATAAAATAAAGGGTTTTCTACATATAAAAAGTGATCATAAGTTACTTTTTCTTGTTTAAAATAAATTAAACTTTATGTATTTTTTATAGAAATTCGGTAAATCATATATAAAACTTAAGGAATACAAGGGTAAAACCTATCTATTTTAGCTCCTTAATGAAAACAGCAAAACTTTATTAATTTTTGTATAGAAAGGAATACCTAAACCGTCATTGCGAGGAGGCACTGTTGCGTGGATACTGAAGGTCGTCATTGCGAGAAAATTACGAAGTAATTGACGAAGCAATCTCAGGATATTTGACGAGATTGCCACGCAGTCTACGACTGCTCGCAATGACGATATCTTTCTTTATTGAGCAAAATCTATAAATTTTTGCATAAACAAATTGATTTGCTACGAATAATAGAGTATATAGTACAGGCATAATTAATTCTCGGGGCGTAGCGCAGCCTGGTAGCGCATCTGGTTTGGGACCAGAGGGTCGGGAGTTCGAATCTCTCCGCCCCGACCATAAAAACATAAATTACAATGTCAAAAGACGACCTCATTCAGTTTACAGGTACAGTACTTGAACTTTTACCTAATGCTACTTTCAGAGTAAAGCTTGAGAATGATCATGTAATTGTTGCTCATACTTCCGGTAGGATGCGTAAAAATCGTATCAGAATATTACTGGGAGATAAAGTTACGGTAGAAATGACTCCTTATGATTTAACTAAGGGGCGTGTGATTCATCGTCACTAGTCTTTAAGTATGAAGCGAAATCAAAAAACCTTACCGATTATATTAGCCTCCGGCTCCCCTGCAAGAATTGAGTTACTAAACAGAATTAAAATTATCCCTTCACAAATTATTCCAGCAGATATAGACGAAACACCTAATTTGCGTGAATTACCCGCTCCCTTAGCCATAAGACTTGCTTACGAAAAAGCTATAAGAGTTGCATCTCAAATAGAGGAATCAGCTATAATTATAGCTGCCGATACCGTAACGGCAGTAGGTAGAAGAATATTGCCGAAAGCTACTACTTACGAAGAAGTCAAGAATTGTATTAAGATGTTATCCGGGCGTCGTCATCGTGTCTATACTGGTTTATGTATTATCAAAAAAGAGAATGACGAGCTTACAGTTAGACAAAAAATAGTTCATACTATTGTTAAGTTCAAAAAATTAAGTGATGAAGAGATTAATTTTTATTGTTCTTTGGATGAGGGAATAGATAAAGCCGGCGGATGTAAAATTTCCGGTTATGCAGAAGCTTTTATCTCATTTATTTCCGGCTCATATTCAAATGTTATGGGATTACCTTTATTTGAAACGGTAAATGCTCTAACTTCTTTAGGTTTTAAGGTACATAATACTCCTAAGTAAAATGAAGAACAGTATACGAAGATCAACTTCAAAAAGAGCAAGGAATCCACAAGGTGAGGAGCAGAGCAATAATACGTGAGCACCGCAGCTCTTGTAGGATGACGCAGCCAATTTTTGAAGTTGATCGAGTATACTTAGTTTCCAGGCTCATCCAAATGACTTCTCTCATAATTTTCATGACGCTCTTGAGCTTCAATACATAATGCAGCAATAGGTCGTGCTTCTAATCTTTTTATACCTATTGGGTTGCCTGTTTCTTCACAATAACCGTATTCCCCATTTTTAATACGTGATAATGCTTCTTCTATTTTACTCATTAATTTACAATATCTACTTCTACTACGAAGCTCAAAAGCTCTTTCTGTTTCATGAGTAGCACAATCGTTAAGATCGGATTCTTGTAAATTTTCTTCTTTTAAATGATTTAAAGTCTCTTGAGACTCCTTTAATAAATCCTCTTTCCATCTTAAAAGTTTTTGTCTAAAATATTCTAGGTGATTAGGACACATATATTCTTCATCTTTAGAAGGTTTATATCCCATAGGTAATTTAGGTGTTTCTAGCATATTAATATCTCAATATTAGCTTTAACATATTATATTTATAAGGTTTTTAAAATAATATAATATATAACTTAAAATTAATGCAAGAAGATTATGAATATTAATATATTTTATTTTTTAATTGGATATGCGGTAGTATATACAGCTTCTAAATGCTTTATACTTGTTTTAGTATAGTTTTGTGTAGTAGATAGACTTTTATGACCTAATAGCTCTTGAATAGAGCGTAAATCTGCACCATGCTCAAGCAAATGTGAAGCAAAACTATGTCTAAATGAATGAGCAGTTAAATGCTGCGGTAAACCATAAAAATGCTTTAATTTAATTAATTCACGATTAAATACCGGTGGCTGCAATTGCTTACCTTGCTTTCCTCTAAATATCGGTTCATTATCATCTAACTTATACGGCAATATTTCTAAATATTGGGTAATTAAATTTTTAGCAATCGGTAACCATGGAATTATTCTTTCTTTACTACCTTTACCTATTATTCTTATAAATTCTAGATTTTGTAGATGAAGTTTCGTAATTGATAATGCTTCCGATATACGTAGACCTGAAGCATATATAAGAACAAGTAGGGCTTTATTTCTAAGTTCTATCCACTTAACATTCCCGTATTCTTCAATATGTTCAAGTGATATTACTACATCATCTTCCGATAAAGCTTTTAGTAACAATTTAGTTTTTTTAGGAGATTTTATAGAAAAAATTATATGACTATTTAATTGTGTTGTTTTCTCTAAAAACCTATAAAAATTTTTTACTGCAGATAAACCACGTGAAATTGAAGAAGTGGTAAAATTATTACAGTTACGTTTCGCAAGCCAACTTCGGATTAATCTTATATCTGCGGTTTTAATATGATTTATCGTTACAAGCTCTGAATTATAATAATTCATAAACTCAAGGAAATGCTTAAGGTCATTATTATAAGCAATTACTGTATGATTAGAGTAATTTCTTTGCAAAACGAGGTATTGTTGCCACTTATTTATTAATTCTTGAATTGATATATCTAACATTTATAAAAACTTAACTATTTTTAATATTATTCTTAATGCTAACAATTATTGACTCATAATTTTATAAATGTTAGCATGAATTGAGGATTTATGTTTATATATACGTAACCTATAAAATACAAAAGTAAAACAATTTCTTAAGTAAAAATATTTACAAAATTTAATTTATTTTAGGAGAATGAATAATGTTAAATAATACACAATTTTTAGATTTAATGAAATCCTATATGAATCCGGAATTTTATATGAGTTCTATGAAAAATATCCCTAGTGTAGATCTTTCATCTATTACAAATACAATGCAAAGAGCTATGAATATTCTTTATAATAACTAACCAAATTGCTACAGAAAGCATGCAATCTTTGCTTAAGAAAAATTCCGAGATTATACAAAATAATGTTAATACTATTTTGAATACTACTAAAGAAGCAGCAAATTCTAAAGATTTCAAACAAGCTAGTGAATGCCATCAAAAATGTTTAAAATCTATTTATGAAACATCTATGGATAATGCTAAGGAATTAGCAAGTATTGCTTATGAGTCTTCAACCAAAATATTAGAAGCCGCAAATAAGCATATTGCCGAGGATGTTCATCATGCTTCTAATAATATGCAGAATATGGCAGAACAAGTACAAAAAAACTTCAATAAGAAATCTGCTTAAAAAATAACTAAAACTGTCATCCCGTGACTTGATCGCGGTATCTTGTAAAGCAGTTAGTATACCTCAAAAGATATCGTGGTCAAGCCACGGGATGACATGGTAGCAATCCCCCTCAATTATTTGCTTTTCTGTTTAACCAATTTTGTAAATAAGACTCTGCTAGTTCCTGATCTTCTATAATAATTACATTTTCAGCATTACGTTTATCAGCAGCAGCTGTGAAATTAAACGAACCGGTTATTACTTTCTTTTTATCAATAATTATAACTTTATTATGAGCGATTCCAGGTACTTTATCTATGCCCACATCAATTTTTGCTCGTTGTAATTCGTGTAATTTAGAAAATTTCTGCTTTAAATTACTACGATCGAGCAATATTCTAACTTTTACTCCTCGCATCTGTGCATTAATAAGTGCAGTAGTAATTAACGCATCGCTCATACCGTATGCCTGCATATAAATAGATTCTTCAGCTTTATCTATCTGATTGGCTATAAACTTAGTACAGCCGGCAGGCGGAGTAAAACATGTACTAACTTTACTTCTTGAAAGCTCTGAAATATTGTAATACTGTATTTGTGGAGCAGATGAAGCTAATGATTTTTGATTTATTAGATTAGTAAAATAATCCGGATTCTGTCCATAAATACCTAAAGCAACTCCCAAGATAAAGGCAATACTTATTTCTATAAATTTATTATTTTTTCTCTTCATGACTTAATTTATATTTTAGGCCCTGTCTGCATGGTTTGCATTCCGCTCTGTCATACCGTGGCTTGACCACGGTATCCATAAAAAAATAAAATAAAAACTGGATACCGTGGTCAAGCCACGGTATGACATCGAGTACTTTTTCCAAACCATACAACAAAATCAATTTTTATCCTACAGTTTAATATGGAGGGTATTTTAATTTTTTAGGCGATAACGTAAATATTTCAAAACCATCTTTAGTCACGCCTATAGTATGCTCAAATTGAGCCGATAATGATTTATCACGTGTAGTAACCGTCCATCCATCTAGTTTACTTAATATAGTGTCGTAATTACCGGCATTTATCATAGGTTCAACGGTGAAAAACATCCCTTCTTCTAATGTTAGACCCGTGCCGCTGCGACCGTAATTTAATATTGACAGTTCGTCATGAAAAACTCTTCCGATACCATGACCTGTATAATCTCTGACCACCGAATAATTATGCTTCTCGGCATAGCTTTGAATAGCATGCCCAATATCACCGAGTTTAGCACCGGGTTTTACTACTTCAATCCCTTTCATCATTGCATCATAAGTTACTTGAATAAGACGCTTTGGCTTAATTGCTACGTCACCGACATAATACATACGGCTAGTATCACCGTACCAACCATCTAAAATTACCGTAACATCAATATTTACTATATCACCGTTTTTTAATGGTTTATCGTTTGGAATGCCGTGACAAACCACATGATTTATAGAAGTACAAATCGATTTTGGAAAGCCTTTGTAATTTAACGGTGCAGGAATGGCATTATGAGAAGTAATAAAATTATGACAAAGGTCATTTAAACTATTAGTAGTGACATTCGGTTTTACGTGATCAGTAATAAAATCGAGCGTCTCTGCAGCCAATTTTCCTGCTGCCCGCATCTTTACGAAATCTTTTTCCGTGTGGATTTTTATGGTCATGAATTTTGGTTACCTTTCACTCAAGTAAAAAAATATATTTTTCATAATACAAAATGGTTCTTTTAATGTAAATAACTTATCCTATTATTGAGAAGTGCTGCTATGTTACTTGATTTAGGTTTTGGATATTATATAATTGCTAATATAATTATTATTTAACATAATGGGTGTAGTTAGGTTATTATTTGCTCTTTCTGTTGTGGCTGCACATTCAAATTCTCATCCATTTCTTAAATTTGTAGGTGCAGAAATCGCAGTACAATCTTTTTTTATGATTTTCGGCTTTTATATGGCTATGATTCAGAGCAATTATACAAGCAAAATACAATTTTGGAAAAGTAGATATTTAAGGCTTTATCCTACTTGATATCTTTTGTATTGTAGCTACTTTCTTCTTGCAACAAAAATTTTCTTTTTTAAGGCAATTGTGTAATCTTCCATTTCCGGCTGTTTTTTTTTAGTTTTTACAAACCTAACAATGTTGTTTCAAGATGTAACAATGTTTATTGGAATTAATAATAATACAGTACATTTTACAAAATACTTTATTGACTCTACGCCTCCTCTTTATCAATTTTTGTTGATACCTCCTGGTTGGTCAATTGGGTTAGAAATTTCTTTTTATTTAATAGCACCTTGGATTCTAAAAAAGAAAAATATCTATATTTTATCCATAATTTGTATATCTTTAATTACTAGAATTATTCTTCAATTTAACGGATTTATAGGAGATCCTTGATCTTATAGATTCTTTCCTTCTGAACTTGCAATTTTCTTAATTGGTAGTCAAGCATTTTATATTTATACTAATCAAGAAATAAACGAAAAAAGTCTTGGCTTAGTCAATTACTCTATTTATATATTATATTAATAATTATTACTTTTCCGTTTATCCCAATAGAGCTTCAATTAAAAAATTACTTTTTTATTGTTTATTTGCTTTATCTTTAGGAAAAATATTTGACTTAACCAAAGATAATAAGTTAGACAAATTAATTGCTTTACTCTCTTACCCAATATATTGTTGTCATTTAATTGTCTTGTATAATATATTACCTGCTATTTCATATTGGGCTGATAATGGGAAATTTCTTAATATGTTGGTTACTTTTATAACAGTAATAATTATTTCTTTATTGAAAAGCCTATAGAGTATTATAGAAAAAGATATAAAACTCATAATTTAGCTTAATATTTAAAACTATGCTATATTACATAAACAAAATTCTTTTAAACAATAAGGTGCAAGCTGTTATCTTAGGGATAATCGGGCTTGGTATTGTTACTGTTCTCACATCGTATAATATAGATGATCCTTCTTTTAACTCAGTCACAACAGAGTACTCTAGTAATTTAGTCGGAATTTTTGGTTCTTATTTATCGGATTGTTTATATCAATGTTTTGGGTTGGCTGCTTTTATTATACCGCTTGCTTGCTTTGTTTGGGGGAGAAATTGTTGGTATGGAAGATATCGCGGCTCATTTATCCGTATGTTTGTAATGTTTCTTGCTCTTATTAGCAGTAGCACATTATTATCTAAGCTTAAGCTAGAATTCATACCGGCAAATGCAGGCGGAGCTATTGGAATAATAGCTTCTAATTTTTTTGAGCGATTTACAAATCAACTATACTTATTATTAATATTTTTTACCTTTATTATATTAGTTGTTTTACTTGAAATTAAATTTACTTCTTTAAATAATTTTATTATTAAACTAGGTAAATTTTTAACCTATTGGATACAATCTTTTTTACATAATGTATTTTCACGATTGTCGTCAATAAGATTATTCCCTACTAAAAACAATGATAAGATAAATATAACTTCTTCTTACCAAAGGCCCGTGAGTGAAAAAGTAAAATGCACTGAAGAAGCGAGACCCGTACCTGCAAATCCTATAAAATTCTTTAGCAAACCGGTTAGCCCTAAAATATCTCAAAGCGAAATAGCGGAATTGCCGCCTATTTCTTTATTACGTGATCCTGAAAACCATCATGTAAAAGGAGCTTCTTCTTCAGAGCTTAAACAAAAGGCTGAAGAGTTATTAACCGTGTTGAATGATTTTGGAGTTAAAGGGCAGATAATTAATATCAATCAAGGACCGGTGGTAACTCAATATGAATTTGAGCCGGCAGCAGGCACGAAAACATCAAGGGTAGTAGGGTTATCTGATGATATAGCACGCTCATTATCTGCTTTATCAACAAGGATAGCAGTAATACCCGGCAAAAACGTACTTGGTATTGAGCTTCCTAATAAGCAACGTGAATTTTTTTGTTTAAAAGAACTGATAGAAACTCCCGAATACCGAGACAAATCAACTTTGTTGCCGTTAGTCTTGGGTAAAGATTTAGCAGGTAAGCCGCTGATTGCCGATCTTGCTAAAATGCCTCATTTATTAGTAGCAGGAACCACTGGCTCAGGTAAATCCGTCGGTATTAATGCGATGATTGTGTCGCTCTTATACCGCTATGCTCCCGAAGAATGCCGCTTTATCATGATTGACCCGAAAATGCTTGAATTATCGGCTTATGACGGAATACCGCATTTGCTAACTCCCGTGGTAACCGAGCCATCTAAGGCGGTAGTTGCACTTAAATGGGCAGTTAAGGAAATGGAAAACCGTTATAGAATGATGAGCAATATCGGTGTTAAGAATATCGCAGGTTATAATGCAAAAATCTTAGAAGCAGTTAAAGAGAATAGAGTAATTGAGCGTTCGATTCAAACGGGCTTTGATCCTGAAACCGGTAAGCCTATTTACGAAACCGTTACGATGAATATGGAAAAACTACCTTACATAGTGGTTATTGTTGATGAGATGGCTGATTTAATGCTAGTTGCCGGTAAGGATATCGAAATGCTAATTCAAAGGCTTGCTCAAATGGCAAGAGCTGCTGGCATCCATATTATCATGGCAACGCAAAGACCATCGGTAGATGTTATTACCGGCGTCATTAAAGCCAATTTTCCAAGTCGTATTAGCTTTAAAGTTACCTCTAAAATCGATAGTCGAACGATCCTAGGAGAGCAAGGCTCCGAGCAGTTACTCGGTATGGGTGATATGCTATTTATGGGGAATACTTCAAAGATAAGTAGGGTACACGGACCATTTGTTAATGAAGCCGAAATTGAGAAAATTACGGAATATTTAAAAGAAACCGGTACGCCTGAATATATCTCTGCCGTTACCGAGCAACCTGAAGAAGACGATAGTAGCATTGATATCGGCGACGGCACATCTGATGAATTGCTTTACAAAAAAGCTGTGCAGGTAGTACGTGACGAGCGAAAATCTTCCATTAGCTATATCCAAAGGTCGCTTAGAATCGGCTATAACAAAGCTGCCAACTTAGTTGAGAAGATGGAGAAAGAGGGAATAGTCTCACCACCGAATCATACAGGTAAGAGAGAGATATTATTGCCTGAGAGGTAGGAGTGGTTGCATGGCTCAATTCCACCTCTGTCATACCGTGGTCAAGCCACGGTATCCATAAAAAAATAAAGAAGAAGACTGGATCCCGCGATCAAGTCGCGGGATGACAAAGTCGATTCCCGCGTAGGCGGGAATGACATAAATACATATTATCATTGACATTATATGGAAATAATTCAATTGACTACCTCTAACACTGGAACCAGACACCCAAGTTACTATACCTCATATGCATTACCCCTAAAGATTATATAATACCACGTCTTAAAGCTTTAAAGGCTAAGATAGCGAAAGTAAACCCGATGGCTATAAGAGATAATAAATGGTCGGATTTACATATAGCAGTAGGATCTAAAGAAATAAAGTTAGTAAAAGCTTTATGTAATGAAAAAAATATTAATGCTACAGATGTTAAATGTAGAACTCCTTTGGAGTTAGCAATACTTGGTCATGATTTAGAAACAGTAAAATTTTTAGTTTAGATGGGAGGAAAAATTGCTCCTAACATGTATGGTTGGTCTGCTATTCACTTAGCAATAAAAATCGGTAATATAGAAATGGTAAAATAGTACAATTTTTTCATGATAAAAATCATAATAATAATAAAACTCCTTTAGAGTTAGCTGTAGAATCGAAAAATATCTCATCAGTAAAAGCATTAATTAGCAAAGGTGCTAAATTTGATATTAAAAGCGAACTCGGTTATAAGATTTTTGAACTTGCTATTGATTCTGAAGATTTGAGATTAATAGAGTATCTAGTAAATCATACACTAGTCGGTAAAAACACAGGGCAGCAAACACTGTTAGAAAAAGTAACTCAAATTTATGATAAGAATATAAACACCTCAAAACTAGTAAAAATTTTGATTAAAGATTACGCCGAATTTGATAAAGCTTTAGGACAAAAGCTTTTACAAAAAGCAATATATGCCGGTGATTTAGAGTTAGTAGAAACTTTATATAGTATAAGGTGTTGATAAAGACCAATTAGGGCGTCTAGCTCTGCATCATGCTATAAAAGCTAATTGCGGTGAAGAATTATACAGTTTTTAATTGAACACACTACGGATATTAATTATCGTGATAAATCAGGTCTAACACCGCTGGCCATGGCGAAGAGTAATCATCGTGTCCCGGCTATAGAATTATTGCTCAAAGCTAATGCTTCTGAATATTATATGTATGATGATGTTACTAAAGTGTTAGGAGAATATGGATACTAAGTCGTCATTGCAAGAGGGTATTGCCCGTATGGATACCGAGTCGTCCTTGCGAGGAAAAACTGTAAGTTTTGACGAAGCAATCCAGTTAAAAAATGCTAATTTATAGCATTTTTTTATTATTTTTCTGGATTGCCACGCTCTCTATGTTTACTCGCAATGACGACTTAGGTATCCACGCAACAACGCCGTTACGAAATGACATATAATCTATACAAATGCCACATATTCATACTAAATTTGTAAAAATATCATCTATATTAATAATTATAATAGACATATTTAAAAAGTTGTATTAAATTTACAATACTTTCTAAGTTATTCGATTTTTATTAAGGTTTACATATGGCGAATATTTCTCCAAAATTATTTCAAAAAGCAATTCAAAAAGGTCTTAAAACCGCTTTATTCACCACCTCAACTGCAGCATTAATGCTAACCAGTAGCGGAGCGTTGGGTGCTGCTACAATAGATGCAAATGCAACATTTAGTACAGGTGTGGGGTTAAATCCTGCTGTAAAATTTGCAGGCGGTACTTTACAATATACAGATGACGATTTTACGGTTGATGCTGATGAAGCAGTAAATATTACGGCAATAGATGTAAACAATAAAGTACCTGCTTTATTTACGGTAAATAAAAATATTTCTTTAGGTTCTGTTAATATCAATGGCGGTACGGCATTTCCTGTTAGCATTAGTGATACCTTTACGTTAACTTTAACCGGTACAGATGGATTGGGACAGGGTGCCGATGTTTATAATGGTTTAGGAGCTATTACCTTAGGCGGTGCCACTGCAGGCTTAACTATTCACTCGGCTTCTATGGATCTGATAACACTTGATGGGGCACTAGACGGTGCAAATGACGATGAGGGTGTATTAAAAGTTAGTACAGATACCACTTTTACTGCTGCAATAGGTACAACCCATAAGTTAGCTTCAATAACTGTTGATGGTGGTGTAGGCGTAGGTGCTATTTCGCTTGCAGCAACAAATATTATTACGAATGGTTCAGTTAATGTAACAGGTACAGTCAGTGGAGCTATAAATTTAGCTGGAGCTGGAGCAAAATTTGTAGCAGGCGGTTTAGTCACGGGTACTGCAGTATTTAATGATAATGGTAAATTAACATTAGGAAATGGAATAACGGGAAATATAACAACAACTGTAGATGATCAAGGTACACTTATTATTACAGGCGGTAATAATATAGGAAATATAGGTGTTATAGCTAATAAAGGGCTAAAATTAGTAACTTTTAATAACGGTAATAATAATGCCGGTAATGGAATAGCGGCTGGTAATGTAGTTGCAACAACAATAACAATAGGAGAAGATATCGGAAATAACGCATCGATAGTGACTACCGGGCAAATAGAAGGAGCAATAGAATTTACAAATGCTGGTAAGCTAACAGCAAACGGAAAAGTTACAGGTACGGCAGTATTAACTACCGATGGTACATTAACTTTAGGTAACGGTATTACCGGGGATATAACATCTGCCGGGAATAACGGTACGGTTATTGTAACGGCAGGTGATATAGCAAATGCCGGTACCGGTGGTAGTGCACTAAAGCAATTAACATTTAATAACGTAGTAGCAAGTAATGCAGGTAATATATTTGCGACTAACGTAAAGGTTGGTAATGCTGGAACTGAGGTAACAACAGGGACAGTAAATGGAGCGATTAATTTTACAGCTGCCGGTAAATTAACTGCCGGTGGGTTAGTTACAGGTGCAGCAGTGTTTAATGCAGATGGTACATTAACTTTAGGTAACGGTATTACCGGGGATATAACATCTGCCGGGAATAACGGTACGGTTATTGTAACGGCAGGTGATATAGCAAATGCCGGTACCGGTGGTAGTGCACTAAAGCAATTAACATTTAATAACGTAGTAGCAAGTAATGCAGGTAATATATTTGCGACTAACGTAAAGGTTGGTAATGCTGGAACTGAGGTAACAACAGGGACAGTAAATGGAGCGATTAATTTTACAGCTGCCGGTAAATTAACTGCCGGTGGGTTAGTTACAGGTGCAGCAGTGTTTAATGCAGATGGGACGTTAACTTTAGGTAACGGTATTACCGGGGATATAATAACGACTAATGGTGGTGATGGTACAGTTATAGTAACAGCAGGAGATATAGCAAATGCCGGTGCAAATGGTGCTGCCTTAGCAGCAGTAACATTTAATAACGCTGGGGCAAGTAATGCAGGTAATATATTTGCAGCGGGTGTAACGGTTGGTAATGCTGGAACTGAGGTAACAATAGGAACAGTAAATGGAGCGATTAATTTTGCAGCTGCCGGTAAGTTAATTGCCGGTGGGTTAGTAACTGGTACAGCAGTATTAACTACAGATGGTCAATTAACTTTAGGAGCCGGTATTACAGGGGATATAACATCTGTTGGGGGTAACGGTACAGTTATAGTAACAGCAGGAGATATAGCAAATGCTGGTACCGGTGGTAGTTCACTAAAGCAATTAATATTTAATAACGCAGCAGCAAGTAATGCAGGTAATATATTTGCGACTAACGTAAAGGTTGGTAATGCTGGAACTGAGGTAACAACAGGGACAGTAAATGGAGCGATTAATTTTACAGCTGCTGGTAAATTAATCGCCGGTGGGTTAGTTACAGGTGTAGCAGTGTTTAATGCAGATGGGATGTTAACTTTAGGTAACGGTATTACCGGGGCTGTAACATCTGTTGGAAATAACGGAACACTTATAGTTAATGGGGGGGATGTTGGTGCAGCAATAGGTGCTAACGGTACAGCAAATATACTAAAGCAAGTCACTTTTAATGGAGCGAGTAACGTAACAACTATTGATGCAACAAACGTGACCATTAATAATGGAGCAGCGGATGTAACGGCAGCAGGAGCAATCACAGCAGCAGTGAACTTTGCAGCTGATGGTGCGTTAACAGCAAATAATGGTATTACTGGAGCAGTAACTGCAGCAGGGGGTAATGGTACATTAACGACACTAGGAGTAGGGGTTACCGGAGCAGTAGGTGCAAATGGAGCATCTCTAAAAGTCCTTAATGCTAAAGTTGATAATGGTGCTGCGGATCTTGTATTTGGTAGTGATATTTATGCTCAAACCGTAAATTTTGATAATGTTGCCGGTGGTGGAGCAGCAGGTACTATAAAAGTCGGTGGAAACTTGATTGCGAATAATATAGATTTTGGCGCCGGCAGTACGTTAGAGTTTAACGGTCCTGCTGGTAAGAGTTATAACTTAAGCGGAACTATAGCAAACGGTGCTACCGGTATACTTAATATTAATGCTGGTGATACAGTGATTGCAAATGATGCTAGTATAGGCACGGTTGCACAAATTGACATTCAAAATGGTAAGAATTTTGCAATAAATGCTAAGAACGCTAATGTTGATATATTAAACGCTCAAGTGATTAATTTTAAAGGTGCAAATTCAGGTCTTTTCTTACTTAACGATAGTACTACAGATAATAAAACTATAACTCTTAAAAATGATTTACCTGCGTTTGCAACCGGTGGCGGTGTGTTAACTCTTATTGGTACAACAAAACTTATAACCTTACAAGGTGACGCCGGAGCTAAAGCAATAGGTATGGGAGGAAATGAATTAGCATCATTAAATGTTTTAGGTAGTGTAGCACTGAATAATATAGATGCTGCAAATGTTCTTGTATTTAATATCCTAGGTACTACAAATTTTGTTGATGTAGGCGGTATTACTAACCAAATTAATGTAATAAATATCGGTGCTGCAGGCGTAGGACATACAGGCACAGCGATTCCTGTCGGTGCCGGTTCTTATACAATTGATGCGAATGGTGGTAATGTAGGAATTTTAGCCAATGGTCAGACTATTAATTTTGCACATGAAGATGCAACTTTAGTATTACAAAATAGTGCAGCAGGAAATGGTACGATCACATTAAATGCGGTACTTGATCCATTAGGTCAGAATAAAGGTAAGCTTGCTGTAGATTCAGGAGCTGCGGGTGGAAAAATAATACTTGCAAGTGTCGGGAATGCTACTTATGGTACTGCAGTAAATAAGTTAAAAGAATTAGAATTTAGAGGAAATGGAATATTCCAAATAGATACCGATATATTTGTAAATGACTTAGAATTATCAGTAGCGGCAATTGATTATAATAAAAATATCAATTCAAATTTATCATTCGGTGCTGCTACTAAATTAAATCTAAACGGTAATATTAACGGTGATGTAGATTTCAATAATCAAGCAGCAGAGATAACGCTTGCTGATGGTAATAATATCACCGGTAGTGTTACAAGCAGCAACGGAGTTAACGGTATAATCATCGCTAAGGGGGCTAGCACTATTAATGGACCTATTACAAATCTCGCTATGTTAAAAGTAGGTGCCGGGGCTGTAAGTATAACCAAAGGCAGTAATACTAGCATCACCGAAATCCAAGGTAACGGTACTGCACTCTTAACATTACCTGCAAACTTTAACTTAACAGGCAGCATAAATAAAACTGGCGGTCAGGCTTTGAAGCTAAACTTCACGAATGGCGGTAGTGTTAGCGGTGTTGTAGGGACTGCGGCTAATTCAGTTGGTGATATCACCACGGCAGGTGCTACAAGTTTTGCAAGCAGTGTTAATGCAAAAGGTACGGTGACGCTCGGCGGCACTATAAGTTTTGCCGATACGTTTACTAATACTGGTGCAGTTACTTTAGCCAAAGGTTCTATCACTAATTTTGCTAAAAATGTAACGGCTACCAGCTTTACAACTAATGGTGCTACTATTAATTTCGGCAATAGCCTAGCCTTTAATAGTAATATAACAGGTAGCGGTACTACTATTAACTTAGGAGCAAATCAGGTAACATATACCGGCACTGGTAGCTTTACCGATACATTAACCTTAAATACTACTTTCAATGGAGTAGCTAAGTCAGACGGTAATATCTTAATTAAATCAGGTAGTACTCTTGATTTATCAGGGGTTTCAACTTTAGCACTTGTTGTTACTGCTACTAATTTCGACATTAATAATATAAGTCCAGATACAAAATATACAGTAATATCTACAGAAACAGCAGGCGGTTTAAAGCCTACTCCCGAAGAGAATGTTAAAATAACCGTTAATAATGACAACCGTTTTGTTGACTTTACTTTTGATGCATCAACTTTAACATTATTTGCAGAGGATATAGCTGAAGATGTTATAGACGAAGATTTTGAACCGGGTGGACTGCTTGCAAATATCCCAAATGCTGCAAATATAAAGAAATCACTTGAGTTAATGAAGGATGCTCCCAATGGTTCAGATGCACGTCAAGCTTTCAATAACTTTGGTCTAATGATACCGCTACAGGAAGCAGATGCTACAACTTACCTTATACAAGACGTTGTAAAACCTAGCGATACTATAGCTGCTATTAATAATCAAGTTATACTAAGTAATATCTCAAGTAGCTTAATTAATCTAAATGCTAGAATGAATGCAATACAGCCGGCTGCTGTAGCTGCCGGTGATGAGGACAGAGATGCTAAGTTTGGTGCGTGGATAAGCCCATTTGTCGGTAATGTAACGCAGAAGATGCATAACAATATAAGTGGTTATAAGTCTGATACAACCGGTGGCACTATAGGTTTTGACGGCTTAGTTAGCGATGATCTAGCACTCGGACTTGCATATACAAGAGCCGATACTGACATTAAGCTAAAAAATAATAAAACCGGCGACAAGAATAAAGTACAGAGTAATATCTATTCCGTATATGGTTTATATAACTTACCTTATGAAAATTTCTTTGTTGAGGGTATAACATCTTACTCGGATAATAAGATAAGAAGCAAATCAAGACGTGTTATTGCAACGGCACTAGCGACTACTGCTTATCAAACTGCAAACGGTAAGTATAAATCCGAAAGCTATACAGGTCAGTTAATGGCTGGTTATACCTATATGATGCCTGAGAACATTAACCTAACACCGCTAGCCGGGCTTAGGTATTCGACTATCAAAGATAAAGGCTATAAAGAAACCGGTACTACTTACCAAAATCTTATCGTTAAAGGCAAGAACTATAATACTTTCGACGGTTTACTCGGTGCTAAAGTATCAAGTAATATCAATGTCAATGAAGTAGTGCTAACACCTGAGCTTTACGCAATGGTTGATTATGCATTCAAGAATAAAGTTCCGGCGATTGATGCAAGATTACAAGGTATGACTGCTCCTTTCCCAACCAACAGCTTCAAGCAAAGCAAAACAAGCTTTGATGTCGGCATCGGTGTTACTGCTAAGCACAAAATGATGGAATGCGGTATTAACTACGATACCAATATCGGAAGTAAGTATTTCGCACAGCAAGGTAGTGTAAAAGTTCGTGTGAACTTCTAATATGCTCGGTTTCATCCCGTGGCTTGACCACGGGATCCAGAAAATAACTTAAAATGTACAATTTTTTGATATTGTTCCTGGATTCCGTGAATAAATCACGGAATGGCGTCGGATGTCTACAAATATAAGAAAAAACCTATATAGTTTGACTATATAGGTTTTTTTGCTTTATAATGTAGCCTTAAGAGTCATCATTGCAAGGAAATTGCATAGCAATTAACGAAGCAATCCAGTAAATTTTTTTTTATTATTTTTCTAGATTGCCACGCAGCCTACGACTGCTCGCAATGACGACTGGATATCCACGCACTAATACCCGTTTGCAATGACGATAAAATTTAATAAAAAATTATGTTAGATAATATTAGAAAAACTGCCGATAGTTTTATAATGCGGGTTTTATTCGCAATGATCGCTTTTGCTTTTGTCGGCTTTGGTATTAAAGATGTATTAAATGGAAGAAGAAGCGGCGATATTGTTACTTTTTCTCATGTGAAAAATATCTCCCAGGAAGATTTTTTGAGAGCAAAATCTTTAGAAATTAATGCTATAAGTAAGCAAACGGGAACAAGTTTAACCGATGAAGAAATAGCACAGTTAAATATTGATAACCGAATCCTAAAAAGGCTTGTTTACGATAATGTCTTAGATTATTTAGTTAGCTATTATGACTTAGATCTAAGTGATGATACAGTTAAAATTTTAGTTAAAGAATCACCGGTTTTTAAAAATGAGCAAGGCGTTTTCGATATAAAAATTTTTAAAACTTATTTTAGAAATTCTTATATGGATGAAGAAAAATATTTATTAAATTTCAAAGAACAAGCTCTAAAAAATATTTTTGTCGGTACTTTTGTAGAAAGTTTCTATGTTCCTAAAGTTATGACTGACAATATAGTAGATTATATGGCTGAAAAAAGAGAGGTAGAATTAATACAAATAGATTTACAAAATAAACCGAAAGATTTACAAATCCCTACTCCTACCGATCAGCAATTAAAGGATTTTTACCAAGATAATAAAATCTCGTTTGAAGTACCTGAGAAACGCAGCTTTTCTTATATTAAAGTTAATATTAAGGATTTAAAAGTCTCAGTTACTCAAGATGAGTTGTTAGAATTTTATAATGAAAATAAAGATGAGTTTGGAAATCAAAGTTTTGAATCGGTACAAAAACAATTACATGATTTATTAAAGGCTCAAAAAATCGACATACTTAATATGGAGTTTGCTAAAAAGCTGGAAGATGAGACAGCAGCAGGGTCTAGCTTAGTTGAAATTGCTGAAAAATATAAGCTACCGATACAAAACGTTAACTATGTCAGTTATGCAGATCTTATTGAAGATAAAATAATTGCCGAAAATGCCGATAGTATTTTTGAGCTTTCGGAAGGAGAATTATCTTATCCTATAGAAGCAGAAGATAAAAGCTATCTTATATTAGTAGAATTAAAATCTATTCAGCCGGCAAAAATACCTGAATTTGATGCTATTAAAGAGCAGGTACATAAAGTTTGGACAAAGCAGAATATCGCAGATGTAAACTTAAAGATTATCAAGGATTTAGCAAAGGAATATAATTCAGATCAAGAGAATATAAAAGAGCTTAAAGCCACTGGAATAAAAATAAGTAAAAAAAATTATATTAGATCCGAAATGGAAAATGATCTAACATTAACTCCTGAGATATTATTATCAATTTTTAATACTAAAATAGGAAGTAATACGCCTGTATTCCAAGTAGGTGATGAAGTATATTTTGCACATATTAAATCTAGAAGTATAGATGAATTAACGGCTCAAAATATTCATGTCAATTCAGAAAAAAATATAATATATAATATTAAAAATTCTGTAATTGACGAGCTAATTAACTACACAATTATTCAGAATGATATGCAGGTAAAAGCTAATTTTAGTAAGTAGGGAAACCAACTATGTCATACCGTATCGTCATTGTGAGGAAATTACGAAGTAATTGACGAAGCAATCTCAGGGAGTTTGTTATTATTTCATGAGATTGTCACGCAGCCTACGGCTCCTCGCAATGACGACTCTAGGTATCCATGCAACAACACAGTAATTTCCATAGCTTATGACGAAAACAGAGTAAGCATTATAAACAAAAAAATAAAAATATGAGCTTTAAAGATTTACCGGAGTTTTTAAAATTTTTAGAAAAAAACGGTGAATTAAAGCGTATTTCTCTTGAGGTTAAAACTGACCTAGAAATTACGGAGATTAGTAGAAGAGTATTGGAGCAAGGTGGCCCTGTATTACTTTTTGAAAATGTTATAAAAGCCGACGGTAGTAAATCTACTATACCTGTTCTAACTAACCTTTATGCTAGTATAAATCGTATTTGCATGGGACTTAAGCTTCAGAATGTCGGGGAATTAAGAGAGCTTGGCGTTTTACTAGCATTCCTTAAACAGCCGCAACCTCCCGCATCTTTTAAAGAAACATTATCAATGTTACCGCTTGCTAAGCGTATATTTGCTATGTCTCCTAAAACCGTATCAAAAGCAGCTTGTCATGAAGTCGTCGTTGACAAACCGAATATCAATATATTACCGATTCAAAAATGTTGGCCTGATGATATTTCGCCTTTAATTACTTGGGGGATAGTAGTTACTAAAGGACCTAGTAATGATAAAATAGATAATTACAACCTTGGTATATATAGGATGCAAACAATAGCTCCTAATAAGCTATTGATGCGTTGGTTAAAGTTACGGGGCGGAGCAGAGCATCATAAACGTTGGAAAGAAGCAAAAAAAGAACCGTTTCCTGCTGCTATCGTTATAGGGGCAAATCCGGCGGTAACTTTTGCAGCGGTTACGCCGATACCTGAGAATGTCTCGGAGTATAATTTTGCCGGTTTACTCGGTAATGAAAAAGTAGAGTTGGTACAATGCAAAACTATTGACCTCAAAGTACCTGCACATAGTGAAATAGTGCTGGAAGGTTATGTAAGTTTAGAAGAGTATTTGCCTGAAGGTCCTTTTGGGGATCATACCGGATATTATAATGATGTTGAGGAATTTCCTGTATTTACGGTCACTGCGATAACGATGAAGAAAAATCCAGTATATTTAAGTACCTATACGGGAAAACCGCCTGATGAGCCGTCAATCTTAGGTGAAGCATTAAATGAAATTTTTATTCCTATCTTGCAGCAGCAATTTCCGGAAATAGTCGATTTTTGGCTTCCACCTGAAGGTTGTTCATATAGAGTTGCGGTAGTATCGATTAAAAAATCCTATCCTGGTCATGCTAAAAGAATAATGCTTGGGATTTGGTCTTACTTACGGCAATTTATGTATAGTAAGTTTATTATCGTTGTAGATGATGATATTGATGTTCGTAATTGGCAAGAAGTAATTTGGGCAATAGCAACAAGAAGCGATCCAAGGCGTGATACGAGCTTTATAGATAATTCCCCGATAGATTATTTGGATTTTGCATCACCTGATTCAGGGCTTGGTAGTAAAATGGGAATAGATGCAACCGATAAAATATACCCTGAGACAAATAGAAAATGGGGTAAAAAAATAGAAATGAGTCAGGAAGTTATCGACAAAGTTGATAAGATGTGGGATGGTGTAAAGACATAAGCTTTGATTCTTAAGACGTCATTGCGAGCAACTGCAAGGAGAGTGGCAATCTCATAAAATAATACACCATTCCTAAGATTGCCACGTCGAGGCCTTGCCTCTCCTCGCAATGACTTTAAAACAGTAGCATAACATTATCAGAACTAAACATGTATAACATCCCACACGAGACTATAATTAATAATTTCAAAGAAATTGCCGATAAATATCAAGAGCTTATTTTGCATTTCATGCAAGGTAGGGGGAGTATGATCCCTAGGAGCCTAATTGATAGTGATAAAAACAGAATTATAGCCTCTTTTAATGATAGAACAGTTTTGGGCAAATCCTGAAAAGTTCTGTAAGCTTAATGTTGAATATATTGATAAGTTAAGAGAGCTTACAGCGAATAGCTTTGCAAAATTTGTCGGTAGTCCGGCAAAAGCTGTATTTTCTCCGGATAATCGAGATAAAAGATTTAAAGATTCTTCATGGGAGGATAATGCTTATTTTGACTTTGTTAAACAATATTATTTACTATCTAGCGAGTGGCTTAAGAAGAATATAGAACAGTATGAGCTATCAAATGATCTTAAGCAACATTTAGAGTTTGTAACTAAACATTTTATTGATGCTTTTTCACCTTCAAATTTTGCTTTTTGTAATCCAAAAGTTTTACGTGAGACATTAGAAAGCGGCGGTCAAAATCTAGTACAGGGATTATAGAAAATTTCTTAAGAGATATAAAAAGTTCAGGTGATATATTAAATATTAAAACTACCGATAAATCCGCCTTTAAACTCGGTAAAAATATTGCGGCAACAAAAGGAAAAGTCATATTTCAAAATGATTTAATGCAATTAATATGCTATGAACCGAAAGAAAAAGTTTATAAGATTCCGATATTTATTATTCCGCCATGTATAAATAAATATTATATACTCGATTTATCTTTGCATAATTCTTTAGTATCTTTCTTAGTAGAAAATAATTTTCAAGTTTTTCTTATTTCATGGGTTAATCCTGACATCTCTCTATCGGAAAAAGGCTTCGAGGATTACTTAAAAGACGGTATTTTAGCACCTTTTGAGTATGTGAGAAATCTTGGTTTTAAAAAAATTGATTTTGTCGGATATTGCATGGGCGGTACATTCCTTGCTATAATTATCGCATACTTCAAAGCAAAAAAATAGATTCTGTTCATAGTGCTACTTTCTTTACTACTTTGCTTGATTATACTCATCCCGGTGAGCTTGGAGTATTTTTTAATGAAGCTACGATTAACTACATTAAGGAAGAGATAAAACTAAAAGGTTATTTTGATGGGCAATATTTATCAAATAGTTTTAGTTTGCTAAGGGCTAATGATTTAATTTGGACATTTTTTATCAATAATTATTTACTCGGTAAAAAACGATGCCTTTTGATTTGCTATATTGGAATGCGGATTCTACTAACTTGCCGGCAAAAATGTATGAGGAATATTTGCAAAATACATATTGCAATAACTTGCTAAAAGAGTCTAATAATTTAGAGGTACTCGGAACAAAAATAGATCTTGGAAAAAGTTGATTGTAATTCTTTTTTCATAGCAGCAAAAGAAGATCATATAGTTCCATGGCATTCAATATATGATGGAGTAAAATTATTAAACGGACATAAGATTTTTTGTCTCACGGATTCAGGGCATGTAGCAGGTGTAGTTAACCCTCCCGCTAGTGCTAAATATAATTATCGGCTTAATGACGACTTAAGTTTAAGTAGTCATGAGTGGCTTATGAAAGCTACGGAATATGAAGGCTCATGGTGGAATTATTGGCTTGATTGGCTTATAAAAAATAATGATAATAAGCTAGTAGATTCTTTAGATTATCACAATCTAAAGGCTATTGAAGAAGCACCGGGAAGTTATGTAAGGAAATAGGTGTTGGATCTTTTTATTGTCATCCCGCGACTTGATCGCGGGATCCAGTCTTCTTCTTTATTGTTTTATGGATACCGTGGTCAAGCCACGGGGTGACAAACATTTATAATTTGAGTAAACATAAAGAATATTAGAAAATAATTTGATAGAATTCGGTAATGATGAAATAGGTATGCCTCATTATATAGGTCACCGTAAAAGAGTAAAAGAACGCTTCGTTGCCGCTGGAGCAGAACACTTATCCGGTTATGAATTACTTGAAGTAATGTTATTTCCGGCTATCCCTCGTAAAGACGTAAAACCTCTTGCTAAAAAATTACTTGATCATTTTGATATTACGGATTTAATTAACTTTGATAAGGAAAGGCTACTTAGTATTAAAGGCACCAATGAAAATTTATATATCAATTTTGCTCTAATACGTGAGCTGATAAATAGAGTATTGAAACAAATAATAAATAAAAATATTATTGCTTCTTGGAGCGCTTTGATTGATTATTT